>CANHDQ010000036.1 GCA_947459405.1 Comamonadaceae bacterium
GCTCGATGTCGTTCATGTCGATCCAGCCGCGCTCGAACTTGAGTGCGCGGGCCTGCTCGATCAACAGGCGGGTCAGCCGCGTCATGCGCTGCTGGTGCAGCCAAGCCTGCTCTTGCCGCACGATCTCCTGCAGTTGCAAGGCCAGCGCCTGCGCCTGCCGCAGCGCCGGATGCGATCCGGCCGACCCAAATTTTCGCTCCTCGCCCTTGGCAGTGAGCAAGGCCGCGATCACCCCATCGAGGTCGCGCTGTGTCAGCGCCTGCTCGAGCTGCCGGCCTTTTTCCGCAAAGCTGGGCGCTGGCAGCGCCTGCAGCGCGCGCGCTGCTTCGAGCAACAAAGCCGTCTCCATCGGTGCGTCCAGCAAGTCGGCGCATTGGTTGAGCCCGCGACAGCGCTCGAACTGCTCGGCGATGGTGCGCACCGAGGTCTGCACCCGCCCTGCTGCATCGGCCAGCTCGAACTCGACCCGCTTGTCCAGAGCAGCCATCAAGGCCTTGTGGGTCTGCGAGCGGCCGTGCTCATGGACCAAGGCTTCAAAATCGGCCCGAAAGTCGGGCTGCTCGGCCAAGGCCGCCAGAAAGCGGCGCCACGCCAACACCTTGACCTGGCTGTCGTCTTCGAGCAGTTCGTACTGCACGGGCAGGCGCAACTGCTGCAGCAGCGCCAACGGTGCGGTTCGCAGCAAAGAGGAAAACCAGCCGTGGAAGGTGCGGATCTGCACCGACCGGCCGCCCGCAAGCAAGGACGGATACAGCTGCTTGAGTCGCTGGCACAGCGCTTGCGCACGTTCGGGCTCGTGCAAGCCGGGCACGCCGCGCTCGCTCAGGGCCTGCAGGAGCCGCGGCGTGTCGGCCAGCGCAAACTCGCGCAGCCATTCGGTCAGGCGCTCGCGCATCTCGCCAGCGGCCTTGCGGGTGAAGGTGATGGCCAGGATTTCGTGGGGCTGGCAGGCGTGCAGCGCGTCGTCGGACAACAGAGCCCGCAGCATGCGCGAGACCAAAATCCAGGTTTTGCCGGCGCCAGCGCAGGCCTCGACGGCCACGCTGCGTCTGGGATCGCAGGCCACGGCGTAGAACTGCTCAGCCGGCACCGGCTGATCGTTGATCTTTAGGGCGATCGCCTCGCGCGGGTTCACGGCGCGTCCTGAACAAAATCGCGGCGGCACAGGCCACGAGCCTTGCAGTGCTCACACGAGCGGCCCTGACCCAACGCCCGCAATGGCTCACCGCTGTGCAGACGCGAAACGTCATCCTGCACGGCGCGGACGATGCGATCGCGCCAGAGCGACACCTCGTCTTGGGGATAGACCTTGGTCTGGCCGCGTTCGCCAACATTGAGGTAGGCGGCAGCAACCGGCTCCTGGCCCAGCAAGGCCGCATAAAAAGCCAGTTGTGTGTCTTCATCGGCGCACTTGATCCGCTCGCGGGTTTTCTCGACGGACTCGCTTTTGTAGTCAAGGAGCAAAGCACCGCCCTGTGCATCGAGGTCCATGCGATCGATCTTGCCCACCAGCTTGACCCCATCGAGGTCGCGCTCGAGCCACTGCTCGGCCTGTACAAAGCGATGGCCGCTGGCCTCGTGCGCGGCCAGCCACTGCAAATACCCCTGGCGCAAGGCCGGCACGCTGGCCTCGTAGGGCAAGAAATCGGCCCGCTGCATCCCCGTCTGAAGCAAGGCCTGCTGCGCCGCCAGATCAAACAGCTGCGCGCGCCGCTGCTCGCTTGGCGCTGGCTCGGCCTGCAGCTGCGCATGAAACGCAAAGAGCGTGGCATGCAGCCAGTTGCCAAAATCTCGGCGGTCGATATCGGCCTCGATTTCCTGCACCGGCGCCAAGGCGAGTTGGCGCAGAGCAAAAAAACGGTACGGGCAGTTGCGCAGGTCGTCGTAGGCCGAAGCCGAAAGACGCTCGACCGGCATGCCGTCGCCGCGAGCTTGCGCCATCACCTGCGGCGCCCAATCGATGGCGCGCAGATCGCGCGCATCGGCCGCGCCATCGGCCTCACCCTCGTGGGCACCCTCCAGCATGAGCGCCTGCACCCAGGCCGACGCCATGCGACGCTCGCCGCTGTCGCTTTGACGCCAGAGGACATCAACCGACGCATGCGCCAAAGCGTGCAGCCAAGCCCGATGTGCGCTGGCGGCCAGTTCCTGCGCAGCCGGCAAGCCCAGCAACTGGCGCTGGCGCGCCGTCCACGGCCCGGTCGGCTGCGGCCAGGCCGGCATCTGCACCTCATCGGCCCCGGGGAGCACCAGCGCAGCCAGGCAGCGACCCAACAGTTGCGCCATGGGCAAGACGACCACTTGCGCTCGGGCCGGATGCACCGGGGAAAAGGTGCCGGCCTCCAGGCAGGCGGCCACCCACTGCGTGAAGGCACGCGCGCTCATAGGCGGCTGAGCCTGAGCACCCACCAAAGGCTGCGGATCGTGCAGGCACAGGGCATCGAAAACCGCCTGGCCGGCCACATCGGCGGCCAGCTCATCCCACATGCCGCACTCGTGCAGCACGCGGTCCAGCTGCTCGAGCCAATGCGCCACCGGCCGCACACCGCGCAAAGCCTGCTGCCACGGTCGCAGCCGAGCCGCCAGGGCCCAGGCGTTTTCGCAGGCTGGGCCCACATCGCTCCAGCAGCGCAGCCGCGCTTCGCGCAGCTCGGCCTCGGCCCGCTCGAGCTGACCGGCATCGAGCCCAGGCAATGGCTTGATCCAGGCCAGCACCTCGTCGCAAGACGCGCCGGCCGCAGACGCACGCAGCAGCGCCATAAGGCGAGCTGCAGCGCGGGTGGTCGACAGCTTCCAGCCGGTCTCGTCGCGGATGGCCACACCGCGACCGGCCAGCAGCGCGGCGATGCGCCGCGTCAGCAGCCGGTCCTGCGCGATCAGGCCCACGGGCTCTTGACCCTGCTGCAGATGGCGCAACACGCAGGCGGCGGCACGCTCAGCCTCGTCTTGCCGGTCGGCTGCGCGCTGCAGCGCAATGCGGCCGCGCGGCTCCTGGGCTAAGGCCAAAGGCAGCGCCACCGCGTGCGGTCCTAGGCGCTGCATCAGGGCCTGGGCCAAGGGATCGGCCTGCCAACCCTCAAGCACCACCAGCAAGGTCGTTTGCTGCTCGAACAAGATGTCGGTTTCGTAGGACGAACTGCCTGCCCAGGCCAGAGCCAGCTGTGCCACCGACGCCTCATGGCGCAAGGCCTGGGCGCCCAGACCCGCGGTCAACTCCTGCGTCAGCCGCTCGCGCCAGGCGGCTCGCTCGGTCGGTGCGATTGCCGCCGCCCTTCGCGCCAGCGAGCCCGCCGCCTCGATCAGCGGGGCCATGAGCACATCGCGCTGGGCCGACAGGCCCAGGGCATCGAGCCAATGGGCGGCCGACAGCTGATCGAAAGCGGCCTGCTCGCGCAGGTCGTGCTCAGCAGCGCGGTATCCGCCGCGCGCAGCCCAAAGGTTGCGCGCCCAGTTCTGCGTGGTCTCGATCTGCGGCAGATAACACGCGCCCTCGCGGCCTGCACGCCGCACCCAGGCCTGCCGGGCCTGCGCCATCAGCTGAGCATAGGGCACGAGCACCACGCACGCCGACGGATGGCAGGCGCGCTGGACCATCAGACGCTCGATGGCCTCGATCAACGCATGCCAGCGCCGCTCGTTGAAATGCTCACAAGTCATCGGCTCCGACACAACAAGGCCTCGCAGATGGTAAACAGGGGTGCAGTCGTGCCGGCAAGGTCGACACGATGGCCAGACCACGCAGAGCAGGAGTTTCTGCCACAATTTACTTCACTTTATCCCGAACCCCGCGATCCAGGAAAGGAAGCCCATCATGGCCAGCGAGCTGATCAAGCATGTCACCGACGCCAGTTTCGAGACCGACGTCCTGCAGTCGAGCCAGCCGGTGCTGGTCGACTATTGGGCCCAGTGGTGCGGGCCGTGCCGAATGATCGCCCCCATCCTCGACGAAGTGGCCAATGGCTACCAGGGCAAGCTGCAGATCGCCAAAATGAACGTCGACGAAAACCAGGACATCCCGGCCAAGTTTGGCATCCGCGGCATCCCCACCTTGATGCTGTTCAAGAACGGGCAACTGGCGGCCACCAAGGTCGGCGCCCTGAGCAAAGCCCAACTGACCGACTTTATCGACCAACAGCTGGCCTGACAGCTGACGCTGCTGCAGTCGCCCCCGGCAGGCTCCTCGTCCTGGCCGCCGGGCGACCAGACAATCGACTGGCAGCTTTTGGGTGGCCTGTGATTTGTCTGTCATAATCCCATCGAAATTCTGATTCGGCTCGGTGAGCCGAACCTGGGGAAACGGCCTAACTGGCCTGCGCTGCCCCATCCGCAAGCTTCCCCCCATCCCTTTTCTTTTGCATCCCCGCCGGGGATGAGCTCTGACGCAGGATCACCCATGCATCTGAAGGAACTCAAGGCACAGCACGTGTCGGAAGTGCTCAAGCAGGCCGAGGCCCTTGAGATCGAAAACGTTGGCCGCATGCGCAAGCAAGAGCTGATGTTTGCGATCATCAAGAAGCGCGCCAAGACCGGCGAGACCATCGTGGCCGATGGCGTGCTCGAAGTGCTGCCCGACGGCTTTGGCTTCCTGCGCGACCCCGATTCGAGCTACACCGCTTCGACCGACGACATCTACATCAGCCCCAGCCAGATCCGCCGCTTTAACCTGCACACCGGCGACATGATCGAAGGTGAGGTGCGCACGCCCAAGGACGGCGAGCGCTACTTTGCGCTCAACAA
This sequence comes from Comamonadaceae bacterium, assembly GCA_947459405.1. Classification (GTDB taxonomy): domain Bacteria; phylum Pseudomonadota; class Gammaproteobacteria; order Burkholderiales; family Burkholderiaceae_C; genus Polaromonas. Next base: position 4,738 of record CANHDQ010000036.1, read on the forward strand.
GCTCGACAAGATCAACAACCTGGCGCCTGAGCAGAACAAGCACAAAGTGATGTTCGAGAACCTCACGCCCTTGTTCCCGCGTGAGCAGTTCAAGCTCGAGCGCGACATCAAGGCCGAGGAAAACCTCACCAGCCGCATCATCGACATCATCGCCCCCATCGGCAAAGGCCAGCGGGCCTTGCTGGTGGCACCCCCGAAGTCGGGTAAGACGGTGATGATGCAAAACATCGCCCACGCCATCACCGCCAACTACCCTGAGGTGGAAATGATGGTGCTTCTGGTCGACGAGCGCCCTGAAGAGGTGACCGAGATGCAGCGCAGCGTGCGCGCAGAGGTGATCTCATCGACCTTCGACGAGCCAGCCGCCCGCCACGTGCACGTGGCCGAGATGGTGATCGAGCGGGCCAAGCGCCTGGTTGAGTTGGGCAAGGACGTCGTGATCCTGCTGGACTCCATCACGCGCCTGGCCAGGGCCTACAACAATGTGCTGCCCTCCTCTGGCAAGGTGCTCACCGGCGGCGTGGACGCCAACGCCCTGCAACGCCCCAAGCGCTTTTTCGGCGCAGCCCGCAAGATCGAGGAAGGCGGCAGCCTGACCATCATCGGCACCGCGCTAATCGACACCGGCAGCCGCATGGATGAGGTGATCTTCGAGGAGTTCAAGGGCACGGGCAACTGCGAGATCCACCTGGACCGGCGCCTGTATGAAAAGCGCGTGTTCCCTGCGATCAACCTCAACCGCAGCGGCACCCGCAAGGAAGAGCTGCTCCTGGCGCCTGAGATCCTGCAAAAGTCACGTATTCTGCGCCAGTTTATGTACAACATGGACGAGATCGAGTCCATGGAGCTCATGCTCAAGAACATGAAAGCCACGAAGAACAACCATGAGTTCTTCGACATGATGCGCCGGGGCGGTTGATCCGGCACTCCGGGCCCTCCCCGGGCTTGCGGGGGTCCGGGCCCAGAATATGACACAATAGCAGGCTTTGCGGAAAGTACTGCCGGCCGGTGCCGGCTGTGGCTGCCGCAGCTGACAAGGAAAGACCATGAAAGACGGCATACACCCCAACTACCGAGACGTTTGCTTCCTGGACATGTCCAACAACTTCAAGTTCGTCACCCGTTCCTGCGCGAACACCAAGGAGATGATCAAGATGGACGACGGGCGCGAGCTTCCCCTGTTCAAGCTCGACACCTCGAGCGAATCGCATCCCTTCTACACCGGCACGCAAAAATCAGTGGACAACATGGGCGGTCGCGTCGAAAAGTTCCGCAACCGCTTTGGCAAGAGCGCAGCGGCCAAATAAGCGCCTGGCGCCTACAAGACAAGCAGCCTGCAAGCAGGCTGCTTTTTTTTGTCTCATGCGTCTCACACGTGCAGGGGGCCCGGACCGGGCGATCGACCCAGACCTTGCGCCGGCCGACGTAGGGGCAAAATAGAACTTCATGCGACCTCAGCGCAATCTGCCTTGAACCGACCCTCACCTGCCATCGTTGCCAATGCCGCCGTCAGGCGACTGCCTCGGGCGGCGCTTTGGCTTTTTTGCATCGCCTATGTGCTGGCCGGCTTTGTCGGCCGAGGCCCCTGGAAGTCAGCCGATGCAACCGCCTTTGGCACCATGCAGGAATTGGTACTCGGCCTGAGCCCCTGGTTTGAGCCGCAGACTGCGGCCCAGCACGCAGGCTACGAAAGCCTGCTGCCATTCTGGCTGGGCGCTGGGGCGATTCGTCTGTTGCCCTTCCTGCCGGCTGACCTGGCGTCGCGCCTGCCCTTCATGGCGCTTTTGGCGCTGACGCTGGCCGCAACCTGGTATGCCGTCTACCACCTCGCGCGCAGCCCTCAGGCGCAGCCCGTGGCCTTTGCCTTCGGGGGCGAAGCCAATCCGCGCGGCTACGCACGCGCTCTGGCCGACGCGGCCTTGCTGGCCTTGCTGGCCTGTCTGGGTCTGGCCCAACTGGCTCACGAAACCACCCCGGCCCTGGCCCAACTGGGCTTTACCGCCCTGCTCTTTTATGCCTTGGCCGCCGGGCCGCAGCCGCACGGCTTGCGATACGCAGCGGTCGCGGCGCTGGCCTTGGTCGGTCTGGCGCTCAGCGGCGCGCCCAACGTGGCCCTGCTGTTTGGCTTGGGCGCCGGCCTGATCGAACTCTGGGACCGCCGCCACAACGCAAGCGGCTGGACGCAGGCGCGCTGGAGCGTGCTCATCGTCGCGCTGTCTGCAGCCAGTGTGCTGCTGGCCTGGCTGCTGGGCTTGTGGCACTGGCGCGTTGACACCGCGCAATGGGGGCAGGCAGCAGCCCAGAAATCGCTGTTAGCCCTGCTGCGCCTGTTTGTCTGGTTCATGTGGCCGGCCTGGCCCCTGGCCTTGTGGACGCTTTGGCAATGGCGCCGCCAGCTGGGCAGCCGGCATGTGGCCCTGCCCTTGTGGTTCTTCACCGTGGTGTGCGTCTCGACCTTGCTGACCACCGCATCGGACCGCGGTTTGTTGCTTGCTTTGCCGGCGCTGGCCTGCCTGGCAGCTTTTGCCCTGCCCACGCTCAAGCGCAGCGTGGCCGCGCTGATCGACTGGTTCACGCTGATCTTCTTTTCCCTCTGCGGCCTGACGATCTGGGTCATCTGGATCGCACTGCAGACCGGAGTTCCCCAGAAGCCGGCGGCCAATGTGGCGCGCCTTGCACCCGGATTTGAGGCAGATTTTTCGCTGCTGGCCCTCATCGTGGCCGTTCTGGCCAGCCTGGCCTGGGCCTGGCTGGTCAAGTGGCGCACGGGCCGCCATCGCAGCGCACTTTGGAAATCCCTGGTCTTGCCGGCCGGTGGCGCCACCTTGTGCTGGGTGCTGCTGATGAGCTTGTGGCTGCCCCTGCTTGACTTCGCCCGAGGCTACCAACCCCTGGTGCGTCAGGTGATCCGTCACGTCGATCGCCAGGCCTGCGTGGAAACCTTGGGCCTGTCGACGGCGCAAGCCGCAGCCCTGCGCCACCACGGCGAGCTGGCGTTGCGCGTGGCACAGTTGCAGCCGCAATGCCCTGCGCTGCTGGTTGACCGACAGGCACAGGCGCGCTTTCGCAGCGAGCTCGACCCTGGCCTGTGGACGCTGGTGGCAGCGGCGCGCAGGCCCACCGAGAAAACCGACGACCTGTTGATCTACCGCCGCAGCCCCCGTGAGTGAACTCAAGATTCTGGGGCGACATGCCGCCACGGTGCTGGTGGGGCAACTGGCCATCATGGCCTTCGGCGTGGCCGATACCGTCATCGCAGGCCGCCACAGCGTCGACGCGCTCGCTGCCCTGTCAGTGGGCTCGGCCATCTACATCAGCGTCTACGTCGCCCTGATCGGCATCGTGCAGGCCCTGCTGCCCGTCTGGGCCGAGATGCGCGGCGCCCGGCGCGAGCACGATGTCGGGCGCTCGGTGCGGCAAAGCCTGTACCTGTGCGGCCTCATCGGCGTGCTGGGCACGGCCGTGCTGCTGCTTCCCGGGCCGCTGCTGCGCTGGGCGCAGGTGCCCGCCTCAATGCTGACAGAAGTCGAGCAGTATCTGCAGATTCTGGCCATCGCCTTCGTGCCAAGCCTGCTGTTTCGGCTCTACAGCACGCTCAACCAGGCGCTGGGCAAGCCGCTGTTGGTGACCTGGCTGCAGATCGGCGCACTGGCCGTCAAAATCCCGCTGTCCATCTGGCTCGTCGGTGGCGGCGCGGGCATGCCCGCTATGGGCGCAGCAGGCTGCGCCTGGGCCACCTTGGTGGTCAACTACGCGCTGCTTATCCTGGCCCTGCACTTTTTGCGCACTCAAGACATCTACCGGCCCTACCGGCTGTGGGCACCCATGGAGCGCATCGACTGGGCCCACATTCGACAGTTCCTGCGCATCGGAGTGCCAGGCGGCCTGTCCTACCTGGTCGAAGTCACCTCCTTTACGCTGATGGCCGTCTTCATTGCGCGCCAAGGCGCAGTGGCCGCCGGCAGCCACCAGATCGCCTCGAGCATGACGGCCGTGCTCTATATGGTGCCCCTGTCGCTGGCCCTGGCCACCAGCGCCCGCGTCTCATTTTGGATCGGCCGGGGCGATCCCATTCAGGCGCGCCGGCTGGTACACATGGGCCTGGGCCTTTGCCTGCTGTGCGTGCTGCTGACCACCTCGGTGGTGACGCTGCTGCACCAACAAATCGCGGGCCTGTACTCGCCCAACCCCCAGGTGGTGGCGCAAGCGGCAGCCCTCTTGCTTTGGGTGGGCCTGTACCACCTGGCCGACGCCACCCAGGCCATGAGCATCTTCTTGCTGCGCTGCTACCGGGTGACCCTGATGCCGCTGCTGATCTACGGCGTCATGCTTTGGGGCGTGGGCCTGGCGGGTGGCTACTGGTGGGCCTACGAAGGCCTGAAACTGGGCCCGCTGGAGCTCGCGGCAAGGCCCTCGCCGCAAACCTTCTGGATCGCCGGCAGTGCCGCCTTGGGGGTTGTGGCCGCAGCCTTTGTGCTGATGCTCCACGTGGCCGTGCAGCGCAGTCTGCACAGCCCATCACAGCAGCCGGTCAAGCCGCCTTGAGATCGGCCGGCGAATCGGCCCGCTGAACGCGCGAGGCGGGAAACACAATGGAAAAACGCGACCCCTGCCCCGGCTCGCTCTCGATGTGCAGCACCGCGCCGTGGCGCTGCACCACGTGCTTGACAATGGCCAAACCCAGGCCCGTGCCACCGCTGTCGCGTGAACGGCTGCGGTCGACTCGGTAAAAGCGTTCGGTCAGACGCGGCAGGTGCTCGGCCGCAATGCCTGGCCCGCTGTCCTGCACCGCAAACTCGCCGCTGCCATCGGCCAATAGCTTCCAGCTCACCACCACCCGACCCTCGGATGGGGTGTAGCGGATCGCGTTGCTGACCAGATTGGATAGCGCGCTTTGTAACTCGGTCGCCACACCACACAGCTGCGCCGGCGCATCCTGCACGAACTCGATTTCCTGCTTTGAACGGCCCATGACCAAAGACAAGGCACGGGCGTCGATTTCGCATTGGGCCAGCAGCGCATCGACGCCCACCTTGTCGTTGAGGCTGGGCAGGGGGCTGCCCTCAAGGCGCGAGAGCGTTAGCAAATCGTCGACCAGGGTTTGCATGCGATTGGACTGCATCGCCATGAGATCGAGGTAGCGCCGCACATCCTGCGGCGGCAGCTCCAGCGTCTGCAGGGTCTCGACAAAGCCGGAGAGCACCGTCAGGGGCGTGCGCAATTCGTGCGAGACATTGGCCACAAAATCCCTGCGCATGGCCTCGGCCTGCTCGATGAGCGTGACATCGCGCGACAGCAGCAGGCGCTGCCCATCCCCATAGGGATGCATCTGCAGTGACAGCCGAACAGGACGCGAGGGCGTGCTTTTCCGTCCGGCAATGGTCACCGGCGCCGAAAAATCAGCAGCGGCCACATAGGCGTTAAACAGAGGGTCGCGAATGAGATGGGCGACATGTTGGCGCACGTCGCGCGCGGCATCAAGCCCAAGATGACCGGCAGCGGTTTGGTTGCACCATTCAATCCGCCCATCGGCATCCAGAAGGATCACGCCGTTTGGCGAGGCCTGCATCGCGGCAAGCATCTCCTGCAGCTGCATTTGACTCGCATGCTGCGCCTGAATTCTCCAGCGCAGCAAGCGATGCATACGATCGGCGATTTCGCCTAGCCAACCCCCGGTGGGTGCTTCGGGCAGGGATTGGACTCGCCCGGGATCGTCTCGCTCAATGCTGTGCAGTCTGGTGAGCCAGTTTTGCAGCCGCAACAATCGCAAGGCATCAAGGTAAAACGCAATCCAGGCTGAAAGGATCAAACCGACCATGGCCCCGACCCAAGCAGCCAGGAGCCAGGCGACGAAACCACCCAGGACCAAAAAGCCAAGAAAAACCAGGCCCCTGGTGAACATGCCTTAGCCGCTCCGTCCCGGATTGGCCGTGAGCCGGTAACCTGCCCCCCGCACGGTTTCGACCATGGCGCCCGCCTCACCGAGAGCCTCGCGCAAACGCTTGACATGCACATCGACCGTGCGCTCTTCAATGAACACATGGTCGCCCCACACCCGGTCGAGCAGCGCGCTGCGGCTGTGCACCCGCTCGGCATGCTTCATGAAAAAGTGCAGCAGCTTGAACTCGGTCGGCCCCAGACGCAACTCGCGCGAGCGAAAGGACACGCGGTGCGTGGCCGCATCGAGCATGAGTTCGCCCACGCTCACACTGTCTTTGACAAGCTCAGGCGCGCGACGGCGCAGCACAGCCCGGATACGCGCCAGCATCTCCTGGGTCGAAAACGGCTTGCTGATGTAATCGTCAGCGCCGGCATCGAGCCCTGCCACCCGGTCGGCCTCGTCCGTGCGCGCGGTCAGCATGAGAATCGGGGTCGTCTTGGTACGCGCATCCTTGCGCCACTGCCGGGCCAGTTGCAGACCGCTTTGCCCCGGCAGCATCCAGTCGAGCAAGATCGCATCGGGCAGGGCCTCGTCAACCGCACGCTGGGCCGAGACGGCGTCCTCGGCCAACACCGGCACAAAGCCGGCATGGCGCAAATTCACCGCAATCAGCTCGGCAATCGCCGGCTCATCCTCAACCACCAAAATTCGAGCCAAGTGCTTCATCGTTTACTTGTTATAGAGCTAAATCGGCTCGACCTTTTACTCAACCGCCGCCTCAATTTGGTCACGCGGACTGTGGCGCACATCAGCACCCTTGACGATGTAGATGATGAATTCGGCGATGTTCTTGGCATGGTCGCCCACCCGCTCGATGGCCTTGGCCACAAACAGCAGATCCAGGCTGGGCGAAATCGTGCGCGGGTCTTCCATCATGTAGGTGATGAGCTTGCGCACGAAGCCGTTGAACTCGGCATCGATCAGGTCGTCTTCCTTCAAGATCACGAGGGCGGTGTTGACATCGAGCCGGGCAAACGCATCGAGCGCCTTGTGCATCAGGCCGCTGGCCAGATCGGCGGCCAAACGCAGCTCGGAGGCCGGCAGGGTGCGCGGCCCGCCATGCTCGAGGATGAGCTTGACCATGCGCGCGATGCGCTCGGCCTCATCGCCTGCCCGTTCGAGGTTGGTGGTGATCTTGGAAATGGCCATCAGCAGGCGCAGGTCGCGCGCAGTGGGCTGCCGACGGGCAATGATCGAAGACAGCTCGCGGTCAATCTCCACCTCAAGAGAGTTGACCTGCTTTTCGGTGGCGATCACCTGATCGGCCACATCGGCGCTGAACTTGGCCAGGGCGTAAACCGCTTGACGGGTCTGCGACTCGACCAGGCCACCGAGCTCGAGAACCCGGGATGAAACGCTGGTCAGCTCGGCGTCGAACTGGCTGGAAATATGCTTGTCCATCGTGGGCTCCTGGTCAGCCGAAACGGCCGGTGATGTAGTCTTCGGTTTCCTGACGCGCGGGCTTCATGAAGATTTGATCGGTGTGACCAAACTCGACCAATTCGCCCAGGTACATGTAGGCAGTGAAGTTTGACACACGTGCCGCCTGTTGCATGTTGTGCGTCACGATAGCCACGGTGTAGTCCTTTTTCAACTCGCTGACCAATTCCTCAACTTTAGCCGTCGAGATTGGGTCAAGTGCGGACGTCGGCTCGTCGAGCAAGATCACTTTGGGCTTGACCGCCACCGTGCGGGCGATACACAGGCGCTGCTGCTGACCGCCCGACAGGGACAGGCCGCTTTGGCCCAACTTGTCTTTGACCTCGCCCCAGATCGCGGCCTTGGTCAGGGCCCACTCGACCCGATCATCCATCTCCGAGCGGCTGAGCTTTTCATACAGACGCACGCCGAAGGCGATGTTTTCGTAAATCGACATCGGAAAAGGCGTGGGCTTTTGAAACACCATGCCGATCTGGGCCCGCAGCAGGTTCAGGTCCTGCCCCTTGTCCAGAATGTTTTGACCATAGAAATTGATCTGGCCCTCGGCTCTCTGGCCAGGATAGAGGCTGTACATGCGGTTGAGCGTGCGCAGCAAGGTCGACTTGCCGCATCCGGACGGGCCGATGAAGGCGGTCACCCGGTGCTCGGCGATGTCCAAGTTGATGGCCTTGAGGGACTGGAATTTCCCGTAGTAGAAATCAAGATTGCGCACCTCGATCGCGTTGCGGGTCGGCTGGGTGTCGGGCATGGGAATCCTATGGCTTCAAGAGATTTCTGATTGGGGTCGATGCAAGTATGTCAACCCGACTGCCTGTCGCGGAAAAACACCCGCGCAATGATGTTGAGCAGCAGCACGGCCAGCGTGATGAGCAAGGCACCGCCCCAAGCCAGCCGAATCCAGTTGTCATACGGGCTCATCGCAAACTGGAAGATCACCACCGGCAAATTGGCCATCGGCTCGCTCATGTCGGCGTTGAAGAACTGGTTGTTCAAAGCGGTAAAAAGCAAGGGTGCCGTCTCACCACTGATGCGCGCCACGGCCAGCAGCAAGCCGGTAATGACGCCGCTGCGTGCCGCACGCAGCGTCACCGACAGTGACACCTTCCAGCGCGGCGCCCCCAGTGCAAAGGCCGCCTCTCGCAAGCTGCCGGGCACCAGCCTGAGCATGTTTTCTGTCGTGCGCATGACGACCGGCACCGCGATCAAAGTCAGAGCCAGGCTGCCCGCAAAGCCCGAAAACCCGCCCACTGTGGCCACCGCAATGGCATAGACAAACAAGCCGATCACGATAGAGGGGGCCGACAGCATGATGTCGGTGACAAAACGCGTGGCCTCGGCCGTCTTGCTCTGGTCGCCAAATTCAGTCAGGTAGATGCCCGCAAAGATGCCCACCGGCGTGGCCACCAGAACCGCCAAGCCCACCATCATGGCACTGCCCACAATCGCGTTACGCAGCCCGCCACCCTCGGTGCCAGGGGCAGGCGTGTCGCGGGTCAGGATGTTCCAGTCCAGGGCCGCAAAGCCGTTGGAAAACAGGACCACCAAAATCCACAACAAAACCGCCAGACCCAAGGCCATGGCCGCCATCGAGGTGGCCATGCCCCAGGCATTGGCGAGACGCCGACGGCGGTACAGGTCCGGATTCATATTGCTGGCCATCTCAAAACCCCTTGGCCTTCTCGGCGCGACTGATCATGAGCTTGGCCAGGGCCAGCACCACAAAGGTAATGGCAAACAGCAAGAAGCCCAGGGCGAACAATGACGACATGTGCAGGTCTGTGGCTTCGCCAAACTCGTTGGCCAAGGTCGAGGCGATCGAAGTGCCCGGCGAGAACAGGGAGGTCGGCAGGCGATTGGCATTGCCGATCACAAAGGTCACCGCCATGGTTTCACCCAGGGCGCGCCCCAGGCCGAGCATGATGCCGCCGATCACGCCCTTTTGCGTGTAGGGCAGCACCACCTTGCCTACCACCTCCCAGGTGGTGCAGCCCAGGCCGTAGGCCGACTCGCGCAAGATGGGCGGGGTGATCTCAAATACATCACGCATCACCGCCGCCACGAAGGGCAGCACCATGAAGGCCAGCACGATACCCGCAGCCAAAATGCCCATGCCGTTGGGCGCCCCGCCAAACAACACCCCAATAATGGGCATGCCGGCCAGCAGTTCGCGCAAGGGCACTTGAATGTAGTCTGCAAACAGGGGGGCAAACACAAAGAGGCCGAACATGCCGTAGATGATGGACGGCACGGCGGCCAGCAATTCGATGGCCGTGCCCAAAGGCCGGCGCAACCAAACCGGGCAGGTCTCGGTCAGGAACACCGCGATGCCGAACGCCAGCGGCACCGCCATGAGCATGGCCAAGCCGGCACTGGCCAGCGTGCCCACAATTGCGATGGCTGCGCCAAACTCCCCGTTGATGATGTCCCACTCGACATACCAAAGAAAGCGCAGGCCGAACTTCTGGAAAGTAGGCCAAGCGTTGACAAAGAGCGAGACGATGATGCCGGCCAGCGCCACCAGCACCAGCAGCGAAAACAGCTGCGTCAGGCGGTGAAAGAGCCCGTCCTGCAGCCTCTGCCTCTTGACCAAGGCCAGCATGTGCTCGCCCGATCTATCCGATTGCGCTTGACTGGTTTGCATCTAAAGACCTGTACACCGAAAACATCACTCACAACAAAAAGCCGCCGACTCAAAGGCTGGGCCGGCGGCTTGCTGCTCCTCCCTAGCGAGCGCTTAGCGCTGAATCTGATTCCACACCCGGGTGCGGATCTGATCGGTCAGGCTGTCGGGCAACGCGACATAATCCAACTCTGCGGCCATCTTCTTGCCGTTCCTGAAGGCCCAGTCAAAAAACTTTAGGGCTTCGTTGGAAGCCGTGCGGTCGGCAGGGGCCTTGTACATCAGGATGAAGGAGGCGGTGCTGATGGGCCAGCTGGAGGCGCCTTTGGCATTGACCATGGACACGCCCATGCCTGGAACGCTAAACCAGTCGGCACCGGCAGCGGCCGCTGCAAAGGTCAGGTCATCAGGGCTGACCCAGCGACCGTCGGCGTTTTGCATCTGCATGAAGTTCATATTGTTCTTTTTCACATAAGCATACTCGACGTAACCGATCGAGCCCTTGATGCGGTTGACGTTGGCGGCCACGCCCTCGTTGCCCTTGCCGCCCACTGAAGTCGGTGCCGGCCACTTGACTGCGGCGCCTTTGCCCACACTGGAGGCCCAGTCGGGGCTCACGGCGGAAAGGTAGTCGGTCCAGTTGAAGGTCGTACCCGAGCCATCGGCGCGGTGCACGATGGTGATCAGCTCATTGGGCAGGTTCTTGCCGGGGTTGAGCGCAGCAAACTTGGGGTCGTTCCATCGGCTGATCTTGCCCATGTACATTTCGGCCAACACCGGGCCGGTTACGCGCAGCTCACCGGGCTTGAAGCCGTCGAGATTGATCACCGGCACCGTGCCGCCGATGATGGCCGGAAACTGGACCATGCCATCACGGTCGAGCTCGGCACCGGGCACCGGCGCGTCGGTGGCGCCGAACGTGACCGTCCTGGCGCGGATCTGGCGAATACCGCCAGAAGAGCCGATCGACTGGTAGTTCAGTCCGGTTCCAGTGGCGGCCTTGTAGGCTTCGGCCCACTTGGCGTAGATCGGGAAGGGGAAGGTGGCACCGGCACCGGTGATATCGGCTGCCCAGCTGGTGGCGGCCACGACGCTCAGGCCGAGGCCGGCGATGAGGGACTTCAATTTGCGCATGAGAGCTCCTGGATGGATCGAAAAATTTACAACAGACAGCGTTAGAAATCTTTAATCCAGAACTCTAACTTTCAATTGTGACATTTTCATGTCACAAGCCCTTCCATCTCAAAAGACAGGGCAATGCCTCGAAGATCGTTTCTGTCACCTAATATTCATCTTTATGTCACACTTTCGCCATAACATGCATGTGGCTTTCTTTGTTCAGCGCTCGCTGACAGCCTTCGCTTCCTGATCCCACCCATGCAAGACGGAACCCGGCTGGCCGCCGTAGACCTCGGCTCCAACAGCTTCAGGCTCGAAATCGGCCTGCTCGACCACGGTCTGGTGCGGCGCACCGACTACCTCAAGGAGACGGTGCGCCAAGGCGGCGGTCTCGACGAGCAGCGCAATTTGTCGCAAGACGCGATGCAGCGCGGCTGGGACTGCCTGGCCCGCTTTGCCGAGCGGCTGGCGGGTTTCAAGAAAACACAGGTGCGTGTGGTCGCCACGCAAACGCTGCGCGAAGCGCGCAACCGCGACGAGTTTCTTGTCAAGGCGCGACAGATTCTGGGCTTTCCCATCGACGTCATCCCGGGGCGAGAGGAAGCCAGGCTGATCTACCTGGGCGTGGCCCATTTGCTGCCTCACAGCCAAGAGCGTCGCCTGGTCATCGACATCGGCGGGCGCTCGACCGAGATGATCCTGGGCCAGCACCTGCAAGCCCAGACCCTGGAATCGTGGCGCGTGGGCAGCGTCACCTGGTCGATGAAGTACTTTCCCGAGGGCCAACTGACGGCCCAGGCCTTCGAGATGGCCGAGGTGGCGGCCAAGGCGGTGCTGGAAGAGGCCCTGCCCGCTTTTGCGAGCGACCAGTGGGACTGCGCCTATGGCTCATCGGGGACGGTCAATGCCGTGGCCGATGCGCTGCAAGCTGCCGGCTGGCCCAGCGGCGTCATCAGCCAGGAGTCCCTGGATTGGCTGCTCGAGATGCTGCTGCAAGCGCAGCACATCGACCGCATCCGGATCGATGGCCTCAAGGACGACCGCCGGGCGGTCATCGGCGGGGGCGTCAGTGTACTGCGGGCAGTTTTCAGCCTGCTCGGCATCAAGGAGCTCAAGCCCGCCGAAGGGGCGCTGCGCCACGGGGTGCTCTACGATCTGCTCGAGCGACAGGATGAACACACCGACTTGCGCGCCCGCACGGTCGAGCGCTTGATGCGCAAGTTTGACGTCGACGCCGCGCAAGCCCGGCGCGTGAGCCGGGCCGCGCAGTTTTTGCTGCGCCAGGCCCCGCCTGAGGCCGATCTTGGGCGCCTGGCGCGCAAGCTCGAATGGGCCGCGCAGCTGCACGAGATCGGCAGCCACATCTCGCACCAGGAGTACCACAAGCACGGCGCCTACATCCTCGACCATGCCGATGCGCCCGGCTTCTCGCTCGAAGAACTGCACCGTCTGAGCCAGCTGGTGCTGGGCCACCGCGGCAAGCTGCGCAAGATGGAGGCCTGGTTCACAGACACAACCTTCATGCGCCAGTTGCTGGCCCTGAGGCTGGCGGTCATCCTGGCCCATGCGCATCGCGACCCCAAGCTCGAAGGCGTGCGCTTGCAGGAGGTGCCTTCAGGCCTCGAGCTTGTGCTGCCGGCGGGCTGGGCTCGCGCCTTTCCGCAGTCGATGCACCTGCTTGGTGAAGAGGCGCTGGCTTGGCAAAAAACGCCCTGGCCACTGGAGCTGATCGACTCCTGAGCCAAAGCGCAGAGCCATGGGCTTGACCCTGCCACCGAAAACGATATAAACTATTTATACCGTTTCAAGGAGGTCTCATGCCTACAACCCCACGCAAACCTGCCACCCGCCAACCAATCGTCCGCGCAAAGCGCCGCTCGCCAGCGAGCAAGACAACCGCCGCCGCTCGCAAATCGGCACTGGGCAATGCGCCCACCAAGATGCCCGCGAAGACTGCGTCCAAAGTCGCGACGAAGGCTCCAGCCGCAAAGAAACGGGTGGCCGCTGCTCCCGCACCGGCTGCCCATGTGCCGCCCAAGGCCCAAGCGCCTGTCATGAATCCAGCCAAGGTCGAGAAGGTCGAGAAACCCAAAAAACCCAAGCTGGTGCGAGACAGCTACACCATCCCCAAAGCCGAATACCAGGCCATGGAGGCGCTCAAGCAGCGCGCCACCGCCTTGGGCCAGCCCCCGAAGAAAAGCGAGATGCTGCGCGCCGGCATCATGGCGCTCGCTGGCCTGTCCGATGCAGCCCTGCTCGCCGCACTGGCCGCAGTACCGGCCATCAAGACGGGCCGGCCCAAAGGCTGAACTTGCTCGCGAAGCAGGAGACGCCTGACCTGCCCTAGAGTAGGTCGGGCGACTGCACCGCCAGCAGCACCGTCTGGCGCTGGCCGTCGCGCTCGCGTGAGCGCAGCCACCAGACAGCGCACTTGCGAACCGACAACTCGGTCTGCGGCAGGCCCAAAAGCCGCGCTGCCACCCGCCCCAGCGTGGGCTGATGACCGACCACCAGGACCGGCGCCCTGCTCTCTGGCCACTGCACCAAGGCCAACAAGTCGTCGGCGCTGCGATCGGGTGCCAACTGCTCGCACAGCTTGAACCGGCGGCCCAGGTTGAGCGCAGTCTGCTCGCAGCGCAGCGCCGGACTGACAAACACCTTGGCGCTTTCAGTCAGTTGATGATCGAGCCAACTGGCCATGCGCGCCGCGTGCTTTTGCCCCCGCCCTGTTAGGCTGCGCGCCAGATCTCGGCGGTGCGCCTCCATCGGGTCGGCGCTGGGGATAGCCTCCACCGCATCGGCATGGCGCCACAAAATCAGGTCCATCGCAGCCCCCTCAAGACCGCTTGGCCGGTGCGCGTCCGTAGCGTGCCATAAGAGCCGCTTGCGCCGATTGCCGCCTGCCTCGCGCGGGGGGCTTGACCGGCTCGTAGCGTCCATCGGGCTGCAGCTGCCAGGCGTCACGCGTGTCGTGCATATAGGCCACCAGGCATTCATCGATCAGGCGCTGGCGCAGGGCGGCATCGGTCACCGGCCAGGCCAGCTCGATACGGCCAAACATGTTGCGGTTCATCCAATCGGCGCTCGACAGGTAGAGCGACTGCTCCTGTCCGTCGTCGAAGTAGAAGACGCGCGAATGCTCCAGAAAGCGCCCGATCACCGAGCGCACGCGGATGTTGTCGGTCAAGCCCGGCACTCGCGCTGGCAGCATGCAGGCGCCGCGCACGATCAGGTCAATCGACACTCC
>CANHDQ010000037.1 GCA_947459405.1 Comamonadaceae bacterium
AGAAAGTCGTCGTCGCGATCGAGCCGCAGCTTGACCGGCCGCTGAAACTTTTGCGCGGCCAGGCAGGCCCAGACCGCCATGTGTCCGGCCTGCGTTTCCTTGCCGCCGAAACCGCCGCCCATGCGGCGGCACTGCACCGTCACGCGGTGGCTGTCGATGCCCAAGGCATGGGCGATCCAGTGCTGCACCTCGCCCGGGTGCTGGGTGCTCGAATGCACCAGATACTGGCCCTGCTCCTGCGGCAGGGCGTAGGCGATCTGACCCTCGAGGGAAAAGTGCTCCTGTCCACCGACCTCCAGGCAGCCGCTGAGCCGGTGCGGGGCACGCTCGATCCCGGCTTCAGGCTGGCCGCGCCGCACCGTGACGGGGGGCAGCACCTGGCTACCCTCGGCCAGCGCCTGGCGCACTGTCAAGATGGCCGGCAGCGGCTCGATGTCGAGCCGAACGCGGCGTGCGGCCTTGCGCGCCTGCATCACGCTGTCGGCCACCACCAGTGCGACGACCTGGCCGATGTGCTCGACCTTGTCGCCCGCGAGGATGGGCTCGTCATGGGCGTAGGTGGCCAGCAACCGATCGCCGGCAATATCGGCGGCCCGCACCAAGCCGATCACGCCCGGCATGGCCAGGGCAGCGCTGCAGTCCAGGCCCAGAAGCCGGCCATGGGCCACGCTCGACATCACCGGCGCCGCATAAAGCGTGCCCTTGAGCTCGGCCATGTCATCTACATACGGGGCCAGGCCCTGCACCTGAGCCCGCGCGCTTTCGTGCGCGTGTGACGCACCGGCCGCCGGTTGGGAAGCCAACGGTTCAGAGCTTGCCCGATGAAGGGCGATGGAGGGCGCACTCATGCCGTCACTCCAGGGTGGACCGATTCCAGGTTGATCGCATCATGCCCTTGGGTCTGCAGCCACAGACGCTCGAGCAGATTGCCCAGCACCTGGCGCCGGTAAGCGGCCGAGGCGCGCATGTCCGAAATCGGCTCGAACTCCCCGCGCAGGGTCAAGGCGGCCTGCTCCAGCGTCTGCTGGCTCCACGGCTGATCGAGCAGCGCCGCTTCGGTCTTGCGCGCTCGCACAGGCGTGGCCGCCACGCCCCCCACCCCGATCGACACCTCGACAACACGATCGTCCTGCAACTTCAACGCGACGGCCAGGCAGAGCGCAGAAATGTCGTCGTCGTAACGCTTGGAGATCTTGTAGACACGCAGCCAGTGGCCGGGCGCCGCCGGGGGCAGCGGCACGTCGACATAGACCAGCAGTTCATCGGCAGCCAGTTTGTTCTTACGGTAGCCGGTGTAAAAGTCTTCCAGCGGCATCTGCCGCTCACCGCGCACGCTGGCCAACACCACCCGGGCGCCCAGGGCAATGAGCACAGGCATGGAGTCGCCGATCGGCGAACCGTTGGCCACATTGCCACCGAGCGTGCCTGAGTTGCGCACCGGCAGGCCGGCAAAACGCGCCGCAAAGGGCTCGAGCTGCGGCCAGCGCTGGCACAAAGCCTCATAGGCCTGCTGCAGGGTCACGGCCGCACCGATGCGCATCACCGCCCCCAAATTGCGCACGAGGCGCAGCTCGACCACCCGGCTCACATCGAGCACCTGGGCAAACTCCTGATGGCCCTTGGTCACCCACAGACCCACATCGGTGCACCCGGCCACCACCTGGGCCTGCGGGTAGCGATCGCGCAGGCGCAGCAGGTGTTGCAGCTCCAGCGGCAGGAGGTAGGCGCCGTTGTCGGCCGGCTGGGGCGCAATCGGCTTGAGGGCATCGCAGACCGCCGCGCGATTGAGTCGCACCGCAGGCAAAGCGCCCATCGCGGTGGCCGCCTCCAAGATGGGCCGGTAACCGGTGCAGCGACACAAATTGCCCGACAAGGCCTGCTGCGCCTGCTCGCGCGTGAGCCGCTGACCCGGGGCATGGCCCTCGTAAAGCGCAAACAAGCTCATGACGAAGCCAGGGGTGCAAAAGCCGCACTGGCTGGCATGGGCCTGCACGAGGGCCTGCTGCACCGGGTGCAGCTGTCCTGGGGCCACCCCGATCATGGGGTCGGCCACCAGGTCCTCAACCGTCCACAAGGCCATGCCATCGGCTGAATGGGCCAGGCGGATGCAACTGTTGATGGCGCGCAGCTGCAGCTGGCCAGCCGCATCGGGCCCGCCCAGCACCACGGTGCAGGCCCCGCAGTCGCCCTCGCCGCAGCCTTCCTTGGTCCCGGTGCAGGCCAGGTCTTCGCGCAAGACCTCGAGCAAGGTGCGCTGCGGTGGTACATTGCGCAGCGTAACGGGCTGCCCACGCCGCAGGAAACGGATCGTCTGGGTCGATGGCTGGACGGTCATGTACGCAAAGCCGTGGAAATGAACACCACGGCATCATAAGGATGTTCGGATCAGTTGCACGCATGAGCCCCTATCAAGACAACGGCTGCCTTAACCGCTCTCGACCCGCACCGCGGCTGCGCATGCCCAGGAGGACGCAAGCATGAACAGCCCCGCCGAGCCAGTGCGCCTGGCGCTGCAAGGCATCACCAAACGCTACCCGTCGGTGGTGGCCAACGACGCCGTGGACCTGCGGGTGCTGCCCGGCCAGGCCCACGCCGTACTGGGCGAAAACGGCGCCGGCAAGTCGACGCTGATGAAGATCATCTACGGCGCGGTCAAACCCGATGAAGGGCAGATTCACTACAACGGCCAGCCCGTGCAGATTCGCAACCCGCAGCAGGCGCGGGCACTGGGCATCAGCATGGTGTTTCAGCACTTTAGCCTTTTTGACACTCTGACCGTAGCGGAAAACGTGTGGCTGGGCCTGGACAAGTCGCTGACCCTGCAGCAGGTGCGCCAGGGCATCGAGGCCAAGGCCGGCGAGTATGGTCTGGAGATCGCGCCGGACCGACCGGTACACACGCTCAGCGTGGGAGAAATGCAGCGGGTGGAAATCATTCGCGCACTGCTGACCCAGCCGCAGTTGCTCATCCTCGATGAGCCGACCTCGGTGCTCACGCCGCAAGCGGTGGAAAAACTCTTTGCAGTGCTGCAAAAACTGGTCGCGCAAGGCTGCAGCGTGCTCTATATCAGCCACAAACTCCATGAAATCCGCGCCCTGTGCACGGCCTGCACCGTTTTGCGCGGCGGCCGCGTCACCGGCCAGTGCGATCCGCGCGAAGAGTCCAACGCATCGCTTAGCCGCATGATGATCGGCGCCGAGCCTGCGCCGCTGCAGGTGCATCGGCGCGAGGTCAGCGCACCGGTGCTGACGGTGCGCGAGCTCAGCCTGCCCAAGGCTGAGCCCTTTGGCGTGGACCTCGACCGAATCAGCCTGCAAGTGCGCGGCGGCGAGGTGGTGGGCATCGCCGGTGTCTCAGGCAATGGCCAGCGAGAGTTGATGTGGGCGCTGTCGGGGGAGGACGCGCGCCGGCCTGGCCGCGCTGGCACCCTGGAGCTGCAGGGGCGCGACATCGCCGGGCTCGGGCCCGTCGCCCGTCGCCGACTGGGGCTGCACTTCGTGCCCGAAGAGCGGCTCGGTCGCGGCGCGGTGCCCTCCATGAGCTTGGCGCACAACCTGCTGCTCACGCGCGGCGAGTCGCTCGGTGCCGGCGGCTGGATCCGCACCAGCGCGCTGGCAGAGCAGGCGCGCGGACTGATTGAGCGCTTTCGGGTCAAGGCCGGCGGGCCGCAGGCGCTGGCGCAGTCCCTGTCGGGGGGCAACTTGCAAAAGTTCATCGTCGGCCGTGAGATTGAGGCTCGACCCAAAATGCTGATCGTCTCGCAGCCCACCTGGGGCGTGGACGTCGGTGCGGCGGCGCAAATCCGCGGTGAAATCCTGGCCCTGGCCGATGCGGGCTGCGCGGTGCTGGTGGTCAGCGAGGAACTCGACGAGTTGTTTGAAATCTGCGATCGCCTGCATGTGATCGCCAAAGGGCGGCTGTCGCCCGCGATCGCGCGCGATCAGGCCAGCGTCGAGCGCATCGGCGAATGGATGAGCGGGCTGTGGCCCCAGGCCGATGAGGCGGGCGAGGCCGCCGTGGAGGGTCACCATGCTCAGGCTTGAGCCGCGCCCCGGCGCCTCGCGCCTGTGGACTTATGCCTCGCCGCTGCTGGCCATCGCGCTGACCGTGGGCCTGGGCGTGCTGATTTTTCTGGCGCTCGACAAGGACCCGGTGCGGGCGCTGCAGATGTTCTTTTGGGAGCCGCTGAAATCCAAATACGCGATCGGCGAGCTGATGGTCAAGGCCACTCCCCTGCTGCTCATTGCGCTGGGGCTGTCGCTGTGCTTTCGCTCGAACGTGTGGAACATCGGCGCTGAGGGTCAGTTCGTCATCGGTGCGGTCTGCGCCGGGGGCGTCGCCCTGCTGGCCACCAAGGACACCGGTGGCTGGATCGTGCCGGCCCTGCTGCTGGCCGGCGTGCTCGGCGGCATGGCCTGGGCGGGCCTGACGGCGCTGCTGCGCGACCGCTTCAATGCCAACGAAATCCTGGTGAGCCTGATGCTGGTCTACGTGGCCATCATGGTGCTGACCTACATGGTGCATGGGCCCTGGAAGGACCCGGCGGGCTTTAACTTTCCGCAAAGCAAGACCTTCGAGTCTGCAACCAAGATCCCGCGCCTGATGAGCGGCTCGCGCGCGAGCATCGGTCTGCTGCTGGCGCTGGCCGGGGCGGTGGTGCTGTGGATCTACCTGTTTCGCACGCGAGCGGGGTTTGCCCAGCAAGTGGGCGGCCTGGCACCTTCGGCGGCGCGCTATGCCGGTTTTTCCTCGCGCCGCGCGCTGTGGGTCGCCTTGCTGGTCTCCGGTGGCACAGCCGGCCTGGCCGGCGCGCTGGAGGTGGCCGGCCCGATCGGCCAGCTCACACCTTACGTTCCCGCCGGTTACGGTTTTGCCGCCATCATCGTGGCCTTTGTGGGGCGCCTGCATCCAGGAGGCATGGTGCTGTCGGCGATCCTGATGAGCATGTTTTACATCGGCGGCGAGCTGGCCCAATCGCGCATGGGCCTGCCGCGCTCGATCACCGGCGTGTTCCAGGGCCTGCTGCTGTTTTGCCTGCTGGCCTGCGACACGCTGGTGGCCTACCGCCTGCGCTGGATGCCGAAAGGGGGCCGCTGATGGACACCTATGCGCTGCTGCTGGCGGCCACGCTCAACGCCGGCACCGTGCTGGCCCTGGCCGCTCTGGGCCTGCTGATTAACGAGAAAGCTGGCGTGGTCAACCTGGGCGCCGAGGGCATGATGCTGTGCGCGGCCATCGCCGGCTTTGCCGCCGTGGTCCACACCGGCAGCGATCTGGCCGGTTTCGCCGCGGGCATGGCTGCCGGTGCTGCGATGGCAGCGGTCTTTGGCGTGCTCGTGATCTGGCTGGGCACCAATCAGTACGCCACCGGCCTGGCGCTGAGTCTGTTTGGCGTCGGCTTTTCCGCCTTCGTGGGCATCGCCTACACCCAGCAAAAGCTGCCCGAGCGCATGTCCTTTAGCTGGCCCATCCTGGGCGACCTGGCCTGGCTGGGGCCGGCGCTGTTTCGCCAGCACCCAATGGTCTACCTGACCATGGCGCTGACCCTTGTGCTGGTCTGGCTGCTCTACCGAACCCGCACCGGCTTGGTGCTTCGAGCGGTTGGCGAATCCCCCAATTCGGCGCATGCCCTGGGCTATCCGGTGCGCCGCATCCGCCTGCTCGCCGTGATGGCCGGTGGCGCCCTGTGCGGTCTGTCCGGCGCCTACCTCTCGGTGATCTACACGCCGCTGTGGGTCGAAGGCATGGTCGCCGGGCGAGGCTGGATCGCGCTGGCCCTGACCACCTTTGCCACCTGGCGGCCGGCCCGGGTCTTGCTTGGCGCCTACCTGTTCGGAGGCTTGACCATGCTCCAGTTCCACCTGCAAAGCGCGGGCGTTCAGATCGCCAGCGAGTGGCTGACCGCCCTGCCCTATGTGGCCACCATCGTGGTGCTGGTGCTGATCTCACGCAACCCTACATGGATCCGGGTCAACATGCCTGCCTCACTGGGCAAGCCCTTTCATCCCGGTTCATAATCCACGTTCGCCTTTTCACCCCCCACTGTTTACACCCAGAAGGAATAGACATGACCCTTGTGTCCAAGCGCTCCGTCCTGAAACTGGCGGCCCTGAGCACCGTGGCTGCCGCGGTTTTGGTTGGCTGCGGCAAGAAAGAAGAAGCCAAGCCAGCCGCGGCTGCCAAGCCCGAACCGCTCAAGGCCGCCTGGATTTACGTCGGCCCGGTCGGCGATGCCGGCTGGTCTTTCGCCCATGACCTCGGCCGCAAGGCGGTCGAAGCCAAGTTTGGTGATGCCGTCAAGACCACCTTCATTGAAAAAGTGCCCGAGGGCGCTGATGCCGAGCGCGTGATCCGCGAGTTGGCCCAGCAAGGCAACAAGATCATCTTTGCCACCTCTTTTGGCTACATGGAAGCCATGCTCAAAGTGGCGGCCGACTTCCCGGACGTCAAGTTCGAGCACGCCACCGGCTACAAGACTGCGCCCAATATGCGCATCTACGATGCCAGCTTCTACCAAGACACCTACATGGCCGGCGTGATCGCAGGCAAGATGACCAAGACCAACGTCCTGGGCTTCGTGGGCTCCTTCCCGATTCCCGAGGTGCTGCGCAACATCAACGCCTTCACCCTGGGCGCGCAAAGCGTCAATCCCAAGATCCGGACCAAAGTGGTGTGGGTCAACACCTGGTACGACCCGGGCAAGGAGAGCGAGGCAGCGCAAAGCCTGATCAACCAGAAGGCCGACGTGCTGCTGCAAAACACCGACTCCACCGCCGTGCTGCAGACGGCCGAAAAGAACGGCAAATACGCCTTCGGCTGGGACAGCGACATGAGCAGCTTCGGGCCCAAAGCCCACCTGGGCTCGGCCATCGTCAACTGGGCGCCCTACTACATCAAGGCCATTGAAGAGGTCAAGGCCGGCACCTGGAAGACCGAGCGCACCGTCTGGGGCGTCAAGGAAGGCCTGAACGACCTGATCAAGATCGCCGATGTGGTTCCTGAGGATGCCAAGAAGCGCGTCGATGAAATCAAGGCCGGCCTCAAGGACGGCAGCTTCAACCCCTTCACCGGCCCCGTGGTCGACAACACCGGCAAGGAGCGTCTGGCCAAAGACCAGAAGGCCGATCAGGCCTGGCTCGACAAAGTTGACTTCTACGTCAAGGGCGTTGACGGCAAGGTGCCGGCTGGCAAGTAAGCCTGCGCTGGCCCAACAAAAAGCTGCCTTAGGGCAGCTTTTTTTGCGTCTTTTTTTCGGCGATGATTCGCAGATGATTGAAAAAACCTTATGGCATCCGGTGGCCCTGCAAGACGATCTGGGCGCTGCGCCCATGGCAGTGCGGCTGCTCGACCAGGACATCGTGCTGTGGCGCCCCCAAAGCGGGCCGGTGCAGGCCTGGCCCGATCGCTGCCCGCACCGCGGCGCCCGCCTGTCGCTCGGGCGCGTGCAGGGCGACACGCTGCAATGCGCCTATCACGGCTGGCAGTTCGATGCCCAAGGCCAATGCCAGCGCGTGCCCGCCCTGCCCGATTTCAAGCCTCCGCCGACCCACTGCGCCCCCCGTTATGAAGCCTGCGAGCGCTACGGCCTGATCTGGGTGCGGCTGCAGCCGGCCGGCACGGCCGGCTTGCCGCTGCCTGATTTTTGCGGCGAGCACTCCGGCTTGCGACAAGTCAACTGCGGGCCCTACGACGTGGCCACCAGCGCGCCGCGAGCGGTCGAAAACTTCCTGGACATGGCCCACTTCGGCTTTGTCCATGACGGCTGGCTCGGTGATCTGCAGCGCCCCGAAATCGAGACCTATGAGGTCGAGGAGACCGCCACCGGACCGCGCGCCCGCAACTGCAAGGCCTGGCAGCCGCGCTCGAACCTGCACGCCACCGCAGGCGCCCAGATCGGTTACGGCTACGAAGTCACGGGCCCCTACAGCGCGGTGCTGACCAAAGTGCCCGAGGCCGGTAGCGCCTTGCCTGCAGGCTGGCAAGAGGCCATTGCGCTGTTCATCTGCCCGGTCGGCGAGGAAAGCTGCCGCGTCTGGTTCCGCCTGGCGATGGCTGACTTTCACAGCAGCGACGAATCGCTGCGCGCCTTTCAACACACCATCTTCACCCAGGACCAGCCGGTACTCGAATCGCAAAGGCCGCGCAGGCTGCCGCTCGATGCGCGCAGCGAACTGCACACCGGTGTGGACCGGCTCTCGGCGGCCTACCGGCGCCACCTGCGGCAGCTGGGCATCACCTACGGAGTTTGCTGATGAAACCGACCATGGCCCATCCCCCCCTTGCATCCATTGCACCGATTGCCCCCGAGCGCCTGAGCGATGTGCTGCAGCGCATGCCCAAGGCCGAATTGCACATCCACATCGAAGGATCGCTCGAGCCAGAGATGATCTTTGCGCTGGCCCGGCGCAACGGTGTCGAGCTGCCCTACGCCAGCGTCGAGGCCTTGCGAGCAGCCTATGCCTTCACCAACTTGCAGAGCTTTCTGGACATCTACTACGCCGGCGCCAGCGTGCTGCTCAAGGAGCAGGATTTTTACGACATGGCCTGGGCCTATCTCGAAAAAGCGGCGGCCGACCATGTGGTTCATGCCGAGCTGTTTTTTGATCCGCAGACCCACACCAGCCGCGGCGTGGACATAGCCACCGTGATCCTGGGGCTGTCGCGGGCCTGCCGCGATGCGGGCCAAAAGCTGGGCGTGAGCGCCTCGCTGATTTTGTGCTTTCTGCGCCACCTCAGCGAAGACGACGCCTTCGCCACGCTGGAGCAGGCCCTGCCGCTGCGCGAGCATTTCATCGGGGTGGGTCTGGACTCGAGCGAAGTCGGGCATCCACCCGAAAAATTTGCCCGCATCTTCAAACGCTGCGGCGAGCTGGGCCTGCACCGCGTGGCCCATGCGGGCGAAGAAGGCCCACCGGCTTACATCCACACTGCGCTCGATCTGCTTGAGGTCGAGCGCATCGACCACGGTGTGCAAGCCACGCGCGATCGGGCCCTGATGCAGCGCATGGCCTCGCAAGGCATTGCACTGACGGTGTGCCCGCTGTCGAACATCAAGCTGTGCGTCTACCCCGATCTGAGGTCGCACAGCCTGGGGCAGTTGCTCGAGGCAGGTATCGCCGCCACGGTCAATTCGGACGATCCGGCGTATTTCGGCGGCTATGTGAACCAGAACTTTGTGCAAACCTTTGACGCGCTGGGCCTGCAGGCCAGCCATGCCTACCGCCTGGCGCGCAACAGCCTGCAAGCGAGCTTTGCGGCCGACGCGGCCAAGGCGGTTTGGATCGATCGCCTGGACAGCTTTTTCGAGAGCGTGCGGGCTTGAGCCCAGCCCAGGCGGCGCAGCGGCAGGCCCTGCGCGTGGCCCTGACCGGGCTGGCCTGCCTGGCCGTGGCCATGGGCATGGGCCGCTTTGCCTTCACGCCAGTGTTGCCCATGATGCTGCACGACGGTCTGCTCGATCTGCGCCAAGCCAGCGCCCTGGCCAGCAGCAACTATCTGGGCTACCTTTTAGGCGCGCTGGCCTGCGCGCTGCAGCCGTGGCTGTGGCGGCGGCTGGGCTGCGCATGGGCACCGAGCTACGCCAGCCTGATCCGGGCCGGGCTGCTGGGCACCGTCGTGCTGACCCTGGCCATGGCGCTGCCGTGGCCGGCAGCCTGGGTCTGGCTGCGCTGGGGCGCGGGGCTGGCCAGCGCTCTGGTTTTTGTCTTCACCTCAGGCTGGTGCCTGTCGCAACTGAGTCGGCTGGATCGCTCGCCATGGGGCGCCGCGATCTACGCCGGACCGGGTGCGGGCATCATGGTCAGTGGGCTGGCCGTCAGCCCCATGGTGGCACTGGGCTGGCCCTCACCCTGGGCCTGGCAGGTCATGGCGGCGCTGGCCTTGCTGGGCACGGCACTGGCCTGGCCGATGCTGGCCGCGCAGCCGGCGCAGGCCGAGCGCATCGCGGGCGGGCAAGAGCGTCCAACCGAGCCCGCGCCTGTGCACGGCGCAACCGAGCAGGCGCTGACCGCCATCGGTTATGGCCTGGCCGGCTTTGGCTACATCATCAGCGCCACCTTCCTGCCGGTCATCGCCCGGCAAGTGCTGCCCGAGTCGATCTGGCTCGATCTCTTCTGGCCTGCGTTTGGTGCCGGCGTGTTCGCAGGGGCCCTGCTGTCGACCCGACTGGGCCAGCAGCGCGACCGGCGCGCGCTGCTGGCCGGTGGCTTTCTGATCCAGACCCTGGGCCTGTCGCTTGGCCAAATCAGCCCCAGCGTCGCGGGCTTGCTTATGGGCAGCTTTTTGCTCGGCCTGCCCTTTACCGCCATGAGTTTTTTCGCGATGCAGGAGGCCCGACGCTTGCGCGGCGGCACGGCCGCCAGCTTCATGGGCTTGCTGACGGCCACCTATGGTCTGGGCCAAGTGCTGGGGCCGCTGCTGGTGGCCGAACTGCTGCGCCACACGGACGCAGCACGCGGCTTTGAGCTGGCGCTGGGCACCGCCGGCCTGGCCTTGCTTGGTGGGGCACTGCTGTTTGGCCTGGCCCTCAAGAGCTATCCGATCGCACGACGGCAAGCGAACTGACCGCGCAGGCCGGTAGGTTAAGCGCGCCATGGCATGATGAGTCCATGAGCGCCGCCATGAACATCATCGAACTGCCGCTGTTCCCGCTCGACCTGGTGCTGTTCCCGGGGGGCTTGCTGCCGCTGCGCATTTTCGAGGTGCGCTACTTGGATATGGTCAAGCGTTGCCACAAAAGCAGCACCCCGTTTGGCGTGGTGGGGCTGACCGAGGGCATCGAGGTGCAGCAAACCGGGCAGCGCAGCGAGCGCTTTCACAACGTCGGCACCCTGGCGCGCATCGTCGAGCTCAGCGCCCCGCAACCCGGTCTGCTGCTTATCCGGTGTCAAGGCGAGAGCCGTTTTTCGGTGCAACACAGTGAAAAACTGCGCCACGGGCTGTGGGTGGCCAACGCCGAGATGCTGCCCGGCGATGCCGAAGTCAAGATACCGGCCGACCTGGAGCATGTGGCCCAACGCCTCAAGACCCTGCTCGAGCAGTGGCAGGCGCGCGGCCTGCCGTCCGAGCCCTTGCCCCTGCCCCACGCGTTTGACGACTGTGGCTGGGTGGCCAACCGCTGGTGCGAACTGCTGCCCCTGCCGGTTTCGCTCAAGCAGCAACTCATGAGCCTGGACAACCCGTTGCTGCGGCTCGAATTGGTGGGCGACCTGCTCGAGCGAAAAGGCTGGAGCTGAGCCTTAAAATCGCGGGTTTCATCCTCCGCACAGCCTGAGCCCCAAGTCGCCTGCAGCGCACCGGGCAGGCGCCCTGTGCCCAACCAACGCGCGAGCACCGCCTCGCGATAGAGCCTCTGATGTCCACCCCCGAACACAGCGCCACCGATGACAACCAGCTCATGGCCGAGCGGCGCGACAAGCTTGCCGCCTTGCGCCAGCAGGGCATTGCCTTTCCCAACGATGTCAAACCGGCGCACCGCGCCGCCGATCTGTTTGCCCAGTACGACGGCCTGAGCAAGCAGGAGCTCGATCCGCAGGCCATCGAGGTCAGCGTGGCCGGGCGCATGATGCTCAAACGCGTCATGGGCAAGGCCAGCTTTGCCACCTTGCAAGACGCGTCCTTCGGGCCCTCGGGCGGGCGCATCCAGGTTTATGTGACCAACGATGCGGTAGGCGAAGACGTGCACAGCGCCTTCAAGCACTGGGATCTGGGCGACATCGTGGCCGCCCGCGGCACCCTGTTCAAGACCAAGACCGGCGAGCTGTCGGTGCATGCCACGCAGCTGCGGCTGGTGACCAAAAGCCTGCGGCCCCTGCCCGACAAGTTTCACGGCGTGGCCGATCAGGAGCTCAAGTACCGCCAGCGCTATGTGGACCTGATCACCGACGAGAGCGCGCGCCAGCGCTTCGTCGCGCGCAGCAAGGCCGTGAGCGGCATCCGCCAGTTCATGGTCGAGCACGGCTTTTTGGAGGTCGAAACGCCCATGCTCCATCCCATCCCGGGGGGAGCCAATGCCAAACCCTTCATCACGCACCACAATGCGCTTGATCAGGAGATGTTCCTGCGCATCGCACCCGAGCTTTACCTCAAGCGGCTGATCGTCGGCGGCTTCGAGAAGGTCTTCG
Organism: Comamonadaceae bacterium; assembly: GCA_947459405.1. Classification (GTDB taxonomy): domain Bacteria; phylum Pseudomonadota; class Gammaproteobacteria; order Burkholderiales; family Burkholderiaceae_C; genus Polaromonas. Next base: position 12,123 of record CANHDQ010000037.1, read on the forward strand.
AGATCAACCGCAGCTACCGCAACGAGGGCATCAGCGTTCGGCACAACCCCGAATTCACCATGATGGAGTTCTACGCCGCGTGGTGGAACTACCAGGATCTGATGGACTACACCGAGCAGCTGATCCGCGACGCAGCCCTCAAAGCCTGTGGCAGCCTGCAGCTGAGCTACGGCGGCCAGGCCGTGGACCTGGCGCAGCCCTTCGAGCGACTGACCATCCGCGAAGCCATCGTCAAGCACACCGAAGCCGGCGCGAATGTGGACGATGCCGCGTGGCTGACGCAGGCGCTCAGAAAACTCGGTCTGTCCGAAGACAAAGACCGCCTGTCCACCCGTTCGTTGGCCAGCCTGCAAGTGCTGTACTTTGAGGAGACCGTCGAAGAAAAGCTGTGGCAGCCGACCTTCATCATGGAGCACCCGACCGAGATCTCACCGCTGGCCCGCGCCAACGACCAGCGCCCCGAGGTGACCGAGCGTTTTGAGCTTTACATCACGGGGCGAGAGTTTGGTAACGGGTTTTCCGAGCTCAACGATGCGCAGGAGCAGGCGGCGCGCTTTCACGCACAGGCCCAGGCCAAGGATGCGGGCGACGACGAGGCCATGTTTTTTGATGCCGACTTTGTTCGCGCGCTCGAATACGGCATGCCGCCCACCGGCGGCTGCGGCATCGGCATCGACCGCCTGATGATGCTGCTGACTGACAGCCCCAGCATCCGCGACGTGATCTTGTTCCCGGCACTGCGGCGCGAGGGCTAAGACTCGTCCTGTGGGCAGGATGGGAGTGGGCGCGGTTAGGACGTGATGGCGTCGTCCTGGGGGCAGGATGGGAGCGTGGGGGTACTCTGCTCCGCGAATGTCCCCCGGGCCGGCCCCGCCGGCCCTCCTCCTTTATTTCGCTGCGCAGAGTACCCCCGCACTCCCATCCCGAGAAAATCGGTGTCTGACCCCAATTTCCCGACCCCAATTTCCTCCGACTCATCCAGCGCGCTGAGACGCGGTGCCCGGCGCAGCGAAATAAAGGAGGAGAGGCAGCCTCAGCTGCCTCGGGGGACATTCGCGGAGTCGGGTATGGCGGGGCAGCGTACCGCCCCGAACGAAAAGAAATCGGTGTCTGACCCCAATTTCCCTGCTCTCAGCGGTTGAGCAAGCTCAGGGCACCAAACTCACCGCATGCATGTAAGCGGGCTCGAGCATGAGCTCGTCCCAGCCCGGGGCAGGCAGCCTGGGCAGCAAGGCCAGGCGGCGCAATTCGCTCGATTCGAGCGGCTCCCACAGGCCTTGGAGCTGGGCCCGCGCCAGGCCTTCGAGCAATTCGTCGACGGCCCGGCCTTCGCCCAGGCTCTGGTTACACAGCAGCACCATGTCGCAGCCGGCCTGCAGCGCCGCCAGTGCCGCCTCGGTGTAGCTTACCTCGCGGCCATCGATCAGGCGAGCGCCGGCCATGCTCAGGTCGTCGCTGAAGATCGCGCCGCCAAAGCCCAACTGCCCGCGCAAGATATAGAGCAGCCACTTCTCGGAAAAGCCCGCCGGCCGTGCATCGACCTTGGGGTAGACCACATGGGCGGGCATGACGCTGCTGAGCACGGTGTTGAGCCAGCCGTAGGGCTGGGCGTCGTCGGCCAGGATGGCCTTGAGGCTGCGCCGGTCGACCGGAATGTCGGTGTGCGAGTCGGCTTTGACGAAACCATGCCCCGGGAAATGCTTGCCGCAATTGGCCATCCCCGCCTGCAGCAGGCCGTGCATCAGGCTCTTGGCCAGCGTGGTGACGATGCGCGGGTCGCGGTCGAAGGCGCGATCACCAATCACGCCGCTGCTGCCCCAATCGAGGTCGAGCACCGGGGCAAAGCTCATGTCCACGCCACAAGCGCGAAGCTCGGCGCCCAGCACATAGCCGCAAGCAGTGGCCGCATTGCAGGCATTCAAGGCACTGGCGCCGGCCAGGCCGCGGTCGGGCTCAAGCCACATCTGGCCGAGCACGCGCATGGGCGGCAGATGGGTAAAACCGTCGGTCTTGAAACGCTGCACCCGGCCACCTTCATGGTCGACCAGAATCAGCAGGTCCTGACGGATGTCCTTGATCTGCTGGCACAGCTCAGTCAGCTGCGCCCGGTCTTGCCAATTGCGGGCAAACAGAATCACGCCACCGGTCAGCGGATGCTTGAGGCGACGCCGATCGACGGCCGACAGCTGCAGGCCGGCGATGTCAAGAATCAGAGGGCTTTGGACGGGCGGGGCAGATTTCATGGTGAACTTTGCTCAACGATGACAAAACTCGTCGCGTAATCGGACTCGTCGCTGACGCTGACCTGCGCGCTCAGGCCACGCGATTCGAACCAGCTCTTGAGCGGCTCGTGCAGCACGATGCCCGGTTTGCCGCTGGGTGCCTTGGCGATCTCGCACAGGCGCCAGCTCATGGGCATGCGCATGCCCAGGCCGATGGCCTTGCTAAAGGCCTCCTTGGCGGAAAAACGGGTGGCCACGAAGCGCACACCGCGCTCGGGCCAGCGCTGGCTGCGCAGCCGCCAGGTGGCCATTTCGGCCTCGCTGAGGATCTTGCCGGCAAAGCGCTCGCCGTGGCGCTCGAGCGCGGCGCGGATGCGCCGGATGTCGCAGATGTCGGTGCCGATACCGTAGATACGCGCCTGCATGACTTAGCCCGGTGTGCGCTCGAAAGCAGCCGCAATCACCGCCTGGTAGGCCTCAACCGTGGCGGCATAGCCCAACTCGAGCGCATCGCCGATCAGGGCGTGACCGATCGAGACCTCCTGCACGCCAGGCACCGAGCGCAGGAAAAGGCCGAGGTTGTCGCGGTTGAGGTCGTGGCCGGCATTGAGGCCCAGTCCGGCCTCGGTGGCCGCGCGGGCAGCGGCCGCATAACGGGCCAGCACCGCCTCTTGCTCGGCCGTGCCCCAGGCGCGGGCATAGGCCTCGGTGTAGAGCTCGACGCGGTCGGCACCGACCGCTCGGGCGCCTGCCATGGCCTGGGGCAGCGGGTCCATGAACAGGCTCACCCGCACACCAAGCCGATGCAACTCCTCGATCACCGGCCGCAAGGCCGGCGCGTCTTGCGGCAGACTCCAGCCGTGGTCGCTGGTGAACTGATCCTGGCTGTCGGGCACCAGGGTGCACTGGTGCGGCCTGAGCTCGCGCACCAGGTCCATCAGGTTGTGAAAGGGGTTGCCCTCTATATTGAACTCGCGGTCGGGCCAAGCCTTCATCAGGGCGGCGATGTCGCGGGCATCGGCCGTGCGAATGTGGCGCTGGTCGGGACGCGGGTGAATGGTGATGCCCGCAGCGCCTGCGCGCAGGCACAACTCGGCCGCGCGCAGCGGGCTCGGAATGGCCAGGTGGCGACTGTTGCGCAGCAGCGCCACCTTATTGATGTTGACGGACAGCGCAGTGCGCTCGGGGGAGGCTGAGGGCATAGGTTCAAGAAATAAAGACGGGTCACCCATCACAAGCGGTCAACTGCCGTTTCTAGGTTCCAAGCGACTGCAGGTCGTGAAACATCTGGCGCGTCTTGAGCATGGACACGCCGCAATGGTAGTGCAGCAGCGCGCGCAGCTGGCGCTTGAGCGCCGGCGCCACGGCCGCTGCGGCCTGCAAGGTATCAGAAAAGCGGGATTCCTCCTGCAAGCTCTGGTGCAGCGCTAGCCACTGCTCACCGCGCAGCGGTCCGCGGTCTTCCTCGTGCGCCTGGCGCAACCCAGCCTCGGGCACCAGCACATAGTCCTGCGCGCGCTCGAGTGGCAGCAAGCTGGCGCTTTCGCGATCGAGCATAGGCAGCAGACCAATATCGCGCAGCAGCCAGAGCTCGAAGGTGCGCAGGGCCAGTTCAAGCGCGTCGGCCTTGGGCGTGGCCAGCAGTTGCACCGCCGCAGCGTAGGCATCGAACAGCCGGGGGTGGGCATCGTCGCGGGCCAGCAAGCGCATCAGCAATTCATTGAGGTAATAGCCCGACAGGAGGGCCTGCCCGGTGGGCATGACATGGCCGCCCTGCCATTGCGCGGCCTTGAGGTTGCGAATTTCGGCATCGCCCCCAAAGTCCAGACTCAAGCCCTGCAAAGGCAGCAGCACCGGGCGGAAATTGGAGCTCGGCTTCTTGGCACCGCGCGCCACCAGCGCGATCCGACCGTGGTGGCGGGTGAAGACTTCCAGGATCAGGCTGGACTCGCTCCAGTCGTAGCGGTGCAGCACATAGGCCGGCTCATCGCTGATGCGCTGCCTGCTCATTCGTAGCCGAAGGAGCGCACCCGGGCGTCGTCATCGGCCCAGCCCGATCGCACCTTGACCCAGATTTCAAGGAAGACCTTGCCGCCGGTGAGCGACTCGAGTTCCTGCCGGGCCTCGGTGCCGATGCGCTTGAGCTTCTCGCCCTTCTCGCCAATGACCATGCCCTTGTGCGAGTCGCGCTCAACCACGATGGTGGCGGCAATGCGGCGCAAGGCGCCCTCTTCCTGGTACTGGTCGATGATGACCGTCGAGGTGTAGGGCAGTTCGTCGCCCGTGAGCCGAAACAGCTTTTCGCGCACGATCTCGGCGGCCATGAAGCGCTCGCTGCGGTCGGTCAGCTCGTCGGCGCCGTACATCCAGGGCTGCTCGGGCAGGTATTTCTGGCAGATGGCCAGCAGTCGATCGATGTCCTTGGCATTCTTGGCCGACATGGGCACGAACTCGGCAAAGTCGTGGCGCTGCTGCATGTCGCGCAGCCAGGGCGCCAGTTCGCTGCGGCGATGAACCTGATCGACCTTGTTGGCCAGCAGCAGCGCAGGCACGCCTTTGGGCAGCAGCGCCAGCACCTTGGCATCGGCCAGATTGAACTGCCCTGCTTCCACCACCATGACGATCAGATCGACATCGCTGACGGCGCCCACCACGGTCTTGTTGAGCGAGCGGTTCAGGGCGTTGGCGTGCCGGGTCTGAAAGCCGGGCGTGTCGACAAACACGTATTGCGCTGCACCGAGCGTGCGCATGCCAGTGATGCGATGGCGCGTGGTCTGCGCCTTGCGCGAGGTGATGCTGATCTTCTGGCCCACCAGGGCATTGAGCAGCGTCGATTTGCCCACATTGGGCTTGCCCACGATGGCAATCAGGCCGCAGCGCTGATCGGCTGTGGGCACCGCGTTAGAAGCCGCGTCAGCCGGGGCGTGTGGAGCAGCGTCGGGCGAGCCGCCTTGCGAGGGGGGGGCCGGCCGGGGCTTGAAAGCCTGCGCAAGCAGGGCCTCGAGCTCTTGGGGGCTCTGGCTGGGCTCGTCGGCAGAAGGCTGGGAAGGTGGGGCCACGGGATCCTCAAATCGACTTGATATGGGCGAGCATGGCCGCAGCGGCCGCCTGCTCGCCAGCTCGGCGCGAGGCACCGATGCCGCGCTCGATGCGCCCGAGCTCGACCACCTCGCACTCGACATCGAAGATCTGCTGGTGGGCTGCCCCCGAGGTCGCCACCACCCGGTAAATCGGCAGCGCCATGCGACGGCCCTGCAGCCACTCTTGCAGCTCGGTCTTGGCATCCTTGCCGCTTGCGGCCATGCCCGGGGCGATGTCGATGTCCTTGAAGAGGCGACAGACCAGATCGCGCGCCGGATCAAAGCCCCCATCGAGAAAGACCGCGCCGATCAGCGCCTCCAGCGCGTCGGCCAGGATGGATGCACGCTTGTGTCCGCCCGATCGCGCCTCACCCTCGCCAAGCCGGATCAAGGAGGGCAGGCCCAACTCCAGCGCCAGCCGGTGCAGGCTGTCTTGCCTGACCAGGTTGGCGCGCACGCGCGAGAGGTCACCCTCGGGCAGACCGGGCAGGCGCTCATAGAGCAAATGGGCGACGGCCAGATTAAGCACCGAGTCGCCGAGAAACTCAAGGCGCTCGTTGTGATCGAGGCCGAAGCTGCGGTGGGTCAGCGCCTGCTCGAGCAGCCGCGCATCCCGCAGGCGATGCCCCAGCCGCTGCTGCAGGGCCAGCAGATCATCGGAGCGGGCAGTCGGGTGCACGTCAGTCAAACGATCCAATGCGCTTGAGATTGCCGAAGTTCATCCAGACGAAAAAGGCCTTGCCCACGATGTTTTCTTCGGGCACAAAACCCCAGAAGCGCGAGTCGAGCGAATTGTCACGGTTGTCGCCCAGCATGAAATAGTGGCCGGGTGGAACCTTGCAGACCATGCCCTCGCTGCTGTAGCGACAATTTTCCTTGAACTTGAACTGCTCGGCGGCGGGAATGAAGGCCGGGCGATCGGCCTCCACCAAAATACGGTACTTGCGCGAGCCATCGGCGGTGCGCTCTTCAAACTGCTTGGAGTAGCGCAGCGCGTCAGCATCAAAAAAGTCAGGCAGCGCCTGCTGGCTCACGGGCTTGCCATTGACGGTGATCTGCTTGTTCAGATAGGCCACCTCGTCGCCCGGCACACCGACCACACGCTTGATGTAATCCAGGCTGGGCTTGGGCGGATAGCGAAACACCATCACGTCGCCGCGCTGCGGGCTGTGGTTGTCGATGATCTTGGTGTGGATGACCGGCAGGCGCACACCATAGTGGAATTTATTGACCAGAATCAGGTCGTTGATCAGGAGAGTCGGGATCATGGAGCCCGAGGGAATCTTGAATGGCTCGAACAAAAACGAGCGCAGCACGAAGACGACCAGGATCACCGGAAACAGGCCTGCGGTCCAGTCCAGCCACCAGGGCTGCATGAGCAGCTTGG
>CANHDQ010000038.1 GCA_947459405.1 Comamonadaceae bacterium
CGTGTGGGCATGACGCAGTCGAACATATCCACGCCGTCGGCCACGCCCTGCACCAGGTCTTCAGGCGTGCCCACGCCCATCAGGTAGCGCGGCTTGTGGGCCGGCAGCCGGTGCGGCGTGTGCGCCATGATCTGCCGCATCAACTCCTTAGGCTCGCCGACGCTCACCCCACCGATGGCATAGCCCGGGAAGTCCATCGCCACCAGCGCCTCGAGCGACTCTTGCCGCAGGTGTTCAAACATGCCGCCTTGCACAATGCCAAACAGGGCGTTGGGGTTGTGCAGCCGCTCGAACTCGGCCTTGGAGCGCGCCGCCCAGCGCAGGCTCATCTCCATTGAGGAGCGCGCCTGGGCCTCGGTGGTGATCTGGCCTTGGGTTTCGTAGGGGGTGCACTCGTCGAGTTGCATCACGATGTCGGAGTTCAGCACGGTCTGGATCTGCATGCTCACCTCGGGCGACATGAACAGCTTGTCACCGTTGACGGGCGATGCAAAGTGCACCCCTTGCTCGGTGATCTTTCGCATCGCGCCGAGCGACCAAACCTGGAAGCCGCCCGAGTCGGTCAGGATGGGCTTGCTCCATTGCTCAAAGCCGTGCAGACCGCCAAAGCCCTTCATGATGTCCAGACCCGGCCGCATCCACAGGTGGAAGGTGTTGCCCAGGATGATCTGCGCGCCCATGTCGTGCAGGCTGCGCGGCATCACACCCTTGACGGTGCCGTAGGTGCCCACCGGCATGAAGATCGGCGTTTGCACCACCCCATGGTTGAGGGTCAGGGTGCCGCGTCGTGCGTGCGAGGCAGGGTCGGTGGTCAGGACTTCAAAGCGGAGCATCACGAACTTTCGGAGCGGGCGGCAAGGTCGGGTCTGTCGGCCGGTGGCCCTTGCAGATACGCCTGTGGATTGCGCTGCAGCAGCATGGCGTCGCCGTAGCTGAAAAAGCGGTAGCGGCGGGCCGTCGCATGGCGGTACAGCGCCATCACCTCCCGGTGGCCCGCAAACGCGCTGATGAGCATCATCAAGGTGCTTTTGGGCAGGTGGAAATTGGTCAGCAGCAGATCGACCACCTTGAACTGAAAACCCGGCGTGATGAAGATGTTGGTGTCGTCGCAGGCTGGGCCCAGATGCGCGGCCGACTCCAGCGCGCGCACCGTGGTGGTGCCCACGGCCAGCACCCGTGAGCCACGCGCCTTGCAGCGCGCGATCGCATCGTGCGTGGCTTGCGGCACTTCAAAGCGCTCGTGGTGCATCAGGTGGTCGGCGATGCGCTGCGCCTTGACGGGCTGGAAGGTGCCCGCGCCCACGTGCAAGGTGATGCGGGCCTTCTCGACGCCACGCTGCTCGAGCGCGTCGAGCACGCCCTGGTCGAAGTGAAGCGCGGCGGTGGGCGCGGCCACCGCACCGGGTTTGGCGGCGAACACGGTCTGGTAGCGCTGCGCGTCCTCGGCCGTGTCCTCGTGCGTGATGTAGGGCGGCAGCGGCACGTGGCCATGTTCGGCCATCAGCGCATAAGGCTCGCCCGTGAAGGCCAGTTGGTACAGCGGGCCGTTTGCGTCGGGCCAGCGGCCGATGACCGTGGCGGCAAAGCCACCGTCCATGAGCAGCACCGAACCGGGCGCGGGCTTCTTGCTGACCTTCATGTGGGCGGCCACCGTGCCGCGCGAGGCATCGAGCACGCGCTCGACCAGCAGCTCAAGCCGCCCGCCGGTGGCCTTTTGGCCAAAAAGCCGCGCCTTGATCACCTGTGTGTCGTTGAACACCAGCAGGTCGCCGGGCTGCAGCAGGCCGGGCAGCTCGCGAAAGCCCCGGTCTTGCGGATCCGAGCTTCGGCCATCGAGCAGCTGTGAGGCCGAGCGATCAGCGCTCGGATATTGGGCGATCAGTTCGGGCGGGAGCTCGAAGTCGAAATCGGACAGGTTCCAGTCGCGCGATGCACTGGCCGGGGCGTTTGTTGCCATGGTGCTTGAGGGTCGGACGGACCCGTTCCAAGTGGAAGAGTGGAGAAGTGTCGCACGGATTGCGCGGGCTTTGCCCGTAGACGGGTCGAGGGACTTGGCGCGCCGGCCGTGCACAATCTGCAGACATGTCGACCCCCGCTCCCGTGGCGCCGGCGCGTCCGCCGCAGTCGCCAGCCCTCAAAGCCTTGCACAAGCTGGGCCTGTCGCGCGACATCGATCTGGCCTTGCATCTGCCCCTGCGCTACGAGGACGAGACCCGGATCACTGCCTTGTCGCAGGCGCGCGAGGGCGATTGCGTCCAGGTCGAGGCCCGCGTGGTCCGCAGTGAGGTCAGCTTGCGCCCGAGGCGACAGCTCAAGGTGCAGGTTGACGATGGCAGTGACACCTGTGTGTTGCGCTTTCTCAATTTCTATCCCAGCCATCAAAAAGCCTTCAGCGAAGGCGCCTGGGTTCGCGTGCGCGGCGAAGTTCGGGGCGGCTTGCTCGGACGCGAGATGGTCCATCCGAGTTTTCAGCCGGCCGGAGCGCCGTTGCCACAGGCTCTCACGCCGGTCTATCCGACCGTGGCGCAGTTGCCGCAGGCGTATTTGCGCAAGGCCGTGCTCGGCGGCCTGAGCCGGGCCGATCTGTCGGAGACCGTGCCGCCGCAGGCTTGGCCCGAAGGGCCGCAGCGGCACTGGTCGCTGCGCCAGTCGCTGGAGTATTTGCACCAGCCCAGGCCCGAGGTCGACTTGGCAGCGCTGGAAGACCGCAGCCACCCGGCCTGGCAGCGCCTGAAGGCCGAGGAGTTGCTGGCCCAGCAGTTGTCGCAACTGCAGGCCCGGCAGGCGCGCGATGCCATGCGCGCACCGGTGCTGGCATCGGCTGGCCAGGGGCCGATGGCCGGCCTGCACGAGCGCTTGCTCGAGCACTTGCCCTTTGCTCTGACGCGTGCCCAGCAGCGTGTGCAGGCCCAGATCGCCGCAGACTTGCAGCGCGAGCAGCCCATGCATCGCTTGCTGCAAGGCGACGTCGGATCGGGCAAGACGGTGGTCGCTGCGCTGGCGGCCTTGCGCTGTATTGAGGCGGGCTGGCAGTGCGCGTTGATGGCGCCCACCGAGATCCTGGCCGAGCAGCACTTCCGAAAATTGGTCAGCTGGCTCGAGCCGCTGGGCGTGCACACGGCCTGGCTGACGGGCAGCCAGCGGGCGAGCGAGCGGCGCGCGGCCTTGGCCTCGGCCGAGTCCGGGCAGGCTCATCTGGTGGTGGGCACCCATGCGGTTATTGAAGACAAGGTGCAGTTCAGCAAGCTGGGCCTGGTGGTCATCGACGAGCAGCACCGCTTTGGAGTGGCCCAGCGCCTGGCCCTGCGCCGCAAGACCACGCGCGATGAACAGGGAAACGAGCTGGAGCCCCATTTGTTGATGATGTCGGCCACGCCGATTCCTCGCACGCTGGCGATGAGCTATTACGCCGATCTCGATGTCTCGACCATTGACGAGCTGCCGCCGGGGCGCAGCCCTATCGTGACCAAGGTGGTGCATGAGGCCCGGCGCGAGGAGATCGTCGAGCGCATTGCCGAGCAGGTGGGTTTGGGCAGACAGGTGTACTGGGTCTGCCCCTTGATTGAAGAAAGCGAGGCGGTCGATCTTCGCAATGCCACCGAGACGCATGCGCAGTTGGCTGCGGCGCTGCCGGGCCACAAGGTGGGCCTGCTGCACTCTCGCCTGTCAGTGGCCGAAAAAAAGGCGGTGATGGCTGACTTTGCAGGCGCGCAGATGGCCGTTCTTGTGAGCACCACCGTGATCGAGGTGGGTGTGGACGTTCCCAATGCATCCTTGATGGTCATCGAGCATGCCGAGCGTTTTGGTCTGTCGCAGCTGCACCAGCTGCGCGGTCGGGTGGGGCGCGGCGCAGCTGCTTCGGCCTGCGTCTTGATGTACAGCACCGGCGATGCGCCTCGCCTGAGTCCGGCCGCGCGGGCCCGGCTGCAAGCCATGGCGCAGACCCAGGACGGTTTCGAGATCGCCCGGCGCGACCTTGAAATTCGCGGACCGGGTGAATTCCTGGGGGCTCGCCAGTCGGGCGCGCCCTTGCTGCGTTTTGCCGATCTGGCCACCGATGCGCCATGGCTGGAATGGGCCCGAACCTGGGCGCCCACGATGCTGGCGCATCAGCCGCAGCTGGCCAGTCGCCATGTGCAGCGCTGGCTCGGTGGCAAGTCGGACTTTGTCAAGGCCTGAGCCGTGCGCTCTGGCCGGTGCTCTTGACCGACAATGCGCCCATGACGCTGACCGAACTCAAGTACATCGTCGCCGTCGCGCGGGAAAAGCATTTCGGCAGGGCTGCCGACGCCTGCCATGTGTCGCAGCCGACCTTGAGCGTGGCCATCAAGAAGCTCGAGGAGGAGCTTGACGTCAAGCTGTTCGAGCGCAACGCCAGCGAGGTGACCGTCACGCCCCTGGGCGAGGAGATCGTGCGCCAGGCCCAGGGGGTGCTTGAGCAGGCCGACGGCATTCGCGAGATTGCCAAGCGGGGAAAGGATCCGCTGGCCGGGCCCCTTACCCTGGGTGTGATCTACACCATCGGCCCCTATCTGTTGCCCGATCTGGTGCGCCAGGCGATTTCGCGCCACCGCCAGATGCCGCTGATTTTGCAGGAGAACTTCACGGTCAAGCTGCTCGAGCAACTGCGCACCGGTGAGATTGACTGCGCGGTTCTGGCCGAGCCGATCCCCGACTCCAGCCTGGCCATTGCGCCTTTGTACGACGAGCCCTTTGTGGCGGCCGTGCCGAGCACCCATCCTTGGGCCCAGCGCACCAGCTTGCGCGCCGAGGAGCTCAAGCACGAGACCATGCTGCTGTTGGGCAACGGCCACTGCTTTCGCGATCATGTGCTGGAGGTCTGCCCTGAGTTCGCGCGGTTTTCCAGCACCGCCGAAGGCATACGCAAGAGTTTCGAGGGCTCCTCACTTGAGACCATCAAACACATGGTGGCTGCCGGCATGGGCATCACCTTGCTGCCGCGATTGAGCGTGCCGCAAGGGGCTTTGCACGATGCGCCAGCCGGGCGTCGCAAGGCCGCCGGTGCGCAAGAGCCGACCTTTATCAAATACCTGCCTTTTGAGGGCCATGTGCCGAGCCGGCGCGTGGTGCTGGCCTGGCGGCGCAGCTTCACCCGCTACGAGGCGATCGCGGCCTTGCGCAACTGCATCTACGCCTGCGAGCTGCCGGGCGCGACCCGCCTGTCCTGAGGCGCGGCGCGGTCATCGCAATGTCTGACCCTGTGAGCCCCGCCGAGCCGCCAGCGCGCCTGCGGCTGTACCTGCAGCTGATCCGTTGGGACCGGCCTGCCGGCTGGCTCCTGCTGCTGTGGCCCACCCTGTCGGCCCTTTGGCTGGCTGCAGGCGGCTTTCCGGGCTGGCACTTGCTGGGGGTGTTTGTGCTGGGCACGGTGCTCATGCGCAGTGCGGGCTGCTGCATCAACGATGTGGCAGACCGTGAGTTCGACCGCCATGTCAAGCGCACGGCCGATCGGCCGGTCACCCGCGGGGCGGTTTCGGTCAAAGAGGCGCTGGCGGTCGGCGCTGTGCTGGCCTTGGCCGCCTTTGCGCTGGTGTTGACCACCCGCGCCGCCGCGGTCATGTGGTCGTTTGCCGCTTTGGCCGTTGCGCTGGCCTACCCCTACGCCAAGCGCCATGTCTCGATGCCGCAGGCGGTGCTCGGGGTGGCGTTTAGCTTCGGCATCCCCATGGCGTATGCAGCAGTCCAGGGCCACGTGCCGGCGCAGGCCTGGCTGCTGCTGCTGGGCAACTTGTTTTGGGTGCTGGCCTACGACACCGAATACGCCATGGTCGATCGCGACGACGATTTGCGCATCGGGATGAAGACCTCGGCCATTACCCTTGGCCACCTGGATGTGCCGGCCATCGCCTTGTTCTACGCCCTGTACCTGTTGATCTGGGCCTGGGTGCTCGATGCGCCGGCCCGTTCGATTTGGCTCTGGCTGGCCTTGGCCGCGGCTGCGGCGCAGGCCCTTTGGCATCTGTGGCTGATTCGCCGGCGTGAGCGCATGGGCTGCTTCCTGGCCTTTCGCATGAACCACTGGCTGGGGTTAACGGTTTTTGCCGGCGTGGCGCTGTCGGTTTGAGGGCCGGGCCCTTATTGCCATCCGCTTTGCCACCCCCTTTGCTCCCCTCGTTGCCGGCCTCACTGACGCCCGAACTCCTGCCCCAACTCCTGCGCCCGCTGACGAGCCGCCTGCATGGCGGCCATGAAATGGGCCTTCACGTCAGCCGCCTGCATGGCGCTGAGTGCGGCGTGCGTGGTGCCGCCCTTTGACGTCACCCGCTCGCGCAGCAGCGCCAGCGGCTCGGGCGAGTCGGCCGCCAGGGCCGAGGCCCCGGTGAAGGTGGCCAGAGCCAGTTGTCGGGCCTGCTCGGGGCTCAGCCCCATCTGGGTGCCCGCCTCGACCATGGCCTCCAGGAAGTAAAACACGTAGGCAGGCCCCGAGCCCGACAGCGCCGTCACCGCATCGAGCCGCTCTTCCTGCTCGAGCCAGACCCATTGGCCGGTGGTGGCCACGATGGCCTCAATCGTTGCCTTGTGTCGCGCCTCGACGGCTGGCCGTGCAAACAGGCCGGTGATGCCACGCCCGATGAGGGCCGGCGTATTGGGCATGGCCCGCACGATGAGCTCACTGCCGAGCCAGCGCGCGATGCTGTCGGTGCCGATGCCGGCGGCCACACTCAGGTGCAGCGCGCCTCGGGTATGCGCGCCGGCCTGCTGGGCCGCCTGTGCAAAAACCTGGGGCTTGACCGCCCACACCACCACCGAGGCGCGCTCCAGGCTCGCATCTGCTTGGGCCGTCACTTGCACGTCAAACTGCGCCCGCAGGCGTTCTCGCGACTCGGCCGACGGCTCGACCACCTCAATCAAGTGCCCCGGCATGCCTTGCCGGCGCAGGCCCCCGACAATTGCGCTGGCCATATTGCCGCCGCCGATGAAGGCCAGGGCTTGCTCTGTGATGGGGGAGTGGGGGGGCATGGCGGGCTCCGGCTGCGGTTGCAAGGGCCGAGGGTAGCAGAGCCGGAGGGCCTCGCTTCTGTGCGCACCATCTCGGTGCACTCACCCTGCCCGCGGTTTTTCAGGTCGCTTGCGAAGGTCTGTTGACCTGTTCTGGAAAGTCGGTTATAGTTACCGGCTCTGCTTTATTTGAAGCGGAGAAATTTAAGCCCAATCGGGAAGCTGTGCGAGTGGTTTGCACGGCCAACGACGGGCCCAAGACTGACTGGTTACCAAGCCGGTCCCGTGCAAGAGACTTGCATAGGACTGTGCCCCACCAGGACAAGTTGGGAACTTTCAAATGATTCAAACGCAATCGAAACTCGATGTTGCTGACAACACGGGTGCCAAGTCCGTTATGTGCATCAAGGTGCTTGGAGGCTCCAAGCGTCGCTATGCCAGCGTGGGCGATGTCATCAAGGTCAGCATCAAGGAAGCCGCCCCGCGCGGTCGCGTCAAAAAGGGCGAGGTCTACAGTGCCGTGGTCGTGCGTACGGCCAAGGGCATTCGCCGTGGCGACGGCTCGCTTGTCAAATTTGACGGCAATGCAGCTGTGCTGCTCAACGCCAAGCTGGAGCCCATCGGCACCCGCATCTTCGGCCCGGTCACGCGCGAGCTGCGCACCGAGCGCTTCATGAAGATCGTGTCGTTGGCGCCTGAAGTTCTGTAAGGACAGACTGCCATGAACAAGATACTCAAGGGCGACGAGATCATCGTCATTGCTGGCCGCGACAAGGGCAAGCGCGGCAAGGTTGCGCTGCGCTCGGGCGAAAGCCACGTGGTGGTTGAGGGCATCAACCTGGTGAAAAAGCACACCAAGCCCAACCCCATGAAGGGCACGACCGGCGGCATCGTCGAGAAAAGCATGCCCATTCACCAGTCCAACGTGGCCATCTACAACGCCGCCACCGGCAAGGCCGACCGCGTTGGTGTCAAGCTGCTCGCTGATGGCAAGAAGGTGCGTGTCTTCAAGTCCAGCGGCGAAGAAATTAAGGCTGCATGAACATGGCTCGCTTGCAAGCTCTCTATCGCGAAAAGATCGCGCCGTCCTTGGTCGAGAAGTTTGGCTACACCTCGCCCATGCAGGTGCCGCGCATCACCAAGATCACCCTCAACATGGGCGTCAGCGAAGCCGTGGCCGACAAGAAGGTCATGGACAACGCTGTGGGCGACCTGACCAAGATCGCTGGCCAAAAGCCCGTCGTGACCAAGGCCAAAAAAGCCATCGCCGGCTTCAAGATCCGCGAGGGTTTGCCGATCGGCTGTATGGTCACCCTGCGCGGCGTGCGCATGTACGAGTTTCTCGACCGCTTTGTCACCGTGGCCCTGCCGCGGGTGCGCGATTTCCGGGGCATCTCCGGCCGCGCTTTTGACGGCCGTGGCAACTACAACATCGGCGTCAAAGAGCAGATCATCTTCCCCGAGATCGAATACGACAAGGTCGACGCGCTGCGCGGCCTCAATATCAGCATCACCACGACGGCCAAGACCGATGAGGAGTGCAAAGCACTGCTCAGCGCCTTCCGTTTCCCGTTCAAGAACTGAAGGCGCGCACCATGGCAAAAAAAGCTCTGCTGCAACGTGAACTCAAGCGCGACAAACTTGTCGCCAAGTTCGCCAAGAAACACGCTGAACTCAAGGCCATCGCCGGTGACGCCAAGCGCACCGACGACGAGCGTGCTGTTGCGCGCCTGGACTTGCAAAAGCTGCCCCGCAACGCCAACCCGACGCGCCAGCGCAACCGCTGCGGCATCACGGGTCGCCCGCGTGGCACCTTCCGTCAATTCGGTCTGGCCCGCGGCAAGATCCGTGAGATGGCCTTCGCTGGTGATATCCCCGGTATCACCAAGGCCAGCTGGTAAGCACCAGGAGAAACTTACATGAGCATGAGTGATCCCATCGCCGATATGCTGACGCGTATCCGCAATGCACAGATGGTCGAAAAGACGTCGGTGCAGGTGCCCTCTTCCAAGGTCAAAGTGGCCATCGCCCAGGTCCTCAAGGACGAGGGTTATATCGATGGCTTTCAGGTCAAGAACGACGACGGTCGCCCGCAGTTGGAAATTGCCCTGAAGTACTACGCCGGCCGCCCGGTCATTGAGCGCATCGAGCGCGTCAGCCGCCCGGGTCTGCGTGTCTACAAGGGCAGCAGCGCCATTCCGCAAGTCATGAACGGACTGGGCGTGGCCATTGTCACCACCCCCAAGGGCGTGATGACCGATCGCAAGGCGCGCGCCGATGGCGTGGGCGGCGAAGTCCTCTGCTACGTGGCTTGACGCCGAGACTGAAAGGAACATCAAGATGTCTCGAGTTGGAAAAAGCCCCGTCGTCGTGCCGCAAGGCGTGGACGTGGCCATCAAGGAAGATCAAATCAACGTCAAGGGCGCCCTCGGTGCCTTGTCCCTGGCCCAAAGCGCTTTGGTCACGGTCAAGAGCGAAGGCGGCAAGATCACGTTTGAGCCCAGCGACGATACGCGCGCGGCCGATGCCATGAGTGGCACCATGCGCCAGCTGGTTAACAACATGGTCACCGGTGTGGCCAAGGGCTTTGAGAAAAAGCTCACCCTCATTGGCGTGGGTTACAAGGCCCAGGCCCAGGGCACCAAGCTCAACCTGACCGTCGGCTATTCCCACCCCGTGGTGATGGAGATGCCCGCCGGTATCAAGGTCGAGACGCCCACCCCCACCGAGGTCTTGATCAAAGGTTTTGACCGCCAGCGTGTCGGCCAGATCGCCGCTGAGGTGCGCGCCGTTCGTCCGCCCGAGCCCTACAAGGGCAAAGGCATCCGCTACGCGGATGAGACGGTCACGATCAAAGAAACCAAGAAGAAGTAAGGAGCTGCAACATGTTGACCAAGAAAGAGCAGCGCCTGCGTCGTTCCCGTCAGACCCGGCTGCGCATTGCCCAGCAGGGTGTGGCCCGGTTGACGGTCAATCGCACCAACCTGCACATCTACGCCAGTGTGATTTCTGGCGACGGCAGCCAAGTGCTCGCGGCCGCCTCCACCGCCGAGGCCGAAGTGCGCCAGAGCTTGGGCGGCGCCGGCAAGGGTGGCAATGTGGCAGCGGCGCAGACCATCGGTCGGCGCATCGCCGAGAAGGCCAAGGCTGCCGGTGTCGAGAAGGTTGCTTTTGACCGTGCCGGTTTCGCCTACCACGGCCGCGTCAAGGCGCTGGCCGAGGCCGCCCGTGAAGCGGGCTTGCAGTTCTAAGCAGGATACGAAAAATGGCTAAGTTTCAAGCTAAATCGCAAAACGACGCTCCTGATGATGGCCTCAAGGAGAAGATGATCGCGGTCAACCGCGTCACCAAGGTTGTCAAAGGGGGTCGTATCCTTGGCTTTGCTGCACTGACTGTGGTCGGTGATGGCGACGGCCGGGTCGGCATGGGCAAAGGCAAGTCCAAGGAAGTGCCTGCAGCGGTGCAAAAAGCGATGGAAGAGGCGCGACGCAACATGGTCAAGGTCTCGCTCAAAAGCGGCACCATTCACCACACCGTCCAGGGCCATCATGGCGCCGCTTCCGTCATGATGACGCCGGCTCCCAAGGGCACCGGCATCATTGCTGGCGGCCCGATGCGCGCCATCTTTGAGGTCATGGGCATCACCGACATCGTGGCCAAGAGCCATGGTTCGAGCAATCCCTACAACATGGTGCGCGCGACCATGGATGCCTTGAACAAGTCGACCACGCCGGCCGAGATCGCGGCCAAGCGGGGCAAGTCCGTCGAAGAAATCTTCGGCTGAAGGGTTACACCATGACGACCACCACCAAGCTCAAGGTCCAGCTCGTACGCAGCCCGATCGGCACCAAGCAGTCTCATCGTGACACCGTGCGCGGCCTTGGCCTGCGCCGTGTCAACAGCGTCAGCGAACTCGAGGACACCCCTGCAGTGCGCGGCATGATCAACAAGATCGCTTACCTGGTCAAGATCCTCTAATAGGCGAGTCACCATGCAACTCAATACCATACAGCCCGGTGCGGGCGCCAAGCATGCCAAGCGCCGCGTCGGCCGCGGCATCGGCTCGGGCCTGGGCAAGACGGCCGGCCGTGGTCACAAAGGCCAAAAGTCGCGTGCCGGTGGCTACCACAAGGTCGGCTTTGAGGGCGGTCAGATGCCCCTGCAGCGCCGGCTGCCCAAGCGCGGTTTCAAATCCCAGTCGCTGCGGTTCAACGCCGAGGTGACCCTGGCGGCGCTCGAGCAGCTCGGCCTGGCCGAAGTCGACGTCTCGGCGCTCAAGAGCGCCGGTCTGGTCGGCCAGCTGGCCAAGACCGTCAAGGTCATCAAGTCGGGCAACCTGAGCAAGGCCGTCAAGCTCCAAGGCATCGGCGCGACCGCCGGCGCCAAGGCGGCCATTGAGGCTGCAGGCGGCTCTCTGGCCTGATTGGGCGGCACCTCTTCTAAACCGTAAAGCAGCGTGGTCACCCGTTCCGCATCCCTGGCAAAAACCGGCAAGTACGGTGATCTGCGCTCGCGCCTGATCTTCCTGCTGCTGGCTTTGGTCGTTTACCGCATTGGGGCACATATCCCTGTTCCGGGTATCGACTCCAATCAGCTGCAGCAGCTGTTCGGTCAGCAAGGCGGCATCCTGAACCTGTTCAACATGTTCTCGGGTGGCGCCTTGGAGCGGTTCACGGTGTTTGCCCTGGGCATCATGCCCTACATCTCGGCCTCCATCATCATGCAGCTGCTGACCTACGTCGTGCCGACGTTCGAGCAGCTCAAGAAAGAAGGCGAAGCGGGGCGGCGCAAGATCACGCAGTACACCCGCTATGGCACGCTGGGCTTGGCCATCTTCCAGTCCATGGGCATCGCAGTGGCGCTGGAGAGCTCGCCAGGTTTGGTGCTCGCCCCGGGCTTTGGCTTTCGCATGACGGCCGTGGTCAGTCTGACGGCTGGCACCATGTTTTTGATGTGGCTGGGCGAGCAGATCACGGAGCGCGGCCTGGGCAATGGCATCTCCATTCTCATTTTTGCGGGCATCGCCGCTGGCCTGCCCAGCGCAATGGGCGGGCTGCTGGAGTTGGTGCGGACCGGCGCGATGAGCATCCTGGTGGCACTGGTCATCGTGCTGCTCGTGGCCGCTGTCACCTACTTCGTGGTCTTCGTAGAGCGCGGTCAGCGAAAGATCTTGGTCAACTACGCCCGCCGCCAGGTGGGCAACAAGGTCTACGGCGGCCAATCTTCGCACCTGCCGCTCAAGCTCAACATGGCCGGTGTCATTCCGCCCATCTTTGCTTCGTCCATCATCTTGCTGCCGGCCACGGTGGTCGGCTGGTTCTCCACCGGTGAGAGCATGCGCTGGCTCAAGGACCTGGCTTCTACCCTGGCGCCCGGGCAGCCGATCTACGTGATGCTCTATGCCGCGGCCATCATCTTTTTCTGTTTTTTCTACACGGCCCTGGTGTTCAACAGCCGTGAAACGGCGGACAACTTGAAGAAAAGCGGTGCGTTCGTGCCCGGCATTCGGCCCGGCGATCAGACCGCCCGCTATATCGACAAGATCTTGGTGCGATTGACCCTGGCTGGCGCGATCTACATCACCTTTGTCTGCTTGCTGCCCGAGTTCCTGATCCTCAAGTACAACGTCCCGTTCTATTTTGGCGGCACGTCCTTGTTGATCATCGTGGTGGTGACGATGGATTTCATGGCGCAGGTCCAGAACTATCTGATGTCGCAGCAGTATGAATCGCTGCTCAAGAAGGCCAATTTCAAGGGCGGTGCCTGAGTCGTATCCGGGCGGTCCCAGCAACAACAGGCCCAGGCGCGAGGCGCAGCCGGTGTTTAGGAGAAGAAAATGAGAGTTTCAGCTTCGGTTAAAAAAATTTGCCGCAACTGCAAGATCATCCGCCGCAAGGGTGTCGTGCGGGTCATTTGTACCGATCCGCGCCACAAGCAGCGCCAGGGTTGATTTAAAGAGTAAGTAGAGGACGCTATGGCTCGTATCGCTGGTATCAACATTCCGCCGCATCAGCATGCCGAAATCGGCCTGACGGCCATTTTTGGCATTGGTCGCACCCGCGCTCGCAAGATCTGCGAAGCCTGTGGCATTGCCTACAGCAAGAAGGTCAAGGATCTGACCGACGCCGATCTTGAAAAGATCCGCGACCAAATCGGTCTGTACACCATCGAGGGTGACTTGCGCCGCGAGACCACGATGAACATCAAGCGTCTGATGGACATTGGTTGCTACCGTGGCTTCCGTCACCGCCGTGGCCTGCCGATGCGTGGCCAGCGCACCCGCACCAATGCACGCACCCGCAAAGGTCCGCGCAAAGGCGCAGCGGCCTTGAAGAAATAATCGAAAGTAAGACATGGCAAAAGCACCTACCTCCAACGCCGCCCAGCGTGTGCGCAAAAAGGTCCGCAAGAATGTGGCCGATGGCATCGCCCACATCCATGCTTCCTTTAACAACACCATCATCACCATCACCGACCGTCAGGGCAACGCGCTGTCCTGGGCTTCGTCGGGTGGTCAAGGTTTCAAGGGCTCTCGCAAGTCGACCCCGTTTGCCGCTCAGGTGGCTTCGGAAGTCGCCGGTCGCGCTGCGATCGAGCAGGGCATCAAGAACGTCGATGTCGAGATCAAGGGCCCTGGCCCCGGTCGCGAGTCGTCTGTGCGCGCGCTCGGCGCACTCGGTATCCGGATCAACTCGATTTCCGATGTGACCCCGGTCCCGCACAACGGTTGCCGCCCTCAAAAGCGCCGCCGTATCTGAGCGCAGTCCCCGGTCAGGTTGGGGCAGTCGCGCAGACGCTGCACCCTGTCCGGTTTCATATCAAGCCCACCGCCGCCCGGCTGCCAGCCAGACGGCTCCTGCATCCCCGTGATGCAGCAGATGATTGAAGGAAGTATCAAGTGGCACGCACCCTCGGCCCCAAGGCCAAACTTTCCCGCCGCGAAGGCACCGACCTGTTCCTCAAGAGCGCTCGACGCGCCATTGGGGACAAAGCCAAGTTCGACTCCAAACCTGGCCAGCATGGACGCACCTCTGGCGCCCGCACCTCGGACTTCGGTCTGCAGTTGCGTGAAAAGCAGAAGGTCAAGCGCATGTACGGCGTGCTCGAGCGCCAGTTCCGCCGCTACTTTGAAGAGGCCGATCGCCGCAAGGGCAACACCGGCGCCAACCTGCTCTCGCTGCTCGAAAGTCGACTGGACAACGTGGTGTACCGCATGGGTTTTGGTTCGACCCGCGCCGAGGCCCGCCAGCTCGTCTCGCACAAGGCCATCACGGTCAACGGCCAAGCGGTCAACATCCCGTCCTATATGGTCAAGGTCGGCGACGTCGTTGCTGTGCGCGAAAAGTCCAAGAAGCAAAACCGCGTCGTCGAGGCTTTGCAGTTGGCTCAGCAGGTGGGTATGCCCGCCTGGGTCGAGGTCAGCATCGACAAGGCCGAAGGCACCTTCAAGAAGGTCCCCGATCGCGACGAGTTTGCCGCTGACGTCAACGAGTCGCTCATCGTCGAGTTGTACTCACGCTGAACATTTTCATTCCCAGGTTGTGCTGTGCCGCACCCTGGGTTCTTCACCCGGCCTTATCGGTGTAACGAACCGAGGGTATTGAGAGGAAGACTGCATGCAAGCCAATCTGTTGAAACCCAAATCCATCAATGTCGAGCAGTTGGGCACCAACCGCGCGAAAGTCACGCTCGAGCCTTTCGAGCGCGGCTACGGACACACGCTGGGCAATGCCCTGCGCCGCGTTCTTCTGTCCTCCATGGTCGGCCACGCCGCCACCGAGGTCACCATTGCCGGCGTCTTGCACGAGTACTCGTCGATTGACGGTGTGCAGGAAGACGTGGTCAACATCTTGCTCAACCTCAAAGGCGTGGTGTTCAAGCTGCACAACCGCGATGAGGTCACGCTGAGCCTGCGCAAGGATGGCGATGGCCCGGTCACTGCGGGCGACATTCAGACGCCCCATGATGTGGAGATCATCAACCCCGAGCATGTCATTCTTAATCTGGCCCATGGCGGCAAGATCGACATGCAGATCAAGGTCGAGAGCGGCCGTGGCTATGTGCCCGGTACCGTGCGCCGCTATGGCGACGATTCGACCAAGTCGATCGGCCGCATCGTGCTCGACGCTTCCTTCTCGCCCGTGCGCCGTGTCAGCTACACCGTCGAGAGCGCCCGAGTAGAGCAGCGAACCGATCTGGACAAGCTGGTGCTTGAGATCGAGACCAATGGTGCCGTGACGGCTGAAGATGCAGTGCGCGCCTCGGCCAAGATCCTGGTCGAGCAGCTGGCCGTCTTCGCCCAGCTCGAGGGCAGCGAACTGGCCGCCTTCGATGCGCCGGTGCAGCGCAGCTCGCAGCAGTTCGATCCGATCTTGCTGCGTCCGGTCGATGAGCTCGAGCTGACGGTGCGCTCGGCCAACTGCCTGAAGGCCGAGAACATTTACTACATCGGTGACCTGATTCAGCGCACCGAAAACGAGCTGCTCAAGACCCCCAACCTGGGCCGCAAGTCGCTCAACGAAATCAAGGAAGTGCTGGCCTCGCGCGGCCTGACCTTGGGCATGCGCCTGGAAGCCTGGCCACCGGCCGGTCTCGACAAGCGCTGAAAGCAGCAGCCTGCCTGAGCAGGCTGTGCACGGGCAGTACCTGATACGGCTGCCCGCATTACAAAACGGAAAGGACAAGCACATGCGTCACGGACACGGACTTCGCAAACTCAATCGCACCAGCAGCCACAGGCTGGCCATGCTGCGCAACATGATGAACTCGCTCATCGAGCATGAGGCCATCAAGACCACGGTGCCCAAGGCCAAGGAATTGCGCCGCGTGATCGAGCCCATGATCACCTTGGCCAAAGAGCCCACTCTGGCCAACAAGCGCCTGGCTTTTGACCGGCTGCGCGACCGCGACATGGTGGTCAAGCTCTTCGCAGAGCTCGGCCCGCGTTACAAGGCGCGCCCAGGCGGTTACACCCGGATTCTTAAGATGGGGTTTCGCGTGGGTGACAATGCCCCGATGGCCTTGGTCGAGTTGGTCGATCGCCCGGAGGTGGCCCAAGACGCGAGCCCTGCCGAGGACAAAGCCGAGTAATCCCGGCAGCGATCCAAAAAATTATTGCAACAAATCGTGTGAGGGGCTCGCAATAGCGATTGCGGGCACCTGAATGCGATTACAATGAAGACTCAGACGCGCGGTGGAGCAGCCTGGTAGCTCGTTGGGCTCATAACCCAAAGGTCGTAAGTTCAAATCTTGCCCGCGCAACCAACTCAAAACAACGCCAACCCTTGCGGTTGGCGTTGTCGTTTCTGGCCAGTCGTGCCTTCTCTCAGGGCGTGGCTTGGCGCAACTTGAAGCGCTGCAGCTTGCCCGTTTCTGTTCGCGGCAGGCTGGTCATGAACTGCACCTGCCGTGGGTACTTGTAGGGCGCAATCGTGGCCTTGACATGCTCCTGCAACGCCTTGACCATGGCCTCGTCCGGCTGGTGCCCGCTCTTGAGCACCACAAAGGCCTTGACCACCATGCCGCGCTCGTCGTCGGGCACGCCGATCACGCCGCATTCGGCCACTGCCGGATGGGTCAGCAGCGCGTCTTCGACCTCGGGGCCGCCGATGTTGTAGCCGGCCGAGATGATCATGTCGTCGGCGCGCGCCTGGTAGAAGAAGTAGCCGTCGACATCTTGCATGAACGCGTCGCCGGGATGGTTCCAGCCGGCCTTGACGTAGTTGCGCTGGCGCTCGTCGTCGAGGTAGCGACAGCCTGTCGGCCCGATCACGGCCAGCTTGCCCACCGTGCCCCGTGGCACCTCCTGGCCTTGGTCGTCGACCACCCGGGCGCTGTAGCCTGGCACCACCTGGCCGATGGCGCCGGCCCGGGTCTGCCCGGGCACGCTGGAGATGAAGATGTGGAACATCTCGGTCGCGCCGATACCGTCCATCATGTCGATGCCGGTCGTATCGAACCACAACTGGCGCGTGGTCTGCGGCAGGGCTTCGCCTGCACTGACGCTGATGCGCAGGCTCGTGGGCCGCTGCGCCCGCGCCAGCGGCGCCATCTGGCGATAAAACGTGGGTGCGGTGTAGGTGATGGTCGCACCCACCTCGTGTACCGTCTCGAGCATCGACTGCGGCGTGTAGGGCTTGCTCGGGTAGTAGACACTGGCGCCAGCCCACATCGGAAAGATCAGCAGCCCGCCCAGGCCGAAGGTAAAGGCCAGCGGCGGTGAGCCGATCACGATGTCGTCGGGCGTGGCCTTGAGCACGTGCGCCGGCCAGGCGGCGCAGGCGGCCAGGATGTCCCGGTGCGAATGCAGCGCCGCCTTCGGGCTGCCCGTGGTGCCCGAGGTGAAAGCCATCATGGCGATGTCGTCGGCATGGCTGTCGCAGCGGCTCAATTGCCCGCTCTTGGCGCTGGCCCGCACGGCCAGCGAGCCGGGCTCGTCCATCAGGTTAAAGGGCACGATGGCCTTTAATGCACTTGCCGGTTCGCTTGCCTCTTGCGCCGCCTTAAGCTCATCGAGCAGGGCGCCGTCGCACAGTGCCAGTGAGGGCTGGCATTTTTGAATGATTTCGCGCAGCTCCTTGGCGCGCAGCAACGGCATGCTCGCCACGGCCACCAGCCCGGCCTTGACCACGCCGAGCCAGGCCAAGGCCATGCCGATCGAATTTCCGCCGCGCAGCAGCACCCGGTTGCCCGGCACCAGTGCAAAGTCTTCGATCAGCACCTGTGCGATGCGCCGCACCCGCTCGTCGGCCTCGCGATAGGTCAGCGTGATGCGCTGCGAGCGCAGGAAGG
This sequence comes from Comamonadaceae bacterium, assembly GCA_947459405.1. Lineage (GTDB taxonomy): Bacteria > Pseudomonadota > Gammaproteobacteria > Burkholderiales > Burkholderiaceae_C > Polaromonas. The sequence goes on from CANHDQ010000038.1 coordinate 17,752, forward strand.
GGCGGTCGAGCCATCCGTTGGCAGCGGCCCGCTCCATCAGGGCATCGACCAGGTTGCTGCGCTCGGCGATGCGCAAATCGGGCAGGTCGTAGCGCATCAGAGGCCGCAGCTCAGGCGGCGGCAGGCGCTCGTCCACGAAGCGATCGCGCGGCTCAAGGGGGGTGGACATGATGCAGGCCTCCTGGCTGATAAGTCGGGCCGCGCACGGTGTAAAGCCGGCGGCGGCGAGCTGCTTTTTGACTCAATTATTAATGTCTGAACTAAATCGTCAAGCTGCGGATGGCCCTTGGTTTGCGGCCCGGTCCATCACCCATAACGCCACAGCACGCGCAACGGTACATTCTGACCTGCATTCTGACCTGCGCCCTGACGTTGCAGCAGAGCTGATTCGCTCTGTTGCCAGTCGGGCCCGAGTTCGATCTCGATCTGCACCGAGAAAAACTGACTCTGCACCGAAAGCAGATCGCCGCCGGCCTGCTGCATGCCAGGGATGGCCTCGTCGACGCTCAGGAAAGGCCGGGTGCGTCGGCGACCGAGCAGTTGCTGCACCTGCGCAGGCGGCATGCCAAGCATCGCCTGCAGCACCATGGCCCCAGCGGTGTTGAGGTTGACCGGCATGCGGCCGGGCAGCACGCTCACGTGGGGCCGCAGGGCCTGCACCGACGCCGGACTGAGCCCCAGCCAAAGCAGGTCACCGGCCCGCTCGGGCATGAGCGCCGCGGCGCTTGAGCCGTCGTCGGCAGTGCCCGCACTCGCCCGCAGCAGCTCCCGACCCATGACCTCGAGCTCTTGCGCGGGC
>CANHDQ010000039.1 GCA_947459405.1 Comamonadaceae bacterium
ATGAAGCTGCCGCCTCCCTGCGCGCGGAAGATGGGCACAGCATGCAGGCAGCTCAGGTAGATGCTCTTGACGTTGACGGCGTAGCAGCGGTCAAACTCTTCTTCGCTTACGTTGAGCGCGCTCTGGTTGCGGTGGGTCCAGCCAGCGTTGTTGACCATTACATCGAGGCGGCCGAATTGCTGCACCGCTGTATCGACGAGTCGTTTCATCTCCTCGTTGCGGGTGACGTCTGCCTTGACGAAACAGGCGCGGCCCCCGGCGGCGTTGATTTCGTCACAGACCCGCTGCCCGCCTGTGGGCACCAAGTCGTTGACGACGATTGCAGCGCCTTCTTCAGCCAGCCGTTTGGCGATGCCCTCGCCGATGCCGCTGCCCGCGCCGGTGACGATGATGGATTTGTTCTTCAGTCTCATGGTGTGAAGTTCGCAGGCGTTGATTACGAGGGTCAGCGTGAGGGCGCAGGAGAAGGCCCAATCACCGGGGCAGGCGAAGGAGCGATTGCCGGCGCAGGGGAGGGGCCAACGGCCGGCGTAGGCGAGGGCCCGATGGCGGGTGCGGGCGATGGCCCGATGGCCGCCTCAGGTGAGGGCGATGGGCCCACGCCCGCAGCCGACGGCGCCGGCGCGCCCGTTACAGATGGACTGCTCGCCGGCTCGGGGGTCACGACCGGTGGCTTGGCATACACCGCATCGCGCAGGGCCAGGGAAATGCTGGGGACGTAGGTGATGACCATCAGGCAGCCGATGATCACCAACACAAAGGGCAGCAGGTGGCCAACGATTCGGTCTAAGGATATCTTGGCTACCGTACACGCGGCAAACAGGTTGACGCCAAAAGGCGGCGTGATCATGCCCAGGGCCAGGTTGACCACCATGATGATGCCAAAGTGCACGGGATCGATTCCAAAGTGCATGGCCACCGGCACCAAGATGGGAGCTAGCACGATGATGGCTGCCGAGGTCTCAATGAACATGCCGATGACGAAAAGCGCCGCGTTCACACCCAAAAGAAACAAGCCTGGCGACTGGAGGATTTCCTTGAGCCACTGACCGATTGCATCGGGCACGCCCGCGCGGGTGATCAGGAAGGCAAACAGTCCTGCGTTGGCGATGATGAACATGATCACCGCGCTGGAGACGACCGATTTGCGCAGCACTGCCATAAGGTCGGCCCAGCGCAATTCGCGGTGAATGAACAGACCGATGATCAGGGCGTAGAACACCGCCACCACCGAAGCCTCGGTGGGTGTGAACACCCCGCCGTAAATACCGCCAAGGATGATGACTGGCATCAGCAGCGCCCAGCCGGCGCTGAAGGTGGCGCGCCCCACGGACAGCCTCCCCTGGCCGTCGTTTTTGCCCCAGCCCTTGTAGCGGCAGTACAGGTGAACGAAGAGCATCAGCGCAGCGCCGATCAGGATGCCGGGGCCAAAACCTGCGATGAACAATTCGCCAATCGAGACCTCGGCGGCCACGCCGAAGAGGATCATCGGGATGGACGGCGGGATGATGACGCCGAGCTCGGCCGAGGTTGCTTGCAGCGACGCCGCGTAGCCCGTGGGATAGCCATGGCGGATCAGAGCCGGTATCAGGATGGAGCCAATGGCGAAGGTGGTGGCCACTGAAGAGCCCGAGACCGCCGCAAAAATCATGCAGGTCAGCACGCAGGTCATGGGCAGGCCGCCTTGCACGCCGCCGACCAGTGATTTGGCAAATTCGACCAGGCGGCGGGAGATGCCACCGGTCTCCATCAGGTTGCCCGCCAGGATGAAGAACGGAATCGCCGCCAGCGGAAACTTGTCGATCGCGCTGAACATCTCTTTGGGCACCAAGATGAGCTTGCTGCTGTCAAACAGCATCAGGCCCAGCACGGCGGAGCCGCCGATTGAGATGGCGATCGAAATGCTGAAGGCAAAGCACAGCAGCATGGTGATCAGGAGGGTCAATGACATAGGGTGGCCCTGCGGTCTGGTATCGGTGTTTTGAGCCTGTTGCGCTCTTACTGCGCGTTTTCGAGTTCTTCGGCGCGCGGATCGAGGTGGTTGGCCACAACGGCCAGCAGGCCCAGTAGCGCGCCAGCAGGCAAGGCACCGTAGGCCCAAGCCATGGACAGATCCATGCTGGCAAAGGTTTGAAAGCGCACGCGGGTGACCAACTGAATGCCGAAATACAGCACCACGGCCAGAAAGCTCAGATTAAAAAGGGTGATGACCCAGCGTACGGTTTGCTTCCAGCGTCCGCGTGAAAGTCGGATCATGAGGTCGACTGACACCAGCGCGCCCTGGCGCAGCGCGGCCACTGTGCCCAGCATGACCATCCAGATCAAGAGGCGACGCATCGCCTCCTCGGTCCAGGTCGACGGCTGCTCAAAGACAAAGCGGGACACCACCTGCCAAAGCCCCAGCACACTGATCACAGCCAGCAGGGCGCAGGCGGCGTGCAGGCTCAGACCGGTGGTGTAGCGATCAATGCGAAGGATGAGATTTTTCATGCCCTGTGCGTCCAGAGTGTTCAACGCAATGCGCAAGCAGGGTGTGGCCGTTCCGACGGCCGCACCCTGCCCGAGACGGTCTTAGCGAACCGCCTGGATCGCCGCGATCTTGGCGGCCGTGAACTCCTTGGCGTATTCCTGATAGGCCGGAGTTACTGCTCTGCGAAAGCTCTCGCCGTTGACTTGCCGGATGACCTGCATGCCGTCTTTTTCGAGTTGTGCAATGCCATTGTTCTCGTCGTCATTGACGCGCTTGCGCTGCGCAGCAGCGCCTTTCTTGCCCGCTTCCAGGAAGACGTTCTTGTCGGCGGCCGACAGCTTGTTCCAGACCGCTGGCGAGAGAATGATGACAGCGGGGGAGTAGACGTGGCCGGTGAGCGAGAGGTGTTTTTGCACCTGCGAGAACTTGGAGGCCAAGATCACCGGGATCGGATTTTCCTGACCGTCGACCGTGCCTTGCTGCAAGGCGGTAAACAGCTCGGGGAAGGGCATGGGCGTGGGCAGGATGCCAAACGTCTTGTAGCCGTCCATGTGCACCTTGTTTTCCATGGTGCGCATTTTCAGGCCTTTGGCGTCCTCAGCGCTGCGGATCGGACGCTTGCTGTTGGTCATGTGCCGAAAGCCGTTCTCAGCCCAGGCCAGGCCGATCAAGCCCTTGGCTTGCATGTTTTTAAGCAAATCTTGACCGATCGGTCCGTCCATCACTTTGCGGGCATGGTCGTAGTCGCGAAACAGGAAGGGGATGTCGACAATCTTGACCTCGGGCACGAAGTTGCCCAGCGGTCCGGTAGAGGTGTTGACCAGATCGAGCGTGCCCAATTGGACGGATTCGATCATCTCGCGCTCGCCGCCGAGCGCGCTTGATGGGAAGTGCTGGCATTTGTAGCGGCCTTGGGTGCCTTTTTCAATCTCTTCGCAAAACACGGTGGAGCCGACCCCGTAGTGGGAGTTGGTCGCGACAGCGTAGCCGATGCGCAGGGTGGTCTGTGCTTGCGCGCCCATCGCGGTCATCAGGGCGGCAACAGCCAGCGGCTTGAACAGAGAGGATAAAGTCATGGCGTGGTCTCCTAGGTTGAGGTCAATGAAAGGCCGCTTAGGGCCGGTTGGGGAAAAACTCATCTGGTGGAACTTTGGGTGTATCGGCGCCACCAGCCCAGCCCCGCGCTCGTGCCGGCGCGCGGTCGGTATTCGCAGCCGATATAGCCAGCATAGCCCAGGGTTTCGAGCAGGTTGAACAGATAGGCGTAAGACACTTCTCCTTCATCGGGTTCGTGCCGCTCGGGCACGCTTGCGATTTGCAGGTGGCCGATGCCGTCAAAGTGGGTCTTGATGCGCGTGGCCAGATCGCCCTCGACGATTTGGCAGTGGTACAGGTCCATCTGCACTTTGAGGTTGTTGCGCCCCACCTCGGCGATCACCTGGTGCGCATGGGCTTGGCGGTTGAGATGGTAGCCGGGCATGTCGCGCCGATTGATCGGCTCGATCATGACCGTGATGCCATGCTCGCCCAGCCGGTCGCAGGCCAGCCGCAGGTTGTCGATGTAGGTGCGGTGCAGCAGTTGCAAGTCGCAGCCCGCAGGTTCGATTCCCGCCATGATGTGCAGATTCTTCACGCCGGTGGCCTGGGCATAGACCAAGGCGGTGTCGATGGTCTGCTTGAACTCCTCTCGGCGATCGTGCAGGCACGACATGCCGCGCTCGCCGGCCGACCAGTTGCCCGGCGGCAGATTGAACAGAACCTGCTTGAGGCCATGGTCCTGCAGGCGCTTGGCGATGTCGTCGGGCGTGAACTCGTAAGGAAAGAGGTACTCGACTGCATCGAAGCCGTCAGCCGCCGCTGCGGCGAAGCGCTCCAGGAAGGGCACTTCGTTGTACATCATGGTCAGGTTGGCGGCAAAGCGCAGCATGTCTTTCTTTCTTACCAGGGTGTGCCAAAGGTCTGCTGCAATTGCTGCAGCTGCTCGGCCGTCAGCGGCTGGGGGCGGGGGTTGCACAGCAGCCACAGACGCGCGGTTTCCTCAAGTTCCTCGAGGATGGCCATGGCGTGCGCGGCGCTTTCGCCCCAGACGACCGGTCCGAGGCGGTCGAGCATCACGGCGCGGGGCGGCGTGCTGGTCGCGCGCAGCAACGGTCCAATGCGCTGGGCCACTTGCGGGTCGCCGGGGCGGTGGTAGGGCAGCCACGGCACCGGGCCGACCTTCATGACCTGGTAGGGCGTGATCGGCGGCAGGATCGCCTGTTCGCTCCAGACGCCTTGCAAGGTCAGCGCCACAAGGTGCGTGCTGTGGGTGTGAAGCACGCAGCGGGCCTGGGTGCCGGCATAGATGGAGCGGTGCAGCGTCAGCGTCTTGCTGGCGCGCTGGCCACCTAGCTGCTGGCCGCCTTCGTCTACCCAGGCCAGTTGTTCGGGATCCAGAAAGCCCAGACAGGCGTCCGTGGGGGTGATGAGGTAGCCGCGCTCGAGCCGCAGGCTGATGTTGCCTGCAGTGGAATGCACGAGTCCGCGCTCAAACAGTGAACGGCCGATCCGGCAGACCTCCTGGCGCAGGTGCTGCTGTTCGGCTGGGATGGTCAGGTTGCTCATGGTGACGGGTTCAGGCCTGCACGTCAGCGCACGCCAGTGCGGCGCTGAAGAAATCGGGTCCGCCGAAGTTGCCGGACTTCAGGGCCAGCCAGAGCGGCTCGTTCTTCCACCGCCCCTCGGTCCAGGGCACACCCGGGCAGATACTTGCACCAATGCGAAGGCGCTCGATACCCAGCGCCTGGGTCACGGCGCCAGAGGTCTCGCCGCCGGCCACCACGAGCTTGCGCACGCCGGCCTCGACCAGGGCCTGAGCCAGCGCCGCCAGCGTGCGTTCGGTCAGATCACCGGCCTGCTGCACGCCCAACTGGCTTTGCGCAGCGCGCACGCTGTCGGCGTCAGCCGCGGCGTGAACCAGCACCGGCCCGCGATCGAGCAGGGCCAGCGCCTGTGATTTCAATTGCTGCGCAGTTTGCCGGCCCTGCTCGATCGCCAGAGGGTCGACCTGCAGGCATGCGCGCCCCGAGGCTTTCCAATGCGCGATTTGGGCTTGCGTGGCTTGCGAGCACGAGCCGCTGACGACCGCAGCTTGGCCAAGCACGGGCTGCAGCCGCGCAGCCTCGGACTTGGGCGTGAACCAGCCCCGGCGGGCGTAGGCCGGCCCGAGGCCCAGCGCCAGGCCCGAGCCGGCTGTCACCAATGGCAGGTCGGCACACGCCTCGGCCAGGTTCAGCAGGTGCTGGTTGTGGATCGCATCGGCCACGGCGATGCCCGTGCCCTGGCGCTGCAGCGCTTGCAAAGCCTGGCCGATCGCATCGGGCCCTTGCGTCACCACAGGCTCGGGCAGCAGCCCGACCTGCTGCTCGGTCTGGGGCTGGAGCACGCGCAGCAGGTTGGCATCGAGCATGGGCGTGAGCGGGTGCGTGCGCATGCTGGAGTCACTGAGCAGCAGATCGCCGACGAAAAGATGGCCGCGGTAGATGGTGCGACCGTTCTCAGGGAAGGCCGGGCAAACGATGGTGATCGGGGCCTGCAGCACCTTCATCAGGGCATCGGCGACTGGCCCGATATTGCCCTGGGCGGTCGAATCGAAGGTGGAGCAGTACTTGAAGTAAATCTGCCGGGCGCCACCGTCTTGCAGGGCCGACAGGGCTTGCAAGCTTTGCTCGACCGCTTGGGCCGGCGGGCAGGTGCGCGTCTTAAGTGCAATGACCACGGCATCGGCTTGGGGCAGGGCGCCGCGGGGCACGCCGATCACCTGCACGGTGTGCATGCCGGCGCGCACCAGCATGCTGGCCACGTCGGTGGCGCCGGTGAAATCGTCTGCGATCACGCCCAGGATCATGTCGCGTCCTTCGTGGGCAAGTCCAGTCCGGCCAATGCGGCGTAGTACTTCACCACAGCGGAGTCGTCTTCGCCCCCGTGCCCCATGGCTGCCGTGGCCAGGTAGAGCTGATGCGCGGCTGCGGCCAGAGGCAGTGGAAAGGCCAGCTTGCGGGCGGCATCGAGCACGATGCCCAGATCCTTGACAAAGATGTTGACGGCCGACAGTGGCGTGTAATCGCCCTCCAGAATATGCGGGACCCGGTTCTGGAACATCCAGCTCATGCCGGCTGAGTTGCAGATCACCTCGTAGAGTTGGGCCGGATCGGCCCCGGCCCGCATGCCCAGCGCCATGGCTTCGCAGGCGCTAGCGATGTGAACGCCGGCCAGGTGCTGATTGACCATCTTGACGGTCGAGCCGATTCCCACCTGATCGCCAAGGCGGTAGACCTTGCCGGCGAAGGTCTGCACCAGCTCTGCGGCGGCCTCGAAGGCTTGGGGCCGGCCCGAGGCCATCACCGTCATCTGTCCCTCGGCGGCCTTTTTTGCGCCGCCGGAGACCGGTCCGTCGATCAGCAACACGCCTTTTTCTGCCAGCCGCGACTCCCACTGCGGCGGCACAGCTGGATCGACGGTGGCCGAGCAGATCACCACCGAGCCTGGTGCCAGGTGATCGGCCAGCCCGTCTGCGCCAAAGAGCACATCTTCGGTTTGCGCGGCATTGACCACCAGCACCAGCACCACCTGGCAGTGCGGAGCGAGCTCGCGTGGTGTCGCCACGGCCCGCCCACCGAACTGCTCGAACTGCTCGCGCGCGGTGGGGCGGGTGTCGCAGCCCCAGGTGGGTACGCCCGCGCGCAGGGCCGAGCTGGCTGCGCCCATGCCCATCGAGCCCAGGCCGACGACGCCCAGTGTTTTGCCGTGTGTGGTTTGCATGCTGTTTTTAGTGTCGGAGGGACGCTGGCTGGCCGAGCAATTGGCGCAAGGCGCTTTGGGTGGACGGGTCGGCTTGTTCGATCCGTTTGGCTGCGTTGGCCATGTGCCGCACGGCTGCACGCCGGGCGGCGGCGACATCGCCCCGGGTGATGGCCGCCGCCATGGCTTCGTGCTCGCGGTTGACGGCAATCAGGAAAGTTTGATGCATCGATTCGTTGGCCCGGGTGACGCGCATGGCGTGTCGCTGGTACTGCTCCAAAAATCCGAGCAGGTGTTCAAAATGCGGGTTGTCGGCGGCTCGCGCAATGCTTCGGTGAAAGGCCAGGTCTTCTTCGACCCCGTCGTGGCCCTGCGCCACGGCCTGCTTGAGGCGATCGAGCGCTTCGCGCATGTGCTGGGCCTTGTGGGCATCAATTCTTTGAGCGGCCAGTGCGCAGACCTCGCCTTCGAGGACTCGGCGCACCTCGACAACTTGCAGCACGGCGTCCATGGATTGAAGCACCGACGGATCAAAAGCGAGGGCGCGGGCGCTGTGCGGCGGTGCGACGAAGACCCCTGAGCCTTGCCGCGAGACCAGACGGCCCATGGACTTGAGGCGACTGACCGCCTCACGCACCACGGTTCTGGAGACACCAAATTGCGCCGACATCTGTGTCTCGGTGGGCAGGCGCTCGTTGGCCTCGAGCGCGCCGTCTTCAATCCGGCTGAGCAGCTGCGCTGCCACCTGATCGGTCAGCGTTGGGTGGCTGGGCAGCAGTTCGAGCAGGTCGGAGCGCATGGCAGATGGGCGGGTTTGTCAGGTCATCATACAAATCCACGCGGCAAGAAGCGTGCGGGTTTTCCTGGGGCTGCCGACAACCGGGCACAAAAAAGCCCGCTCGGTGACCGGCGGGCTTGAGGGCCGAAGCTCTGCGCAGCTTATTTCGTCGGCGCAGATGCCGCGGGAGCAGCAACAGTCGCTTCAGAGGCGGCCGGTGCGGCAGCGGGGGCTGCTGGAGCGCTCACGGCAGCAGCAGGAGCGGGCGGCGCGGCAGGCGCGGCCTGCGCATCGGCGTGGAACTTCATCATCAGGGGCACGATGAGCAAAGCGACGATGTTGATGATCTTGATCAAGGGGTTGACCGCAGGGCCGGCCGTGTCCTTGTAGGGGTCGCCCACGGTGTCACCGGTGACGGCTGCCTTGTGCGCTTCCGAGCCTTTGCCACCGTGATGGCCGTCCTCGATGTACTTCTTGGCGTTGTCCCAGGCACCGCCGCCGGTACACATGGAAATGGCGACGAACAGGCCGGTGATGATGGTGCCCATCAGCAAGCCGCCCAAGGCTTTGGGGCCGAGGACCAGACCGACCACGATCGGCACCACCACGGGCAGCAGCGATGGGATCATCATTTCCTTGATGGCGGCCCCGGTCAGCATGTCAACGGCGCGGCCGTATTCCGGCTTTGCCGTGCCTTCCATGATGCCTTTGATCTCCTTGAACTGCCGCCGCACCTCGACCACCACCGAGCCAGCCGCGCGTCCGACCGCCTCCATGGCCATGGCGCCAAACAGGTAGGGGATGAGGCCTCCAATGAACAGACCGACGATGACCATCGGGTCGCTCAGGTCAAAGCTGATGGCCTTGCCGTAGCTTTCGAGCTTGTGGGTGTAGTCGGCAAACAAGACCAGCGCTGCCAGCCCGGCTGAACCGATGGCGTAGCCCTTGGTGACGGCCTTGGTGGTGTTGCCCACGGCGTCGAGAGGGTCGGTGATGTCGCGCACTGAAGCGGGCAGTTCGGACATCTCGGCGATGCCGCCGGCGTTGTCAGTGATGGGGCCGTAGGCGTCAAGCGCGACGATGATGCCGGCCATGCTGAGCATGGACATGGCAGCCACCGCAATGCCGTAGAGGCCAGCCAAGCTGTAAGCCACGAGGATGGCGATACACACGAATATCACCGGCCAAGCGGTCGAGCGCATGGAGACGCCCAGACCTGCAATGATGTTGGTGCCATGGCCCGTGGTCGAGGCCTGTGCGATGTGCTGCACCGGCGCGTACTGCGTGCCGGTGTAGAACTCGGTGATCCACACCAGCAAGGCGGTCAGTACCAGTCCGACCACACAGCTGCCAAAGAGCTTCATCTGGCTGCCCGCCGCGCCGAGCACGTTGTCGGGCATCATCCATTGGGTCACGAAGTAGAAAGCGACCAGCGAGAGCACGCCGGCAATCGCCAGGCCTTTGTACAGCGCAGGCATCACGTTCTTCATTCCCGGCGCTGCCTTGACGAAGAAGCAGCCGATGATGGACGCCACGATCGAGACCGCGCCCAGACCCAGCGGGTAGAGCACGGCGTTGAGCGGCGCTGCGGTCACCAAGAGAGCTCCAAGCACCATGGTTGCAATCAGCGTGACCGCGTAGGTCTCAAACAGGTCGGCGGCCATGCCGGCGCAGTCGCCCACGTTGTCGCCGACGTTGTCGGCAATCACCGCCGGATTGCGCGGATCGTCCTCTGGAATGCCGGCTTCGACCTTGCCCACCAGATCGGCGCCGACGTCAGCGCCCTTGGTGAAGATGCCGCCGCCCAGGCGCGCGAAGATGGAGATTAGCGAAGAGCCGAAGGCAAAACCGATCAGCGGATTGAGCAGGGCGGCCAGGGTCTTGTCCGAAGCCGGGTTGCTGCCCACCAGGAACCAGTAAAAGCCGGTGACGCCCAGCAGGCCCAGTCCGACGACCAGCATGCCGGTGATGGCGCCGCCGCGAAAGGCGACATCGAGTGCCGGACCAATCCCCTTGGTCGCCGCTTGTGCGGTGCGCACGTTGGCGCGCACCGACACATTCATGCCGATAAAGCCGCAGGCGCCCGACAGCACCGCGCCGACGACAAAGCCGATGGCCGTCTTGGCGTCAAGGAACAGACCGATGAGCACGGCCAGGATGACACCGACGACCGAGATGGTCTTGTACTGTCTGGCCAGATAGGCCGCTGCACCGGTTTGAATGGCCGCGGCGATTTCCTGCATGCGGGGGTTGCCCGCGTCCTGAGAAAGAATCCAGCTTCGAGCCCAGAAGCCGTAGACGACTGCGATGAGTCCACATACCAGCGCCAGCATGAGCGCGGAGTTGCCCGTCATATCAATACTCCATTTTTAGACGTGAGGGTTTCGGTGCAACGAAGGCGTTCAATTGCACCGCCTTGCGTTGCTTCCTCCACCCCCGCCTCCGCACGGGGACTGATTGGCCAACCCTCGAAATTTAGCGCCAAACGCCGTCCGCGCCTACCGACTGTCAGCCCCGCATCAGTAAAATGAGGGTAAATCCGGAGCAATTGAGCCTGTACTCCTACGCAGATGCGACAGAAGCGGGCGTCATAGACCTTTTACAACTTCAAGAGATCCCCGTTATGTCACTGGACAACGTCACGCCTGGCAGCAAGGTTCCCCATGCCTTCAATGTGATCATCGAGATCCCGATGAACGCCGACCCGATCAAGTACGAGGTCGACAAGGAAACCGGGGCGATCTTTGTTGATCGCTTCATGAGCACGGCCATGCATTACCCGACCAACTATGGCTATGTGCCCAAGACGATTTCGGGCGACGGCGATCCGGTCGATGTGCTGGTGATCACCCCCGTGCCCCTGATTCCGGGCGTGGTCGTGCCCTGCCGGGCTATCGGCATCCTGAAGATGCAGGATGAGGCCGGCGAGGACGGCAAGGTGCTGGCCGTGCCGATTGACAAGATTCTTTCGATTTACACCCAGTGGCAAAAGCCCGAAGACCTCAATCCGATGCGTCTGAAGACCATCGCGCATTTCTTCGAGCATTACAAGGACCTCGAGCCAGGCAAATGGGTCAAGGTGCTGGGCTGGGAAGACAGGGAGGCGGCGCACAAGGAAATCCTTGACGGCATCGCCAACTACGAGAAGTCACGCGCCGCCTGATCGGCGGCAGGCGCCGGGCCTCAGGCTTGGCGAAAGGGCGAGCGCTGCTCGAGCGCAGTCAGGTAGTGGGCCACCCCTTGGCCTTCGCGATCAAGAAAGCGCTGGACCGCGTCGGCAAAAGCCGGGTGCGCCAACCAGTGCGCGCTGTAAGTGGGCGTGGGCAGCAAAGCCCGGGCCATTTTGTGTTCGCCCTGCGCGCCGCCTTCAAAGCGTGCAATGCCGTGGGCGATGCACCATTGAAGCGGCTGGTAGTAGCACGCCTCGAAATGCAGGCAGTCGACCCGCTCGAGCGCGCCCCAGTAGCGGCCATAGGCCACCCGTTCGTTGAGCGCACTGGTCTGGCCGAGCCCGATCAGGCTGCTGGCGATCGACTGTCCGCCGCGCTCGGCAATGAACAGCAGCCAATGCTCGGGCAACTGCCGGGCGATGCGATCAAAAAAGTCGCGGCTCAAGTAGGGCGCGTTGCCGTGCTCCCGATAGGTTCGCTCGTAGCAGCGGTAGAAGAAGTCCCAGTCGGCCGGGTCGATGGATGAGCCCTGAGACCAGCGAAACGTCACCCCGGCTTGGGCGACCTTGCGCCTTTCCTGGCGAATCTTCTTGCGCTTGTCCTGGCTCAGGCAGGACACAAAGTCCTCGAAGCTGCCAAATCGCTCGGCCGACTCAGGTCCGGGCTCCGCTTGCCTCCGGTTGTGCCAGTGAAACTGCACCGTCTGGCGCATCATCAAGCCGGCTTGCTTGCAGGCGGCTATGTCGGCCTGGCCGGCAAATAACAGGTGCAGCGAGGACAGGCCTTTCTGCTGACACCAATGCACCAGCGCCTGCACCAGCGCCAGCCGCGCGGCTGCATCGATGGCCAGCAGGCGCGGCCCGGGCACCGGGGTGAAAGGGCTGGCCACCAGAGCTTTGGGATAGTAGGCCAACTGGTGCTGTTCGTAGGCCTGTGCCCAGGCCCAATCGAAGACATATTCGCCATACGAGTGGCTCTTGAGGTAGACCGCGCAGGCGCCGGCCAATTGCTCGCCTCGCCAAAGGGTCAGCAGTTGCAGCTGCCAGCCGGTGCGTGCAGTGGCGCTGCCGCTGTCGTGCATGGCGCTGAGGTACTCATGGCGCATAAAGGGACCCTGCGCTGAATCAGGATGGCTCTGGAGCAGAGCGTTCCACTGGGTCGCTGGGAGATCCGACCAGCTGGAGATGAGCCGGATGACATAATCGTTTTCAGCCATTGCCCATTGTCGCCCCGCCTGTGGGCCCCCGTTTCCCCCATCCCGCCTTCGATGTCTCTGCAGATCTGCGTCGCCCAGCTCAACTACTGTGTCGGAGACATGCCGGGCAATGCGCGGCTGATCATCGCGGCTGCCCGCCAGGCCTATGCGCAAGGTTGCAGGCTTGTGCTCACGCCCGAGCTGGCGATTTGTGGTTACGCCGCAGAAGACCTGTATTTGCGGCCCGCCTTTATCCAGGCTTGTGACGAGGCCGTCGATCAGGTGGCCCGTGAGCTGGCCGATTTGCAGGGCTTGTATGTGGTCGTTGGTGCCCCCGTGCAGTCCGACGGGGGGCTGCGAACCCGCAGCGTGAGCAAGCCCCAGCTGTTCAATTCGGCCCACGTGCTCAGCCAGGGGCGGCGTCTTCACACCTACGCCAAGCGCGAGCTGCCCAACTACCAGGTCTTTGACGAGCGCCGCTACTTCACGCCCGGGCATGAGCCTTGTGTGTTCACGGTCGGCGAGGGCGCTGACGCGCTTCGTGTGGGCCTGTTGATTTGCGAGGATGCCTGGTTTGAAGAGCCGGCGCAGCTGAGCAGGGCGGCCGGTGCCCAATTGTTGGCGGTGATCAATGCCTCGCCCTTTCACGCCGGCAAGGCGCACGAGCGAGAGCAGGCCATGGCCGTGCGTGCCGCCGCTTGCGGCTTGCCACTTGTGTTCGCCCATTTGGTGGGTGGTCAGGATGAAGTGGTGTTCGAGGGGGCTTCTTTTGCCGTGCAGGCCAGCGGGCAATTGGCCGCTCGTGCAGCGAGTTTCCAGTCTGAAGTGTTTGCCGTGACGGTCGAGCGTGATGCGATGGGCCTCATGGGCCCCAAGGGCGCGTTGCAATTGAGCGGTCCGGTGGCGGCTTTGCGCGGCATCGAAGCCGACCTTTGGGACGCCCTGGTGCTCGGTGTGCGCGACTATCTTGGCAAGAACGGTTTTCCAGGGGCTTTGCTCGGCCTGTCTGGCGGCATCGATTCGGCCCTGGTGCTGGCCATTGCAGTCGATGCCCTGGGCCCTGACAAGGTGCGAGCCGTCATGATGCCTTCGCCGTATACGGCCTCGATATCGCTGGAGGACGCGCGCGAGATGGCGCGCCGCCTGGGTGTGCGCTACGACGAGTACTCCATCGTGCCGCAGTTCGAAGCCTTCCTGGCCACTTTGTCGGGCGAGTTTGCAGGCCGGCCCACCGATGCGACCGAAGAGAACATCCAGGCCCGCATTCGGGGCGTGATTTTGATGGCGCTGTCCAACAAGTTCGGCTCGATCGTGCTCACCACGGGCAACAAGAGCGAGATGGCCACTGGCTATTGCACCTTGTACGGCGATATGGCCGGTGGTTTTGCGGTCATCAAGGACCTGCTCAAGACCACGGTGTTTGACTTGGCGCGCTGGCGCAACGCTCACGACCCTTATGGCCGCGGCCTTGACCCGATTCCTGAGCGCATCATCACGCGACCGCCGTCGGCCGAGTTGCGCCCCGATCAGACCGATCAGGACAGCTTGCCGCCTTACGATGTGCTCGATGAGATCTTGTCGCGTTACATGGAGAATGACGAACGGATCGAGGACATCGTCGCGGCCGGCTTCGACCGCCAGGTGGTCGAGCAGGTCACCCGGCTGATCAAGATCAATGAATACAAAAGGCGCCAAGCGCCGGTGGGCATACGCGTGAGCCACCGCAGCTTCGGCAAGGATTGGCGGTACCCGATCACCAGCCGTTTTCGGGCCTGAGGCGACGGCCTCGGGCTTGCGCCACAATCGGGGCAGTTTTTGTGGAGTTGCGCATGAAACAGGTTACAGCAATCATCAAGCCTTTCAAGCTCGAAGAGGTGCGTGAGGCCCTGGCCGAAGTGGGCGTGACCGGCCTGACCGTGACCGAGGTCAAGGGCTTTGGGCGTCAGAAGGGCCACACCGAGCTCTATCGGGGTGCCGAGTATGTGGTTGACTTCCTGCCCAAGGTGAAGGTGGAGGTGGTGGTCAAGTCCGGCGATGTCGATGCGTGCGTCGATGCCATCATCAAGGCGGCGCGTACCGGCAAGATTGGCGACGGCAAGATTTTCGTGACGGCTGTCGAGCGCGTGGTGCGCATTCGCACCGGCGAGCAGGACGAGTCGGCCGTCTGAGAAGGACTCTGGCCTCGATTGAGCCCGGCGGCGCTCAGATCTGGTCGAGTCCGATCCCACGGCTCAGGCCGGCTGCCTGAACCAGGGATTCGAGCAGCGTCTGGGCTGTCTGCTCGACCTGCACCAGATCCATCTGCCACGGCCCCATGAAGCCCAATGACACCGTCTGTTGCATAAACTGCAGCAGGCCATCGTAGTAGCCGCGGTGGTTGAGCAGGCCGATGGGTTTGTCGTGGTAGCCCAGCTGCCGCCAGGTCCACACTTCAAAGAACTCTTCGAGCGTCCCGATGCCCCCTGGCAGCGCGAGGAAGGCATCGCTGCGCTCGGCCATCATGCGTTTGCGCTCATGCATGGTCTGCACGATGTGCAACTCGGTGCAGCCCCGGTGGGCAAACTCTTTGTCTACCAGCGCTTGCGGGATGATGCCGACGACCCGCCCTCCGGCTTGCAAGGTGGCGTCGGCGACGATACCCATCAGCCCGTTGTGGCCGCCCCCGTAAACCAGTTCGCCGCCATGGCGCGCGATCCAGCGGCCCACGAGAGCTGCCTGCTCGGCCCAGGCCGGGTCTGCTCCCGGTCGCGAGCCGCAGTAAACGCAAAGGGAAAAGGCTGGCTTCATCCGAAGCGGCTCCAAAGCGCCACCGTCCAGGTCGTCAGACACAGCAGCAAGGCCAGCAAAACGCGCGTGCTGCCCAGGCTCTGGCGCCGCTTGTGGGCCACCTTCGTGCGCATGGATGGCTCGGTCATCGGCTGGTGCGCGGGTGGTTTCTCGACTCATGACGGGCATGCCCTTGGCCAGATGATTTGCAGCAGGACGCGGCAGGAGCGAGTGTGCGGTGCGACCCTGATGCCGTTCATGAGAGGGATTTGACGGCAGCCTGGTCGCGCACCGAGGTGACGAGTCGGGTGCCGGCCAATGCGTCGTGCAGGAACTGGCGGTCGCTGTGCAGGCGCGCGAGCATGGCCCAGCCGGTCACCCACACCGCCAGGGTGACCAGGGCGAAGCGAGCATCCAGGCCCAGAATCCAGACCAGTGCCAGTGGCGGCACGAACCACATCCAGCTGAGCACGTAGCGCAGCAGAGCCTGCTTTTGGCTGATGCGCGACCCCTTCCGGTCAACCACACGGATGTGCCAGGTTTTCATGGCCAGGGTTTGGCCGCGAGCCCAGAACCACACGAAGTAAATGCCCAGGACCAGAAACAGGAAGGCCATTTGAGGGGCGCGGTTGTCCAGCGCATGCCGGGTTTGACTGAGCGAGCTGAACAGGTAACTGGCAATAAACAGCACGCCGAACAGCAAAATTCCCTCGTAGCACCAGCAGGCCATGCGGCGCAACACCGAGGGCGCAGTCAGTGGGTCCCCAGGCGAGGCCGGTTCGGTTTGAGGGCTCGCGCCCAGCGCCTCGGCGGCCGCTGAGGGTGGAGCGGATCTGGAGCGTTTCATGGACGAAGTCTACTGGCTGCTCGGCGCGTCTGAGACGCTGCTGGACTCGTCTTGCGATTCGCTGGGCTTGGTGGCGCGTGCAGTGCTGACGGCTGGCAGCACCGCCAGTTTTTGGGTGGGCACCGGTTGGGCCGCTGGCGCAGCGCCCAGGCTGCGCGCCCCGGCCTGCTCGGCCAGCTTTTGACGCTGCTGCGCGGGCAGGGCCTTGTAGGCTTCCCACTTTGCCATTTTTTCGGCTGGGCTGAGTTCGCGTGCAACTTCAGCGGTTTTGCCGAAATTCAACCTCGCCTGGGCCCGTTCGCGTGGGCTGAGCGTGGCCCAGGCACGCATGCGATCTTGCATCTTGGCTTGCTCTGGCGCGGGCAAAAGGGCAAAGTTTCTGGAAACCTCCAGCCACTTCCGTTGCTGCGTGGGATGCATGCCAGACCAGGCGCCAGCCAGCGGGGCGAGCGCCAGTTTTTCGGCTGCCGTCAGTTTGGACCAGTCGGACACGGCGCGATTGGACGCCGGACGCTCCTCGGTGGCTCGAGCAGGCGCGGCAGCCTTGGCCGAGGCGCCTTGGGGCGCCGCCGGGCTTTGAGCCCAGCTTGCACCGCAGCAAGCCAGCGCCGCTGCCAGCCACAGGGCGAGCGACGGACGCGAGCTGGACGGAGCTGGCGCGGGGGCTGGCGGGATCATGGGCAGGCAGGCAAGGTTTGAATCGGGATCGCGGATTGCCACTTGGTTACAAGTCGTCAGTCTGCAGGAATTGCAAAAACCCCGGGTCTGCGAAGGCTGCTGGGGGCAGGTCGTCGGTGAGCAGTGCCACGTCGACTTCGGCCAGTTCTCGGGCCCTCAAGTCATTTTGGGCTTCGCTGATGCCCAGCATGCCAACCACCAAGAGCAGCAGGGCCAGTCCGCTGCTCAGGCGCCCGAGCCAGCCCATCTGGTCATCGTCGCCGTGGTTCAATGCCAAGCTGCCGCCCATGCCGTAGGCGCCCTGAGCACGAGCGGTTTGCACCTTGCGGCTGGCCAGCGCGCGCTCGCGTGCGGCACGCAGTCGCTCGGTGACCTCATGAGGTAAGTCGCTGGCGGCCGGGTTCAGTCGTGCGGCCAAGCTTAAGCCCTGGCGATCGGCCAGCAGCTCTAGACGGGTTTTGCGCGAGTGTTTCATGATCCATATCCCCTGGCCTTAAGCGCCTTGCTGAGCGCTTGTACCGCCCTGAAACAGTGCGTTTTCACACTGCCTTGCGAGCAGCCCATGACGGCCGCGGTTTCTGCCAGGTCCATCTCTTCCCAATAACGCAGGAGGAAGGCTTCCCGTTGACGTTCAGGCAGTTGCATGAGCAAAAACTCCAATTCTTTGAGCGTTTGCGTCTTCTCCAGTGCATCTTGAGCACTTTGCGTGCCCTCGTGCCCGATCAGGTCTTCCAGCGCCTCCAGCGGGTCGACCTCGTCGCTCTGGCCGACCGTCAGGTCCGAGAGGTTGGAGAACAAGTTCCAGCGCGTTTTCCGTCGCCTGAGCGAGTCGATGATCGCATGGCTGAGAATGCGTTGAAACAGATGGGGCATCTCGGCCAGCGGCCGATCGCCGTAATGCTGAGCCAGCCTCATCATGCTTTCTTGCACGATGTCCAGCGCGGCCTCCTCGTCGCGCACCTGGTAGGCGGCGCGCTTGAAGGCCCGTCGTTCAACGCTCTTGAGAAAGCCCGACAGTTCTTGTTCGGTGGCCACGTTGCTAAGGCTCAGTAGCCCCGTCTGGCGGGCTTGCGCACCCGTGCTGAATCGGACATGAGGGGGCTGGTGTGTGTGTTGTAAGTGCCCGGCTCATTCAATTATTGCACCGCGCCTGCCATGCCGGCCTGCTCGGCGGGACGGTTTGTATTGATGTCATAATCGCGGGTTTCGTTCAAGAGGCAAACGGGTCTCGATCCGGCGATGCATCCTAATCGCCCATGGTCGTAGGCCTCAAGTCCCGATTCCGCCCCACAAGGGCGTGCGCAGGGGCACCGAAGGTTTTTCGTCAGAGAAATTCGCAAAGGTTCATCATGGAAATCTCCAAGTCAGAGTTGGTCAGCGCGGCAGCGGCCGCCCCCGGTAGCAAAGGCGCCGAGATTTTGGGCGCCGAAGTTTTGGTGCGCTCGCTAATCGAAGAGCAGGTGAAGTTCATCTGGGGCTACCCCGGCGGGGCCGTGCTCTACATCTACGACGCCCTGTACAAGCAGGACCAAATGCAGCACGTGTTGGTGCGCCATGAGCAGGCGGCCGTCCATGC
>CANHDQ010000040.1 GCA_947459405.1 Comamonadaceae bacterium
GGAAGGCGATCCGTTTGGCCTTGTAGAGGTTGAGCGCCGCTTCGGTGCCAAACGAGCCACAGCTGACCTTGACCTGGGCGCGATCTTCCATCATGTCGATGTACTGCGCGGCGCCCTTGCGGCCGTTCCAGAAGGTGGCGGCCGACATGCCCATGATCATGTAGTCCATCTCGCAGGTGCGAAGCACATCGATGGCATCGAGCGTGGCCTTGTTGATGTTGTCGACCAGCTTGAGAAAGCTCTCGTTGTCATTGACCGGATTGTTCGGGATCGCAATGCGGCTGTAGTGGTTGGTCACCCCGACCGGTCGCAGGTCGTCAAAGTCGGGCTGCACGATGGTGTTGGTCGAGGGTCCGAGAACGCCAAATTTTTGTCGGTAGCCCAGGTGGTCGGCCATGTGTCAGCTCCTAGTGTGTTGTGCGATGAACTCGTCGCGGGTCATCACGTCCGCATATTTTTGCTGCATGTCAAACAAATTGGCCTCATGCGGCTCGATCGCGCGGTCGCCCACGCAGTCGCTGATGACCACGGTGCGCAGGTTGTGCTGCAGGCTGTCGACCACGCTGGCTCGCACGCAGCCGCTGGTGGTACAGCCGACGATGACGGCCGTATCCACGCCGCGCTGCAGCAGCCAGCCGGCCAGGCCGGTTTCAAAAAATGCCGATGCCGACTGTTTGCGGATCACCCACTCACCCGGCTGGGGTGCAAGCTGCGGCACGATCTGCGATCCCGGTGCGTGCTCGGTGAGCTTTTGCAGCGGCGGCACGCGCAGGGCAAAGATGTTGTGGTTGGAGCCATCGGCCTCAAACACCACCCGGGTGTGCACGATGGGCAGTTGCTTGGCCCGAAAGTGCGCGAGCAAAGGCACCGTGGCATTGGCTGCAGCCAAGATGTGCGGCCCGCCGAGCTGATCGAAGTCAACGAAGCCATTGACGAAATCGACCAGCACCAGGGCGCAGCGACGGCCCAGGCCGGACGTGCCGCCCAGTCCCTGGTGTTTGTAGATGGCGTGCTTGTCCATGTCAAAACCTCCTGATCGTGCGGGGTCTGCTGCGCATCAGCTCTGGCTGTGGTCGCGATCGAACTGAGCAACCCAGTCAAAGCCCATGAGCTGGGAGAATTTTTCGAAATCGTACAGCGGCGTGTCGCTCCCCACCGTCGAGCCTTGCTTTTGGATGGCGCCGTAGACGCTCTCGAAAGCATGTCCCGCGGCCAAAAACGCGGCGGCCGGGAAAATAGCCAGACGGTAGCCCAGCGACTGCAAGTCCTCGCGGCTAAGCACGGGCGTGCGACCGCCCTCCACCATATTGGCCACCAGGGGCAGATCGAAGGCGCGGCCGATGCGCTCCATCTCCTCGACCGACTCAGGGCTTTCCACAAACAGCAGATCGGCCCCGGCGCGGGCGTAGATTTCGGCGCGACGCAGGGCCTCGTCGAGTCCGTGGGTGGTGCGGGCGTCGGTGCGCGCGATGATGAGAAAGTTCGGGTCGCTGCGGCTCTCGACGGCCACCCGAATCTTGTCGGCCATGGCCTGCGCGTCGATCACGCGCCGGCCGAGCATGTGGCCGCATTTCTTCGGGAACTCCTGGTCCTCGAGCTGAATCACACAAGCACCAGCGGCCTCGTAACCGCGGACGGTGTGCATGATGTTGAGCAGACCACCGTAGCCCGTATCGCCATCGCAGATCATGGGCGTGGCGGTGATGCTGGCGAACTGCTGCACCCGGTTGACCATGTCGGAGTAACTGGCCAGGCCCGCGTCGGGCAAGCCTAAATAGGAGGCCACCGTGCCATAGCCGGTCATGTAGAGCGCTTCGAATCCCATGCGGTCTGCAATCTTGGCCGAGACCATCTCGAACACACCAGGGGCTGAGAGCAGGCGCTTTTCGCGCAGACGCCGGGCCAGTTGCGCGCGCTTGTCGGCCGAGCCCACCCGCGAGAGGCCGCGCACGATCGATGGCTGGGCGCTCATGCGATGGCCTGCGCGCGCTCGAGCGCATCGAGCATGGAGGTCTTGCGCAGGTAAGCGCGGGCAGCGGCCGGATCGGCGGCCGTGGCCCGCAAAGCGTCCTGCGTTTTCTTGCGCTGCACCGGGTCGCGCTCTTCGATCTCTTGTTTGTTGCGAGCGGTGCTGGCGTTGATGTACTCGATCGCGATGGTGCGCCGCTGGCGCTCGTAGCGATCGAGCAGGCTCTCGTCCTGCCCCTGCTGGATCACCGCCAGCAGTTTTTCGCACAGGTTAAACGCATCGTGCACGCCGCCATTCATGCCCATGCCACCGAGGGGATTGTTGATGTGCGCCGAGTCACCGGCCAGCAAGATTCGGCCGCGGCGGAACTGCCGTGCCACCCGCTGGTGCACTTTGTAGAGCGTGCGGTGTATGGTCTTGTAGGGCTGGGCCTGGGGCAGCAAGTTCTGCAGCCGCGCCTGCACCGCCTCGTCGGTCATGACCGCCTCGTCGCTCTCGTCGGGACGGGTGGGAAACAGCACGCGCCAAAGGGTCGGCACGCGCAGCAACACACACCACTCCTTGGGGTCTGAGCAGTAGTTGACGTAGGAAAGCTGAGGCAGATGGTCGGCAAACTCGAAGTCGGTCGACAGCACCAAGAAGCGCTCGGGGTAGGTAAAGCCCTCAAATTCAATTTCGGCGCTGCGGCGCACCGCACTCCAGGCGCCGTCGGCGCCAATCAGGTAGTCGCCTTGCAAGCGCAGGGTTTCGCCCTGGCACTGGGCCACCATCTGCACGCCATCGGCCGTCTGCGACACCGACTCGACCTTGGTGTCAAACAGGACCTTGACGTGGGGCATGGCCTTGAGCTGCTGGGCAATCGCCTCCGTCAGCTTCCACTGCTCGCATTGCAGACGAAACGGGTGCGCCGTGTCGTTTTTGAGCAGCTCCATGTCGAATTGGGCAATCACGCCCTCGTGCCGGTCGCGCTGCTGGGTGTAGCGTGCCACCAGCCCTTGCGGCACGATGGTCTTGCTCAGGCCGTAGCGATCGAGCATGTCCAAAGTGGGCGGATGAAAGGTTGAGGCCCGCAGATCCATGCTCAGCGCAGAGGCCCCCTCCAGCAAGGTCACGGCGACGCCAGCGTGCCCCAAAACCAGCGCGCTGACCATGCCCACAGGGCCGGCGCCGGCGATCAAGATGTGCGGTTTCATCAATCGGTGCTCCAAACTAAGGTGACTAACTGTACACAAAATTCAGAAAACGCGGCAAAGTTGAAGGCCCCGGACGGAGCTCCTCAGTCGCCCAGGGCAGCCAATCTCCCAATGAGCCTTAGATCGATAGATCCGTACAAACCCTTGGAATAACCCTAAACCCATGCCCGACACACGTTTGTTTGTACACAATCCCTTATAGTCCGCCGAAATCACCCCGACCCCATGACACGCGCCAGCAGCCTTGCCTACGACACCGTGCGCCAGCTCATACTGGACGGCAGCGTCTTGCCCGGCGAGCGCCTGGTCGAGGAAGACCTTGCCCAGCGGGTAGGCGTCTCGCGCACCTCCATCCGCGACAGCCTGCGCCGCTTGGCTGGCGAAGGACTGGTGCGCAGCGAGGCCAACCGCGGCACCTTTGTGGCCGAACTGAGCAACAGCGAAATCGACGAGATCTTTCAGCTGCGCGCCGCGCTAGAGGGGCATGCCACCGCGCTGGCCGCGCTCCACGGCCGCCCTGAACACTGGGAGCAATTGAGCCGGCACGCCGACGAGATCGATGCCCTGCTCGAGCGCGACTTGGATCCGCGCCAATTCGTGCTGGGCTTTCAGACCAGCAACACGCACTTTCACCAGGTGCTGCTGCAAGCCAGCGGCTCGCAGCGCCTGCAGGCGCTGGCCAAATCCTTGATCGAGCTGCCGCTGGTGACCATGAAGCAGCACAACTGGCCTGGCGAGGTCAAGGTGCGCCGCTCCAACGAACAGCACCGCGAGATCATCGCCGCCTTGCGCGCCGGAGACCCGCTGCTGGCCCGGCTGCAAGTGCAATCGCACATCATCCATGCCCGCCCCCGGGCCATGATCGAGCGGGCGCTCGCGCCGCTCGCACTGCTGTAACGCCATGACCGCTCGCAAGAACTTGTCCATCATCATCACAGGCGGCGGCCGCGGCCTGGGCTGGCACATGGCCGATGCGCTGGTGCAAGCGGGCCACCGCGTACTCATCACCGGCGCACGCGACACCGACGAACTGGGCGCGGCCTGCGCACGCTGGAACGAAGGCCAGCGGGCGCCGCGCGCCGCCTTCATGGTGGCCGATGTCGCCGATTGGGTTCAATGCCAGGCTGTTGCCGAACGCGCCTTGCAGGCCTTTGGCCGCATCGATGGGCTGATCAACAACGCCGGGCGCGGCATGCTCGAGATCAGCCCGACCTTCAACACCGAGCCGGCCCTGTTCTGGAAGGCCGACCCCCAGGGCTTTCGCAACATCATCGATGCCAACGTGACCGGCGCTTTCCTGATGGCACGCGCCTGCGTACCGCACATGGTGGCGCAGCGCTCGGGCCAGGTAGTCAATGTCTCAACGAGCCAGGTAACGATGGTGCGCACAGGCTACTGCCCCTACGGCCCGAGCAAGGCAGCGCTGGAGGCCATGAGCGTGATCTGGGCCAAGGACCTCAAGGACAGCGGCGTGAGCGTCAATGTCCTGCTGCCCGGCGGCGCCACCGACACCCGGCTGCTGCCCGGCAGCGGCAGCGATCGGCGCGGCGCCGATGGCAACCTGCTGGCGCCCGACATCATGCGCGAGCCCATCGTCTGGCTGATGGAGCGCGCGGGATCGCACATCACCGGCCAGCGCTTTACCGCGCGCCTGTGGCCCAAGGGCGCCACCGACGAGCACGCCTTGGCCCAGGCGCGTAGCCCCGCGCATGAGCTGCCGGCCATCATGTGACGCAGCAGGATCGTCGATGAAGACCCAGCTCCTAGGACAGATGCGCATCGACCGGGTGGTCGAGTCCGAAGGGCCGTTTGCCGCGGTTGATTTCCTGCTGCCGCAGGTGCGCCCTGAGCAGCTTGAGCCGCATCACGACTGGCTCAGGCCGCGCTTTTTGGATGAGCGCGACCAGCTGGTCATGGGATTTCACAGCTTTGTGCTGCGCACGCCACGCCACAACATCCTGATCGACACCTGCGTGGGCAACGACAAGGAGCGCCCGCAGCGCGCGTCCTGGCACCGCCAGCAACATCGTTATATTGAGTCGCTGGCTCGCCTGGGGCTGGCGCCCGAGCAGATCGACTACGTCTGCTGCACCCATCTGCATGCCGATCACGTGGGTTGGAACACATGTCTGCGCGAGGGCCAGTGGCAGCCCACCTTCCCCAAGGCACGCTATGTGTTTTCCAAGCGCGAGTACAGCCACTGGGAGGCCGAGCATCGGCTTGCGCTGGCCCAGGGGCGCGATGCACCCAACCATGGCTCTTTTGCCGACAGCGTGCTGCCGGTGGTCGATGCGGGTCAGGCCCTGATGGTCGACGACGACGGCCACGACTTCGAGGCGGGCGTGCGATTGGAAAGCGCCGCTGGCCACACACCGGGCTCGTGCGTGCTGCACGCCAGGAGCGGCGGCGCCCATGCGGTCTTTACCGGCGACATCTTTCACACCCCGGTGCAACTGATCGACCTGTCCTGGTCGTCGCGCTTTTGCCATGACGCGACCAAGGCCGCGCAGGTCAGGCGCGAGCTGGCCGCACAACTGACCGACACCTCGAGTTTGCTGATGGCAGCGCATTTCCCCTCGCCGGTGGCCGGACGCATCGTCAGCGGCGCGCAGGGTCTGCGCTGGCAATGTGATCCGCACTGACACCCCTTACTTTCACCCTCGCAAGGACAAGCATGCACTACCCCTGGTCCCCCCTGATTCATCGCAAGCCGCTGCGCTGGCCAGGCGGCAAGAAGCTGGCGGTGATCATCACGATGAACTGCGAATACTGGGACCTGGTGCGCGAAGGCACCGAGCCCAATTACGCTGGTGGCCCGCCCATGCTGCCCGATATGCTGCCGGGCAATGTGGCCGACTTCCCCAACTTCACCTGGCGCGAGTACGGTCAGCGTGTGGGAGTCTGGCGCCTGTTCAAGCTGTTTCACGAGATGGGCGTGCCTCTGTCGTGCACCATGAACGCCAAGATCGGGTTGGAGCGCCCCGAAATGATTGAGTACGCCATGGCACGCGGCTGGGAGATCGTCCCGCACAACTACGAGCAAGGCGAGTTGCTGACCCGCTACACCTTTGACATCGACAAGGAGCGTGCGGTCATCGACGCCACGCTGGCCGTCTACGAGAAAGTCGTGGGCCGCAAGGCCAAGGGCTGGCTGTCGTCCTCGCTGCGCGGCACGCCCAACACGCCCGATTTGCTGGCCGAGCGCGGTCTGAAGTTTTTCTGCGACTACATGAACGACGAGCAGCCTTACCTGATCCAAACGCCCTCGGGTCCGATCGTCAATGTGCCTTACACGATCGAGGTCAACGATTTCACCTTCTTCCACCGCCGCGCCATGACCACATGGGATGCCGCGCGCATGCTCAAGGACCAGTTCGACGAGCTCTACCGAGACGGCGCCGAAAGCGGCCGGATCATGAGCGTTGGGCTGCATCCACATGTCTCGGGCCACCCCCATCGCATGCCGTGCTTTCGCGAGTTCCTGGCCCATGCCAAGGGACATCCGGACGTCTGGTGGACCACCCGCGAAGAAATCGCCGAGTGGTATTTGAGCAATCACCAGAACCACATCGGCTGAGGCAAGACTATGCAGCTGCTGCAACAGATCGTTAACGGGCTCATGCTCGGCGGCATCCTGGCCTTTGTGGCCGTGGCCTTCACGCTGACCATCGGGATGCTCAACTTCCTGAACTTCACCATTCCGGCCCTGTTCATGCTGGCGGCCATGGTGACCTGGGCGCTGTCGACAGCCGGCCCCCACATCTTCGGCCTGGGCTGGCACTGGACGTACGCGGCCATGGCCGGCATCGCGGTGGTGATACTGGCCTCGCTGCTGATCGAGCGCTTTACCTACCGCTACATGAAGGCGCGCTTTGGCGATGCCACCGAGCATGCCCTGCCGCTGGTGAGCTCTCTGGGCTTTCTGATCGTCTTCGAACACATGGCCATGGCGCTTTGGAGCAGTGATCCGCAGCGCTTTGAGCTGCCCTTCAAGGACACCACACTCGAAATCGGCGGCCTGATTTTTGGCATTCCCCACCTGCTGAGCCTGACGTCGGCCATCGCGCTGGTGGCGCTGCTGACCACCATTTTGGAGCGAACCCGGCTGGGCCGGGCGCTGCGCTCGATTGCCGAGAACCCCAACGCCGCCACGCTCATGGGGGTGGAGGTGCAGCGCATCGTGCCAGTGGTGTTTGTCATCACCGGCGTGCTCTCGGCGCTCGCAGGCATCCTGTATGCGGCCAGCTACGGCACTGTGACCCCCTTCATGGGCGATGCGATTGCCACGGACGCCATTGCGGGCATGGTGCTCGGCGGCCTGGGCAACATCTGGGGCGCCATTGCCGGCGGCCTGCTGGTCGGTTTGGTCAAAGTGCTGGCCATCAGCACGTTTGGTTCCGAGATTGAAAAGATCCCGGTCTGGGGACTGCTGCTGCTCATTCTGGTCATCCGGCCACAGGGCTTGTTTGGCCACAACAAAATCGGAAAGGGCAAGTTCTGATGTCCGGCTACCTCAGCGGCCTGCTTGCAATGCTGGCCATCAATGTCATCGTGGCCTACTCGGTGTTCATACCCGGCTCGGCCGGTTTGCTCAACCTGGGTGCGGCCGGCTTTGTGCTGGTGGGGGCGTACACCGCAGGCGCTCTGACCTCGATCTACGATCTGGCGCTGGCACCGGCCATCGTGCTGGGCTCGGCCATGGCCGCGCTGGTGGGCTTTGTGATCGCCTTTCCGATCCTGCGCACACGCGGCATCTACATGGTGCTGGCCACGTTTGCCTTTGCAGAAGTGGTCGGAGGCATCTTGCTCAACATTCCGGCGCTCGGCGGCGCGGCCGGCCTGTCGGTCATGGCTTACGCCGGCTTGCCGGTGGTGGTGCCCTGCGCCATCGGCACCGTCATCTTTGTGGCCTGGCTCATGCGCACCCGCTTCGGCCTGTCGGTAAGAGCCATCCATGACGACGAAAGCGTGGCCCACCTGTTTGGTGTGCACCTGCGCATGACACAGGTGCTGGCGCTGACCATCGGCGGGGCCATCGGCGGGCTCGGCGGCGGCTTGCTCGTGCACCAGTTCAACTTCATCGATGTGCAGTCGACCGGCGTGCTCTTTAGCATCTATGTGCTGCTTTATGTGCTCATGGGTGGCACGCAGACGGTCTGGGGTCCGCTCTTCGGCGCGGTGTTCTTTACTCTCGTGCCCGAGGCGCTGCGCAAGCTCTCGACCGTCGACCCGTCGCTCAAGTTTCTTGAAGGCGGCCGCTACATCGTCTTTGGCGTGGCCGTGGTGCTGATCATGATGCTGCGGCCACAGGGCGTGATCACCCGCACAATGATCGAGCGCTTGACCTCGCCGCGGCGGCGCAAACAGGAGGCCAGCGCATGAGTATCGCCCTGCAACTTGACGGCGTCAGCAAGTCCTTCGGCGGCCTTAAGGTCATCGACGATGTCAGCTTTGGCGTGCCCACCGGCAGCCGCACCGGCCTGATCGGGCCCAACGGTGCAGGCAAATCCACCGTCTTCAACCTGATATCGGGTGTCTATCCGATCGACCAGGGACGCATCAGTGCCACTGGCCAGGACATCACGCACATGTCGGTGGCCAACCGGGTGCGCTGCGGAATCTCTCGCTCGTTCCAGAACATTCGCCTCATGCCGCACCTTTCCACACTGGAGAACGTCATGCTTGGCGAGCATCACTTCAGCCGCCCCTGGGAGCTGGTGGGCAGCCGCAAGGCCAGCGCGCGCGCTCGGGCCGCGCTGGAGCGGGCCGGCCTGGACACCTACCCCGGGCAGGTGGTGGCCGACCTGCCCTATGGCATCCAAAAGCGCATTGAGGTTGTGCGTGCGCTCATGGCGCAGCCCAAGATCTTGCTGCTCGATGAACCCGCGGCGGGCCTCAATCCAGTGGAGACCGGCGATTTGCGCCAGCTCCTGCAGTCTGTCTCCGACAGCGGCATCACCTTGCTGGTGGTCGAGCATGACATGCCCTTTGTGCGCCAGCTGTGCAACCATGTGGTGGTGCTCAACTTCGGCCGCAAGATCTTCGAGGGCACACCCGAGGCGGTCAAGCAGGACCCGGCAGTGATCGAAGCCTACCTGGGCACGCCCGATGCGATGGAGAGCCACCATGCTGCTTGATGTGCAAGACTTGTCGGTTCACTATGGCCGCACACAGGCCGTGCAGCGCATGTCGCTCAATATCGAGGCCGGCGAAATCGTCACGGTCCTCGGCGCCAACGGCGCGGGCAAAAGCTCCCTGCTCAAGGCCCTGCAAGGCATGGTCAAGCCCGCCGGCGGTCAGGTGCAGTTCAAGGGCCAATCCATCTTGGGCCACAGCGCCGCCCGGCGCGTCAGCGAGGGCTTGGTGCTGGTGCCCGAGGGGCGCCAGATCTTTGTCAGTTTGAGCGTGCATGACAACCTGTTGATGGGTGCCTACACACGGCAGGACGACGCCAGCCGAGAGATCGAGGCGATCTACCAGCGATTCCCCAACCTGGCGCAGCGGCGCGACATGCCCGCCTCGGTGCTCTCAGGCGGGGAGCAGCAGATGCTGGCGATCGGGCGGGCCCTGCTGAGCCGGCCAGCCCTCATGATGCTCGACGAGCCGTCGCTGGGTTTGAGCCCCTTGCTGGTCAAGGCGCTGTTCCAACTGATCACCGAGCTCAACCGCGATGGCCTGTCCATCTTGCTGGTCGAGCAAAACACACACATGGCCCTGGCTACCGCCCACAGGGCCTATGTGCTTGAACTTGGGCGGCTGGTTCTGCAAGGCAAAGCCTCGTCGCTCGCGAGCGATCCGCGCATGACGCAGGCTTATCTGGGTTCTTGAAACTTCAATGGAGTTGTTGATGAAAAAACGTTTGCTGGTCATTGCCGGCCTGGCCGCCGGCCTGGCCGCCCCAACCTGGGCGCAAGACATTGTGCTGGGCCTGTCGCATGCCAAGACCGGGCGCTACTCCGGTGTGGCAGTTGGCACCGAGATCTCGGTGGACATCGCCGTGGCCGAGATCAACGCGGCCGGCGGCATCAACGGCCGCAAGATCCGCGTCGAGAAGTTTGACACCGGCGGAGACCCCAAGAACGCGCAGGTGGCCACGCAAAAGTTTGCCGAAGACGCCAAGGCCGTCGGCATCATTGGCCCCTTCTCGAGCCAGGAAGCGCAAGTGGCATTTGCCGCTGGCGAGCGACTGGAGATCGTGCAGATTCCCAACGCCGCCTCAGCCCCCGGCCTGACCAAGGACCGCAAGTGGGCCCTGCGCGTGACCGAGGACGAGGGCAAGCAGTTTGGCCGTCTGCTCAGGACCATGGGCACCAAGGGCGGCGTGAGCAACAGGACCGCAGCGGTGATGTTTCCGAGCGACGAATTCGTCGGCAAGGCGCTGGCCGGCTGGATGCCCAACCTGCTGGAGGCCAACGGCTGGAAGATGGTGATCCCGGCTGAAGGCTTTGCCACCAACGCCACCGACCTGTCGCCCCACATCACCAAGCTCAAGGGCAACACGCCGTCGGTGCTCGCCTTTGCCGGTCTGCCCGAAGGCGCGGCCAAGGTCATGAAGGAGCTGCGCCGCCAGGGTCACAACAGCATGCTGATCGGCGCGCAGATCTTCGCCGACCCGGACATCGCCAAGGTGCTGGGCAGTGATGGCGAAGGTGCCACCTTCGTCTCTTGGTACTGGTGGGATACCAACGAGCGCACCCGCACCTTCGAGCGCAAATTCCTGGAGGAGGCCAAGAAGCGTGGCGTCAACAAGTCGGGCGCGCACCATGTCGATGCCTCGGCCTATGACATCGTCTACGTTTTTGCCGACGCGATGCGCCGCGCAGGCACGACGGGCGATCAGGCCAAGGTCAAGGCCGAGCGGGTGGCCCTGCGCGATGCGCTGCGCAGCACCCAGATCACTGGCGTGACCGGCAACATCTGCTTTGGCAGGGATGGCGACTCCGAGTTGCCCGCTTACATCATCCGCATCCGCAACGGGCAGCGCACTCTGCTTGACAGCCACGCGCCCGACGCGTGCAGCAAGTGATGAGCACATCCGTGTGGAGTCCGCAGGCCTTTACCGGCCTGCGCTTGGTGCTGGCCGGCGGCTGCGGCGGCATAGGCCGGCATCTGGCCGGCCAGGCCGCCGCACTGGGGGCAAGTATTCGGGTGCTGGACCTGGCGGCCTCGATTGAGCGTCATGGCGCCCAGATGCCGTGTATCGCCATGGACGCCAAAGACCCCGATTCGGTCGAGGCCGCCATGGCGCAGGCCGCCAGCGAGCTCGGCGGGATTGATGCCTGCGTCAATCTGGTGGGCTACATGAGCGAGCCCAAGGCCCTCCAGCACACCGCCACGGAGGTCTGGCAGGATGTCATGCGCGGCAACCTGGATGCAGCCTTCTTCATCTCGCGTGCGGCCCTGCCCCATCTGCACCGCAGCGAGCGCGCCAGCTTGCTGCATGTGGCGTCGGGCCTGGGCGCCTGGGCCAGGCCCATGTTCGGTGCCTACGGCCCGGCCAAGGCGGGCATGATCCTGATGGTCAAGGAACTGGCGCTGGAGAACGCGCCAAGGGTGCGGGTCAATGCAGTGGCCCCCGGTGCGGTCGACACCGCGTTCTTGCGCGGCGGCACGGGCCGCTCCGACGAGGCCGCCCCATCCAATCTGGATCAGGCAGCCTACACGCGAATGGTGCCTATGGGTCGGATTGCAGTGCCCCAGGACGTAAGCGATCCGATTTTGTTCCTGATCAGCCCGGCAGCGGGCTACATCACCGGGCAGACCCTGCCCATCAACGGCGGCACGTACATGCCCTGAACGCGCGCAAGGCCGATCATCCGAGGCCTTGCGCGCTCAACCCGAGGAATGCACCATGACCACCGTGACCACCATGCCCGCCTTCAATCCGCCGCCCGCACTGGTCGAGCGCGTGATCGCACGACGAGGCAGATTGCATGCGTTTGAGACCTTGCAGCCGCGAAAAACGGCGCTGGTCGTGGTCGATATGCAAAACAGCTTCGTCCAGGAGGGGGGAGGTCACGCCTGGGTGCCGGCGGCAGCCGGCACATGCCCGACGATCAACCGGCTGGCGCAGGCGGTTCGGCAATCGGGCGGCACCGTAGTGTGGATCCTCAACACCTACCGGCCTGAATCAGACCAAAGCTGGTCCCATTTTCATCAGGAACTGTCTTCACCCCAGGGCCATGCGCTGCGCAGCCGCTGCATGGCCGAAGGCGATCCTGGGCACGAACTGTATGCCGACCTGCAGCCGCAGCCGCAGGACTGGCGGGTGCGCAAATACCTCTACAGCGCCTTGATCCAGGGCTCATCTGATCTGCACCAGAGGCTGCAAGCACAAGGCATCGACACGGTCGTGATCGCGGGCACGGCCACTAACGTTTGCTGCGAGTCGACCGCACGCGACGCCATGATGCTCAATTACCGCACGCTGATGGTCAGCGACGCCTGCTCCGCCACCACGGCAGAGGAGCACATCACGAGCCTGTCGGGTTTCTTGTTCAACTTTGGCGATGTCCAGAGCACGGACCAAGTGATCGAGCGCCTGCACCGCAGCGCAGCCTGACTGTCATTGCGCCCCTGTCAGTGCGAGGAGCGAAGCAATGCTTCGGCCGTTGCACACGTTGGTGGATTGCCACGGCGCTGCGCGCCTCGCAATGACGCAGCGGGTGCGTTGCCGCAGCTGCGCCCTGTCATCGCGTCCCTGCTATCTCATTGCACCCCTGCCCTGTCATTACGAGGAACGAAGCAATCCATCGGCCACCGGATAAAGCCATGGATTGCCACGGCGCTGCGCGCCTCGCAATGACGCAGCGGGTGCGTCGCTGCCGCACCGCCCTGTCATCACGTCCCTGCTATCTCATTGCACCCCTGCCCTGTCATTGCGAGGAACGAAGCAATCCATTGCCTGTACACCCAAGCCGATGACCCACCTCCCTCAGCCCGACTCGCCCATCGGCATGACCATCGCCGCCGGACGCGGTTAAACGCCGCATGGCCCTCTTCAATGCAGACGCCAGCGGGGTGTGGCTTGGCCGGGTTCGCGCACAGGCTGCAGCGGCCCGGACCATGGTTCTTGCACCGGGGGGCGATCTTGCTCGGGTCGCGGGTCGTCCTCATCGATCTCACCGCGGTGCGGCGGCATGCCGTGGCCGCCCCAGGGCGCTGGAGGTGGCGCATCCAGATTGGGCAGCGCCCACAGGCTCGGCCAGGTCCAAAACACGTTGGCGGTGTTCATTTCAATCTCGCCGGTTCGATCGCCGCAGGCTGCGGCCCATCAGCGCCACAAGCGCAGCGCCGACACCCAGTGCCAGTAGGGCCGACTGCGTGGGCCGTTGGCTCACCTGGCGCTTGAGTTGCTGCTGCATCCTCATCCACCAAGCTTGACCCGAGGTGTCGATGCCATTGCCGGGCTGGCTGCGCGCGCCTTGTGTCGCGCTGGGCTGCCCGCTCGAGGGCATGGACTCGGCAGAGCCGAGTTCCTGCTCCACGGACTCGAGCACGGGCTCGCTGAGCGATCGATGGGCCTGCCAGCGGCTGGCGCCCAGTTGGGGTTCGGTCATGGTGTGGCTCCTCAGTCGCATCGCCGGCAGGCACGCGGGCTGCGTGTGCCAAGGGTCGACAGGCAATGAGCTTAAAAGCCGCACCCGCAAGGCGCTGTGGGTGTTTGGCCAGCACCCGTGTCGGACAGCAATCAGTGGAGCGAGCGCCGCAGCGCTGCCTTGCTTACCCGATCGATCCCCAGAGAATCAGCGCCTCACGGCCTTGCACCAGCAGGTCGCATCGCGCGCCCACCGGCAGCAGCACCTTGGTGGGTACATGGCCGAAGGGCAAGCCGGTGAGCACCGGCACCTTGATCTGCGTGCGCAGCCAGGCCACCACACTGGCGAGCTTGAAGCCCTTGTCGTGCGGAACCAAGCGGTAATTGCTGAACTGGCCAAAGACAATGGCTTTCTGTCGGGCCAACACACCGGCGTGCAATAACTGCGAAAGCATGCGCTCGACGCGGTAGGGGTGCTCGTTGACGTCCTCAATGAAGAGAATGCCCTTCTTGATATCCGGCAAATAGGGGGTGCCCACCAGCGTGCACAGCACTGACAGGTTGCCGCCCCACAGGGTGGCGCCCGACACCTGCAGATGCGCAGCCTCAAGTTTGGGCAACTGCCAGCCCGTGCCTTCACCGCGTCCCGCAAGCAGGTCATCCAGACAGGCCAGCATGATGTCGTCGCACTGCGCCTCACCGCCAAAGTCGTCGAGCAATGCAGGACCGGCCCAACTGACCGAACCGGTTTTGGCCAGCAAGGCGCATTGCAGGGCAGTGAAGTCACTCAGACCCACGAAGCGGGTACGCCCGCTGGCCTTGGCCAGTGCCTTGTACGGCAATTGCGGCAGCAGGCGGGTCAGTCCATAGCCGCCACGGCAGATCATGGCCAGATCGGCGCCGCTGGCCGCGGCACGGCCAATGGCGGCAAGCCGCGTGGCGTCATCTCCGGCAAACCGCTGGTAACTGGCCAGCGCCGATTCATCGATTTCGACCTCGTGGCCGAGCGCACGCAGGCGCTTCACACCACGTCGAAAGGCTGTCTTGTCGCGCACTGCGCCGGCGGGAGAGTAGAGGAAGATGTGCGCCATAGGGGCCTGCTCGCCAATCAAGTCGCGAAGTGTCGCACGGCTGCTTGGGCGAGGCCCTCGCCATGCTCCTGCACGAAGTGGCCGGCCTGCGGCAGGATCAAAGGCTCGGGACACGCCCGGATGGAGGCGACGAGTTGGCGCATGACCGGCTCGCCCAGCACAGGATCTTGTGAGCCGATGGCCAGCATGCTGCGGCCGTGCCAATCTTGCTGCCAAAACCGCTCGGCCTGGCGGGACACGGCAGCGCCCGGATCGTCGGCCTTCTCGGGCACCTGCTGCGGGAAGGCGCGCAGCGCGGCGCGGTAGCCCCCATCCGGAAACGGCGCGCTGTAGGCTGCCGCCTCGGCCGCGCTCAGGTGGGCGTTGCCCCGCAGCAGCAACCGGCCAACGTCGTAGAGCGGCTGACTCTTGCACCACTGTCGCCAGGCAAGGAAACCGGCACTCAGGGGCTGCTGTCCGGTGGCCAGCAGGGTGTTCATGCCCAGAAGGCCGCTGTAGCGCTGGGGTGCCTGCATGGGCAGGGTCAAACCCAAAATCCCGCCCCAGTCCTGCACGGTCAACACCACCCTTTGCAGATCGAGCCGCTCGACCAAGTCGAGCAGAACCTGCCGATGCCGCTCAAAGCCATGAAAATCCTCGCGCTTGGGCTTGTCGCTCTTGCCAAAACCCAGCATATCGGGTGCGACCACCCGATGGCCAGCGGCCAACAAAACGGGGATCATGCGGCGGTAGACGTAGCTCCAGGTCGGGTTTCCGTGCAGGCACAGCCAGGTCAGGGGAGCATCGCGCGGTCCTTCATCGAGGTAATGCAGGCGCCAACCGGCTGCCGAGGGCAGGTCATTGACATAGTGCGGGGACCAGGGATAGTCGGGCAAACTGTCAAAGGCCGAGTCGGGCGTGCGCAAGCCGTCTTCTCGCAGGGGATCGGCGTTGATGCGACGCGGCCTAAAAAAATCCTTGAGCAACTGGCCACACTCCTGCGCCAGCACACCCCCGCTGACCTCGGTGTGAGGGTTCAGGGACGGCAGAGCGTACACGTCGAGGGCTGAACCGGCCGCGCCGGCGCGAGGATCGGCGGCACCGTAGACCACCCGGGCCAGGCGCGCGTGCAGCACCGCGCCGGTACACATCACACAGGGCTCGAGCGTCACATAAAGCGTGCAGCCCTCGAGCCGGTAATTGCCCAGTCGCGTGGCCGCATCGCGCAGGGCCATCACTTCGGCATGGGCTGTCGGATCGCAATGGCCTATCGGGGCGTTATGCCCCCGGCCAATCACCTCCCCGTCGCGCACCACCACAGCGCCCACCGGCACCTCGCCAGCCTGCTGAGCCTGCTGAGCCAGCGCAAGCGCCTCGCGCATCAGGGCGATGTCTTGTTCTCCAGGGCTCATCGGTCACTTCCTCGCAAGGCAGATGGGGGAAATCTGACCGCGTTCACGGCCTTGGCCGGCCCCATCGAGAGGCGCCGACCTTGCGATTGTCGCGCGGCTGTCCGTGGACCCGCAGGGCGTGGGCCCCACGCAGCCGAGAGCCCCGCTAAAATTCGCTGATCTGTGGGGCTGCGCTGTTTTCCCGCTCGCCGCTGCGGCAGCCCTCAGCTTGGACAACCATCGCTGTGACCCGAGCCCTCTGACCTGTGGATATTGCATGCGCAAACATCTTGTTTTACTGACCGCCGCCCTGCTTTCCTCCCCCTTGATGGCGCAAGAGGTGGCCACCGCCGTCGCCGGCCAAAAGGCCAATATCCCGATCAGGATCAAGGCCGAGATGGCTTGCAGCATCGAGGTCACCATCGGCTCGCGCAAGGAAATGCGGGTGGCAGAGCCGCCCAACTACGAAGCGACCGTCGAGTTTCAAAGCGATGACCCTGGGGTGTCTGAGATACGTTGGGAAGGCAAGTTTCGCGCCCGCGGACTGAGGTCGACGCCTGCTTGTCCGGGCTCGGGCGTGGTCAGGGTCACGACCGTGCCCAACACGGAACAACGCAAAGCCGAGTGGGCGCGTGTTTTCGCACCGCTGCGGCCCGAGCAGAGAACCTGCCTGCAAGTGGGCTTGACACATCGTGGCGTGAAATTCGAATCAACCGATCCGCAAGCCAGCCTTGACGCCCCCACCACACCTGGCGCGCGAGAGGTCTTTGCCAAGTGCGACTCCTTCTTCATGGTGCCCAGGGTGTGGGGCGTCAACGACCCGAGCGACTATCCCTGCGCCCTGCCCGGCGGGCTGAAGTCCCGTTGCAGCGCCAACTATGCCGAGCGCCTGCCCGATGGCCGTCTGGCGCCGATCAGTTTGGAGAAAGCCGTCGTCGCCCATCTGGACGGCAAGTCCTGGACCACCGATCAGCGCGAAAGCGATGCGGTCCGTGAGGCGCGTGATCGCGCCGCCCGCGAGGAGCAAAGCCGCAGGGAGGCCGAACAGGCCCGCCGGGATGCCGAACTGGCGGCCAAGCGGCAGGCCGAGGAGCGCGAGCGCCAGGCGCGGGCAGAAGCTGAGGAGCGGGATCGTCGGCTCAAGGAGAGCCCTGAATACCGGCGACAGCAGGCTGAACTCGAACGCCGCAGGGTGGCCGAGATGCTTGCCGCAGAAGAAAAGACGCGGCGCGAGAAGGAGCAACTCGAGCAGGCCGCGCGTCTAGCCCGGCAGGAAGCCGAGCGGCGACGGGTGGCTGAGCAGGCCGCAGCCGAGGAACGCGCCCGCATTGAGCGAGAGCAGGCCGAGCAGGCCGAGCAGGCCGCGCGTCTGGCACGACAGGAAGCCGAGCGCCGACGTGCGGCCGAGCAAGCGGCAGCGGAGGAACGCGCCCGTATCGAGCGAGAGCGGGCCGAGCAGGTCGCCCGCCAGCGGCGCCAGGATGAAGAAAAGCGTCTGGCCGAACGGACCGAGCGCGAGCGGGCCGAGCGCGCTCGCTTGGCCAGCACCTTCCCCTATTACGCCTTGGTCACCTGCGGATTTCGCGGGCAGCACACCAATGTGCTGGCCTGCTTTGCCGGTCGGGTGGGCACGGAGCTAGAGCTGCGCAACGGCCAACGCTACGGCCTCTACAAGGTCCACGAGATCAGCAGCCTGGGACAGGAAACCCGGGAGGGGCTGCGCATTGACCTGCAAAGAAAGTTTGAGCTGCGCGCCCAAAATTCGGACGACACGCTGATCCTGGGCGTCAAAATCATCGACCGCACCACCAACGAGACCCTGTTCGAAAAACAGGTCGGCCGCTTCGGCGTGATTTCTATCAAAGACTGAGCCCTCAGCGCCGCTGCGCTGCCTTCGCCCCAAACGAAGCCTGCGGCGGGCTTCGTCGAGCAGCCTTTAGAAGGCCCGCCCAATCAGGCTTGATTGATTAGGCGGCGCTCAGTCGGCCTTGATCTGGTTGTCCTTGACGACCTTGGCCCACACGTCCATCTGA
>CANHDQ010000041.1 GCA_947459405.1 Comamonadaceae bacterium
CTGGCGCGGCTGGCCCCTGGTGTGCAAACCCTTGTGTTCATGACCGGTGGCGCATTCCAGGTCGCAGGCTTGCCCTGCATCGTCACCCGCAGCGGCTACACCGGTGAAGACGGCTACGAGATATCGGTGAGCGCCCAGGACGCCGAGGCTCTGGCCAAAGCCTTGCTGGCCCAGCCCGAGGTCAAGCCTGCAGGCCTGGGCGCGCGCAACTCACTGCGCCTGGAAGCCGGGCTGTGCCTGTATGGCAACGACATGGACACCCGCGTCACGCCCATTGAAGCGAGCCTGGCCTGGGCCATCCCGAAAGTGCGACGCACCGGCGGGGCGCGCGCCGGCGGCTTTGCCGGCGCAACCACGGTGCTGGGCCAGCTCGATGGCACCGAGCCGATCCACAAAAAACGCGTGGGCCTGTTGGCCCTCGAACGCATTCCCGTGCGCGAACACACCGAGCTGCAGGATGCCACAGGCCAGCGCGTGGGCGAGGTCACCAGCGGCCTGCTCGCTCCCAGCCTCGACAAGGCGGTGGCCATGGGCTATGTGCCCCCCGCCTTCTGCGCCGCAGGCACCCGCGTCAACGCCATCGTGCGCGGCAAGACCGTGCCCATGGACGTGTTGACCATGCCCTTTGTCGCACCGCGCTACTTTCGCGGCTGACTGTCTTTTTCCCACCCTCAACCTTCAGAAAGACCACAACATGATCAAGTACACCGAAGACCACGAATGGATACGCGTGGAGGGCGGGCATGCCGTGGTCGGCATCACCCACCATGCCCAAGACGCGCTGGGCGACGTGGTGTTTGTCGAGCTGCCCGAGGTCGGCGCAACGCTGGTGCCCAAAGCCGTGGCAGGCGTGGTCGAATCGGTCAAGGCCGCGGCCGACGTCTACATGCCCGTCAGCGGCAAGATCGTGGAGGTCAACGAGGCGCTGCGCGCCGATCCGTCGCTGGCCAACAGCGACCCGATGGGCGCGGGTTGGTTCTTCAAGGTCGAGCTGTCCCAGCCCGGCGAGATCGACGCCCTCATGGACGAAGCGGCCTACCAAAGCTTTTCGGGCTGAGGCAGCGCCGCCTGCAGCCCTCAAGCCTGCAACCCCCAAAGTCTCGTTTGCCAGGAGTCCTGCCATGCTGATGTCTTCCAACGCCCCCTTGAGCGAGCTGGAAAACCCACAGGAATTCATCGCCCGCCACATCGGCCTGAGCGCGGCCGACGAGGCCCACATGCTCGCCGCGATCGGTCAGAGTTCACGGCGTGCACTGATCGAAGCGGTGGTGCCTCGATCGATTGCCCGAAGCACGCACATGGCCATCGAGCCAGGCGTGGGCGAGGCGCAGGCGCTGGCCGAGCTCAAGGCGCTGGCCCAGCGCAACCAGGTCTTCAAGAGCTACATCGGCCAGGGCTACCACGGCACCCACACGCCCACCGTGATCCTGCGCAACATCCTCGAAAACCCCGCCTGGTACACCGCCTACACGCCCTATCAGGCCGAGATCTCACAAGGCCGGATGGAGGCCCTGATCAATTTCCAGACCCTGGTGTGCGACCTCACCGGCATGCCGGTGGCCAACGCCTCCATGCTCGACGAGGCCACCGCAGCGGCTGAGGCCATGACGCTGGCCAAGCGCAGCGTCAAAAGCAAGAGCTCGGTGTTTTTGGTCGCAGGCGACTGCCATCCGCAAACCATCGAAGTGATCCAGACGCGCGCGCGGCCGCTGGGCATCACGGTCAAGGTCTCGAGCCGCGAGCAGCCGCTGTCAAGCCTGATGGCCGCTGGCGACTATTTCGGCGCCCTGGCGCAATACCCGGCCACGGACGGCATGGTGCACGACCTGCGGCCGCTGGCCGAGCACGCAC
This sequence comes from Comamonadaceae bacterium, assembly GCA_947459405.1. Classification (GTDB taxonomy): domain Bacteria; phylum Pseudomonadota; class Gammaproteobacteria; order Burkholderiales; family Burkholderiaceae_C; genus Polaromonas. Next base: position 1,852 of record CANHDQ010000041.1, read on the forward strand.
ACCTGCAGCAGGCCGCGTTTTGCGTGGCTGCCGATCCACTCGCGCTGACGCTGCTTGAGCCACCGGGCCAATGGGGCGCCGATATCGTGCTGGGCAGCACGCAGCGCCTGGGCATGCCCATGGGCGCGGGCGGGCCGCACGCGGCCTACCTGGCCTGCCGCGACGAGTACAAGCGCTCGCTGCCGGGACGGCTGGTGGGCGTGAGCGTCGATGCCCACGGCCACAGCGCCTACCGGCTCGCGCTGCAAACGCGCGAGCAGCACATCCGCCGCGAAAAAGCCACCTCCAACATCTGCACCGCCCAGGTGCTGCCGGCGGTGGTGGCCAGCATGTACGCGGTCTACCATGGCCCCAAGGGCCTGGAGCGCATCGCCCGACGCGTGGCCAGCTACACCGCCATCCTGGCCCGTGGGCTGCGCAGCCTGGGCTTGGAGGTGCGCAATGAATTTGCCTTCGACACGCTGACCGTGCACACCGGCAAGGACACCGAAACCATCGCCCGCCGCGCTCTGGACGCACGCTGCAATTTGCGCCGCACCGGCGGCGACACGCTGGGCGTCAGCCTCGACGAAACCACCACGCGCGCCGACCTCGAGCAGCTGTGGGGCTTTTTTGCACAGCCTGGCCAGCTCCTGCCCAGCGTGGCCGAGCACGAAAAAGGCATCGAGAGCCTGATCCCGCTTGAGCTGCGTCGCACCAGCGCCTACCTGAGCCACCCGGTGTTCAACAGCCACCACAGTGAAACGGCCATGCTGCGCTACATCCGCCGCCTGTCGGACAAAGACCTCGCGCTCGACCGCAGCATGATTCCGCTGGGCAGCTGCACCATGAAGCTCAACGCGACCAGCGAGATGATCCCCATCACCTGGCCCGAGTTCGCCCACATTCACCCCTTTGCACCGAGCGACCAGCTCAACGGCTACGCCCAGCTCGACCGGCAGCTGCGCCAGTGGCTGTGCGAGGCCACCGGCTACAGCGGCATCAGCCTGCAGCCCAACGCCGGCAGCCAGGGCGAATACGCCGGCCTGCTCGTGATCAAGGCCTACCACGAGGCCCACGGCCAGGGGCACCGCAACATCTGCCTGATTCCGGCCAGCGCCCACGGCACCAACCCGGCCAGCGCGCAGATGGTGGGCATGCAGGTGGTGGTGACCGCCTGCGACGAGCGCGGCAATGTCGACATGGCCGACCTCAAGGCCAAGTGCGAGCAGCACAGCGCCAACCTGGCAGCGGTGATGATCACCTACCCGAGCACGCACGGGGTGTTCGAGACGCAAGTCAAAGCCCTGTGCGAACTCGTGCACCAGCATGGCGGGCGCGTTTACGTCGATGGCGCAAACATGAATGCTTTGGTGGGCGTGGCCGCCCCCGGCGAGTTTGGCGGCGATGTCAGCCACCTGAACCTGCACAAAACCTTCTGCATCCCGCACGGCGGTGGTGGCCCCGGCGTGGGTCCGGTCTGCGTGGTCGAAGACCTGGTGCCCTTCCTGCCTGGCCACGCCACTGGGGGTCTGCCCGTCAATGGGGTGGGCGCGGTGTCGGCCGCACCGCTGGGCAATGCGGCGGTGCTGCCCATCAGCTGGATGTACTGCCGCATGATGGGCGCCGAAGGCCTGCGCCACGCCACCGAGGCGGCCATCTTGGCGGCCAACTACATCAGCCGCGCCCTGGCGCCGCACTACCCGACGCTGTACGCCAGCGAGCAGGGCCATGTGGCCCATGAATGCATCTTGGACCTGCGCCATTTCAAGGACAGCTGCGGCGTGATGGCCGAAGACGTGGCCAAGCGCCTAATGGACTACGGCTTTCATGCGCCCACCCTGTCGTTTCCGGTGGCCAACACGCTCATGGTCGAGCCCACGGAGAGCGAGACGCTGCAGGAGATCGACCGATTCATCGACGCCATGGTGGCGATCCGCCAGGAGATCGCCCAGATTGAAAACGGCCACTGGCCGCGCGAGGACAACCCGCTCAAAAACGCGCCGCACACTGCTGCGAGCGTGCTGGCCGAGCCCTGGGCCCACCCTTACAGCCGCGAGCAGGCGGCGTTTGCAGTGCCCGCGCTCAAGCAGGGCAAATACTGGCCACCCGTGGGACGGGTGGACAATGTCTGGGGCGACCGCAACCTGTTTTGCAGCTGCGTGCCCGTCTCTGAACTTGACTGACACCCCACCATGAAAACTCTTTTTGTTGCAGCCGCGGGTCTTGCGCTGATCGGCGCGCCTCTGTGGGCACAGACCCCCGCCGAAACCCTGCCTTCGGGCGTGACCATCGTTCACACCACCGCCGGCACCGGCGCTTCGCCCCTGGCCAGCAACACCGTGCGGGTGCACTACCGCGGCACCCTGGCCAATGGCCAGGAATTTGACAGCTCCTACAAGCGCAATGCGCCGGCGAGCTTTCCGCTTGGTCGGGTCATCCCCTGCTGGACCGAAGGCCTGCAAAAAATGAAGGTCGGCGGCAAAGCCACGCTGACCTGCCCGCCAGCGACCGCCTATGGCGACCGCGGCGCGGGCGGGGTGGTCCCGCCCAAGGCCACCCTGACCTTTGAAGTCGAACTGCTGGCCATCGAGCGCTAAGCCATGGACAGCGCGCTGGCATGGACCGCGCTGCTGGTGCTGGCCTACTTCGGCCTGCTGGCCTGGAGCCTCAAACACCGCGGGCAGACACTGCAAGGGCCCTGGTTCTTTTTCCTGCGTGCGTTTTTTCCGAACTGGAAATTCTTTCATGCGGTCGGGCGCGCACCCCGACTGTATGTGCGCTGGCAAGACGCAGGCGGCCCGTGGAGCGACTGGCAACGGGTCTATCCACGGCTGCGCCGACGCCTGAGCCATTTGCTCGACAACAGCGCCGTCAATCTGGCCCTGACGCAGCAAAACCTGGTTGACCATCTGGCGCAAGACATCAACGACCTGCCCGAGGGTCAATCGATCGGCGAGCGCGTGAGTTTTCAGCTGGTCAGCCGGCTGGCTCATGAGGCCGTCATGGGCGGGGCCTGGGGCCATCAAGCCATGCTGACCCAGCCTGCTGCACAACCGAGCGCCTGGCAGTTCGAGCTGCGCATGGAGCGGCCCGCCCTGCCCGGGCAGAGCGCCGACAGCGTGCTCATGCTGCGCTCGGCCGAAATGCCGATCAAGATGCCCGCCGAGACCCCTGCCGCAAGGCCAATCGGGGCCCGAGGCTAAGCCATGGAGCTGGCGGTCAGGGCGTTTGAGGTGCTGCTGGGCTGGAGCCTGCTGCTGCAAACCCTTGAGTACCTGCGGCTGATCGGGCTCGATCGCGTCAGCCACTGGCCGGTGCAGCGCAGCGAGCTGCCCCAGCGCCCCGCCTGGCTGCGCCCGCTGCTCGATGTGCTGATGCGCCCCGGCCCCTACCGCGCCATGCTGCTGATGCGTCTGCTGCTGTCGCTGCTGCTGATGGCTGGCCTGCTGCCGCTGATCGGCGCGCTGTTGCTTTTTTTGATCGCGCTGGCCCTGCTCATGCGCTGGCGCGGCGCCTTCAACGGTGGCAGCGACTTCATGACACTGGTCGGTTTGACCGGGCTGTTGATCGCCCACGGGCTCGGCGCGCTGACCGATCCCGAGTTGGGCTGGCGCGCAGGGCTTTGGTATGTGGCGCTGCAGTCCGTGACCTCTTACTTCGTCTCGGGCTGGGTCAAATTGCTGCGCCCTGAATGGCGCAACGGCTCGGCTCTGCCGGCGTTTCTGGACAGCGGCGTCTACGGACCCCTGCCCGAGCGCAGCGTCTTTCGCAGGCCGGCGATTGCGCGCGCTGTCAGCTGGGGCTTTACCGTCTGGGAGGGCTGCTTTCCCCTGGCCCTGCTCGACGTGCGCCTGGCCATAGGCCTGTGCGCCAGCGCCGTGGTGTTTCACTTCCTCGTCTTTTGGTACTTCGGCCTGAACCGCTTCTTCTGGTCCTGGCTGGCCACCTTCCCGGCCGTGATCGGCTGCGCGCTGCCGTAAGTCAGGCTCGGTCGCTGCAAGGCAGCGGCTCTTGGAAGACTTGCACGGGGCTTGCAATGGGTGCTCAGGCGCTAGACTTGGCGCCATGACCTGCCTGCTTACGTTCATCACACAGCGCCCCCTGGCCCGGCTTCGGGCAATCGGCCTGTCCGTCCTGGCTGCCTTGACCGCTCTGGCGCTCGGCGGGCTGAGCCTGCCAGCGCAAGCCCAGGCGCCCTATCCCAACAAGCCGATCAAGTGGATCGTGCCCTTTGCCCCGGGTGGCTCGGGCGATCTGATTGCGCGGTTGCTGGCCGAGCGCATGAGTCAGGCCCTAGGGCAGGCGGTGATCATCGACAACCGCGGCGGCAACGGCTCGGTGCTGGGCACCGACCTGGCCGCGCGTGCGCCGGCCGATGGCTACACCTGGGTGCTGAGCAATGGCGCAGCCATCACCACCGGCCCGCTCATGGGCCAAAACATCGGCTACCAGCCGCTCGAAGACTTTGTGCATGTGCAGCTGATCGGCAGCTTTGCCAACGCGCTGATCGTGCGCCACGACCATCCGGCCAAGACGGTGCAAGACCTGCTGGCCCTGGCCCGCGAAAAGCCAGGCAAGCTCAGTTATGGCTCGGCGGGCGTGGGCTCGGCCGGCAACCTGACGGGCGAGCTGCTCAAACAGTTGGCCAAGATCCAGATGGTCCATGTGCCCTACAAGGGCTCGGGCCCTGCGCTCAACGACCTGCTGGGCGGCCAGATCGACCTGATGTTCAACGCCCTCATTGCCTCGGCGCCGCACATCCGCGCCGGGCGGGTGCGCGCACTGGCCCTGACCGGCAGCCAACGCGATCGCGACTTTTCCCAGGTGCCCACTCTGGCCGAGACGGTGCCAGGGGCAGTCGGCGATGCCTGGTTTGGCCTGTCGGTGCCGGCACGCACGCCGCCGGCTGTGGTCGAGCGGCTGCGCAGCGAGATGTCTCGCGTGCTCAATGCGCCGGAAACCCGCAACAAGCTCGCCGAGATGGGCATGCAGACCCTCAACCTCGGCCCGCGCGAGTTTCAGGACTTTGTGCAGCAGGAAATCCGCAAGTGGGGCCCGGTGATCAAGGCGGCGCAGATCAAGGCTGAGTAAGGAAGCGCAGGCTGCGAGCATAGAGCCCCATGAGAATTTTGCTCACCGGCACCGCCGGCTTTATCGGCATGCACACTGCCACCCGACTGCTGAGCGACGGGCATGAGGTGGTCGGCCTGGACAACGTCAACGACTACTACGACGTTCGCCTCAAGCGCGCACGATTGGCCCAACTCGGCCTACACCAAGGTTTTTCGTTTCACGAGTTCGGTATCGAAGATCCGGCGCGCCTGCTGGCGCTGTTCGAGCGTGAGCGGCCCGAGCGGGTGGTACACCTGGCGGCGCAGGCCGGCGTGAGGTATTCCCTAAGCCATCCGCAAGCCTACGCCGCGTCGAACCTGCAAGGCTTCATGAACATGCTGGAGGGCTGTCGCCACTATGGCGTACAGCATCTGGTCTATGCCAGCAGCTCGAGTGTTTACGGGGGCAATACCACCCTGCCCTTTACAGAAAACCAGGCGGTCGACCATCCGATCAGCCTGTATGCGGCGACCAAGAGAGCCAATGAGCTGATGGCTCATGCCTACAGCCATCTGTACAGCCTGCCGACCACTGGCGTACGCCTGTTCACGGTCTACGGCCCCTGGGGTCGGCCCGACATGGCGCCCTACAGGTTCGCGCAGGCCATCTGTGCAGGCGAGTCGATCGAGGTCTACAACCAAGGTCAAAGCCTACGCGATTTCACCTACATTGATGACGCTGTCGAATCCATCGTGCGCCTGCTGTACAAGCTGCCAGCGCCCGGCAACGGGCCTGGTCTGGGCAGTGCAAGTGCGCCATTCCGGGTGTTCAATGTGGGCAATGGCCAACCGGTGGTGCTGCATGAATTCATTGCTGCGCTCGAGCGCAGCCTAGGGCGCAGCGCCCGCAAGATCATGCGGCCGGCCCAGGACGGCGACATGCATGCCACGGCCTGCGACAGCACACAACTCGAAGCCTGGATCGGCTTTAGACCGGCCACGCCGCTGGCCGTGGGTGTGCAGCGCTTTGCCGATTGGTTTGAGCAGTACCAGGGCCGCTGAATCGCGGTGTCCCTTGCTGGGTGGCAGCGTCATGCGCAGGTACGGCATATCGTGTCGCGTAATGACCTCGATGTGTTTGTGCTGGATGCGGCGAATGTCGGTGGGACGAATGTTCGTCATATTCCTGACGCCGTCCTGTCGTTTACTTGTCATGTCTGGCGGTGAGACTCTCGGGCATGTCATTGCCAGAGTACGCAATCGAGTTGGTCGACGCCAGCAAGACCTTCAACCAGCGCACGCGCGCCCTCCAGCAGGCCAGTCTGCGGGTGCGTCCGGGCGAGTGCATCGCTTTGCTCGGCGCCTCGGGCTCGGGCAAGTCGACGCTGCTGCGCAGCCTTTGTGGGCTGGAGCTGCTTGACCCGGGCGCTGGCTTCGTCAAGCTCAACGGCCGCTTGCTGCAGGCCGGTGGTCGACTGGGTAGCGATGCGCGCTTGCTCAGGCAGCACACCGGCATCATCTTTCAGCAGTTCAATCTGGTCGGCCGCATGTCGCTGCTGACCAATGTGCTGACCGGCTTGCTCGCCCCCATGCCGATCTGGCGCACGCTGCTGGGACGGTTCAACGAAGCCGAGCGCATGCGGGCCGTTCAGGCGCTCGAGGCGGTGGGGCTTGCCGATTTGGCCAAGCAAAGAGCGTCGACGCTCTCGGGCGGTCAGCAGCAGCGCGCAGCCATTGCTCGCACCCTGGCCCAGGGCGCGAGCATCGTGCTGGCCGACGAGCCAGTGGCCTCGCTGGATCCGGAGTCCACGCGCCGCGTGATGGACCTGCTCCAGGACCTCAACACACAGCATCAGGTTACCTTGGTGATGAGCTTGCACAACGTCGCGCTGGCCCGTCGCTACTGTGACCGCATCGTGGCATTGCGCGACGGTGCCATTGTTTTTGACGGCGTCCCGGCCCAACTCGACGACCGCGAGGTGCACAAGCTCTACGGCTCGCAGTCGCACGAGTTGGTCTTGGATACCGGCTTTTCTGAAGTGACGACCGGCCAGCGCCAGCCGTTGGCCGCCGCCACTTAATCCTTCCACCTACCCCCACTAGGAGTCAGCACATGAACACCCTACGCAAATGGACCGCAGGCGCTGCGGTCGCGCTCTTGTCTTTGGCGGCGCAGGCCCAGGACATCAACTTTGGCATCATCGCCACTGACGCGGCCTCGGTTCAGCGCGAGCGCTGGGAGCCTTTCTTCCGCGACATGGAGAAAAAGACCGGGTTGAAGGTTCGCTCCTTCTATGCACCCGACTACGCTGGCGTGATCGAGGCGATGCGCTTTAACAAGATTCAGGTCGCCTGGTATGGCAACAAGGCGGCGATGGAGGCCGTCGACCGCGCCAATGGCGAGGTGTTTGCCCAGCTGATGTATGCCGACGGCACCTATGGCTACCACTCCCTGCTGATCACCCACAAGGACAGCCCGTATCGCACGGTTGACGATGTGCTTGCCAACGGCAAAAACATCAACTTCGGCATCGGCGATCCCAACTCCACCTCTGGCAACCTGGTGCCCAGCTTCTACATCTTTGCCCAACGCAAGATCGATCCGCGCGCCACGTTCAAGACGGTGCGCAGCGCCAGCCACGGTGTCAACCTGCAGGCCACCTTGGCCCGGCAGGTCGATGTGGCCGCCAACAACACCGAGGACGTGGGCCGGCTCGAAGCGACCCGTCCCGATCTGTTTGCCCAGCTGCGTGTGATCTGGAAGAGCCCGCTCATCCCGAGTGACCCCTTCGTTTGGCGCAAGGATCTGGACCCAGCCGTCAAGGCCAAGGTCAAGGATTTCGTCCTCAACTATGCCAAGACCGATCCGGCTGAAAAGGCCGTTTTGAAGAACATCTACAACTATGGCGGCTTTCGCGAATCGAACAACGACCAGCTCATTCCGATCCGCCAGCTCGAGCTGTTTCGTGACCGCCTGAAGATTGAGGGCGACGACAAAATGGCCGCAGCCGAGAAAGCCAAGCTCCTGGCTGAAATCGACGGCAAGCTGGCCGCGCTGAAAAGGTGAGCGTGGGACCTGCCTTGCCCTTGCCTACTGCCCAGCGCATGCAGGAGCTCGCGCGTCTGGCCGCGACCGAGCGCATGCCCTGGTACGGCTGGCTGGCGTGGTCAGGCTTGGCCTTGGTCATGGCCTGGGCTTGGCACGGCGCCGAGATCAGGCCTTTGGACCTGGTCCGTGACGCTGGCAACATGCGCACCTACGCGGGCGACTTTTTCCCGCCCGATTTTCGTGACTGGCGCTTGTATGTGCGCGAGATGGTGGTGACGCTGCACATCGCGCTCTGGGGAACGGTGCTGGCTATCGTCGCCGCGGTGCCCATGGGGCTGCTGTCGTCGTCCAATATCGTGCCGGCCTGGGTCTACCAGCCAGTGCGCCGCATCATGGATGCATGCAGGGCCACCAACGAGATGGTTTTTGCGATGTTGTTCATCGTGGCGGTGGGGCTCGGACCGTTTGCGGGCGTGCTCGCATTGTTTGTTCACACCACCGGCACCTTGGCCAAGCTGTTTTCCGAGGCGGTCGAGGCGATCGATCCGCGCCCCGTCGAGGGCATACGCGCCACTGGCGCTCATCGGCTCGCTGAGATCGCCTACGGTGTGATCCCGCAGGTGATGCCGCTGTGGCTGTCGTATTGCTTGTACCGATTCGAGTCGAACGTCCGTTCAGCCTCCGTGGTGGGTATGGTGGGCGCCGGCGGTATCGGGGTGGTGCTGTTTGAGGTGATCCGCGGCTTTCAGTACGCTCAGACTTGCGCGGTGCTCCTCATTCTCATTGTGACGGTTTCTTTGATTGATCTGCTGTCTTCATGGCTGCGTCAGCGCTTCATCTAAAGCACCCCTTGCCGGTGCAAATTGACTTTGGCGCGGGTCTGCACGAGCAGGTGGAGCCGCCGCAGGAATTCGTGGTTTTGGCCGATCCCTCGGCAGTGACGCAAGACATGCGCTTGCGCTGGCTGCAGCGTTGGGGCGAGCGCTGCCTGGGCTGGGTCTGGCAGGATCACCGCATGTCGAGTCTGGATGCGGCGCAGAGTCTGGCCAGGCAGATCTGGCCGTCTTTGGCGGGGCTGTCGCAGAAGGCTCTATGGGTCATAGGCGGTGGCACCACCTTGGACCTGGGCAAGATGCTGCGATGGGTCATGCCGGCGATCGACGAGGCGGCACAGGCCTGGCGCGACAACCAGATCGTCCAAGGAGCCACGCGCCACACGCTGTGGTGCAGCCCCACCACGTCGGGTACGGGCAGTGAGGTCACGCCCTGGGCGACTGTCTGGGACTTACAGGCCAGCCCGGCCTGTAAGCGCTCCTGGTTTACGCCGGACGGTTACCCCGATCGAGCATTGGTCGATTCACAGCTCAGCCTGAGCTGCCCCCCCTCGGTCACCCGCGACTGCGCCCTGGACGCGCTGTCGCACGCGCTCGAGTCGATCTGGAACCGCAGTGCCAGCCCGATGAGCCGACCTTTGGCGCAAGAGGCCGCCCGTCTTGTGCTGACCCATCTGCCCGCCCTTTTGCAAAGGCCCGACGACGCTGCCTTGCGAGAGCGCCTGGCCTATGCAAGCTTGCTGGCCGGTCTGGCAATGGCGCAGACGCAGACGGCGCTCGCCCATGCCCTGTCTTACGACTTAACGCTGCGCGAGAACGTGCCCCACGGAATGGCCTGTGCAGTCTGGCTGCCGATGGTCATGGACCTTGCGATGGCGCGGGATGCGGCGGTCAGTCAAGAGTTGCAGACCTTGTTTGCCCTGCCCAGCCGGCAGGCTGTGCAGTCACTGCAGTCCTGGCTTGAGGACATCGGGGTGCGTTGCCGCGACTTGCGGGCATCGCCAGCGGGCAGCCTGATCCTGAGCGAGGCGCTACGCTCGCAGCGTGGCCGCAACTTCGTGGGCGTTTGATTTGGGATTGCTAGAGTCTTACTTGGCGTCGATCAGCTCAAAGACGAATGTCCCGCCGGCTCGCACCTCCACCCGCACGGCGCGCACATCGGCCGCGCCCGGCACGATCAGGCGGGTGATATTGCGCAGGGGTGCTTTGGCGAGCGTGAAAGGTTGGTCGACACGAAACTGGTGGCTGTCTCCGTGGATCACCAAAACCGGTTTTCCCCATCGGGCCGCCAAGGGCAGCAAGGTGCCTTCAATGGATCGCTTGAAGCCCGACCAGCCGGGAAAGTCTTCATAGGCGCTGCGCGTATCGAAAACATCGGCCTGCAAGGCCAGCACCAGAGCGCGCGCTTGTTGGGCCTGAGCCCAGTCAAAGGCCGCTTTGATCCAGGCGATATTGGCCTGGTCGCGCTCAAAAAACTCGGCCGCTGCCTGAGCGCTGCGTGATTCAAGTGCGTTGTTGCTGCCCACGATGTGAACCGTGGCAAAGCCTACGCCCTGATGATGCCAGCGTTGATTTTCGACGTAGCGGGCGAAGGCTGGCATCAGCTGCGATTGCCGCTCCAGCGCCAGCGGGACTTGGCCCAGTGAGCCAGGCCCAGCGAAGAAAACACGCCTCAAGCTGGCCAGGCGCTCCAGGGGGTCGTAGCCCCCGTTGTTGCTGCGGTGACAGTCGGTCCACTCGTTGTCGCCGGGCGTATAGACAACGGCACCAGTAAAGCGATGGAAGTGTTCGAACTGCCGTGCAAACTCTTCATCGCTGCACGGGGTCGAGCCCGACTTGATGTCGCCCACGTGGATGCTGAAGGCCGGCCGGTGCAGATTGATGCGATCGATCAGCTGGCGGTAGGAGGGGTACGACTGTGCGGGGGCACCATAGGGCAAATCACCGAGGGCTACGAAGTGAAAGCTTGGCAGCGCTTCTTGAGCGCCAGCTTTTGCAGGCGCGCCGGCGCAAGCCAAGCCCAGCGCCAACCCGGTCAGGATGCGAGCGAGTGCGGGGTGTAAAAGAGCGGTCATGGCGATGCCCCGAGCCAGCCGGCTCGGGGTCTTGCAGGGTGGGGTTTAGCGAGCCTTAAGAAAGTCGGCGACTTCGAGCAAGATGAACTCGTTGTCGTCGGCCTTGTTTGGATCGCGTGAGGACGAGAAGGGCAGGTTGTTGTCGTTGCCCACCACGATGTGACGATCGTCCACCTTGTCGACGTTTTCGATGGTGAAAAACGGGAAGGTCAGCACGCCATTGTCAAGCGGCTTGCGTGACTTGCGATCGGGGTCCTGGATTTTCATCAGGTCGATGTAGGCGATCTTGCGCACCGGTGCATTGGCATTGGTCGCATTCATTTCGATCTTGACCACCCGCTTGAAACGGGCCAGGTCGTGAAAGCAGTTTTCGGCGCGCTGGCCGGCTGGGCAGGCTTTGTCGGCCGTACCTTCGCCGTTGTCGCGCTCGATCACCAAGGCGGTGCTGTCATCGAGCATGTTGAAGTCGCCAATGGCCGTCGCGCCGGGCGAAAGGACGTACTTCCAATGCCGTCCGGTCCATTGGCCTTGCGCCACCGAGAACTCGAGGATGCGCAGGACCTGCTGGCCGTCGATGCGCTCCCAGTCCTTCTTCTGGGCGTCCCACAGCGGCCCCTCCAGCATGCCGTAGAGGAAGCGCCCGTCGGGCGATGCGGCCAAGCCCTCATAGCCGCGAGAGCGACCCAGGTTGACGGTATCGGGCAGGGTCTGGCCCGGGTTGGGGCTGACCACGCGAAAGTGGTCGGGGGACATCACAGGCTTGCCGTCGGCCATGGTTTCAAACACCGCCTCGACCTTGCCGCTCATGTCGGCGCGGATCAGATAAGGCCCGAACTCTTCGCCAATCCAGAATTTGCCATTGATGATCTGAAAGCCCTCCAGATCAAAATCGGCTCCGGTCAGGTAGCGCTTATCGGTGCCTTCGTGCACGATGCGAAATGGAACCTTGCGGTCGGGGTCGTGCAGGAAGACGGTGTTCATTCGCGCGATCGAACCCTGGGCCCAGTCGATGCGGTAGTGCGACAAGAACAGCGCCGCATCGGGCGAGTTGGCCTTGGAGCCGAAGCCATTGTCAGTGACCACCCAAAAGCTGCCATCGGGCATGTGCTTGATGCCCGAGTGGCCCTGTACCGGTTGTCCGGCAAACGGCAATTTCAGGCCTGTGGGCCGTCCGGCCGATCGGCCTTCGGATGTGCCGATGGCCTCGATGCGCGTCGGGCCGTTGGCGAATTTGCCCGAGACACGAAGGTCGCTGGGCGCATCGGCCGGCGGGGCAATGAAGCTGGCAGCGGGCAACACGGCGTGGCCGGCGAGGCGGGCTGGGAATTCCTGCTGAGCAGACACGTGTGGGCAGAAGGTGCTGGCAAAGGCCAGGGCAAGCAGAGGAAAGCGCACGGAAGGCTCCTGAAGTTGAACGCCACTCGAGCGTAAGCAGGGTCGGTGAATCTTTTGTGTCAGCGCCTCGAGCGCTGCCAGCCGCTTGAGGCGCCCGTGCGGATGAGCTGCTCAAGCAGGTCCACTCACGCCAAAAAATGTGGGTGTCACCCGTCAGTCGCCGTTCGTTCAAGCGCCAGCGCAATTTCGGTATCCCCGCGGCCACGGCCAAGGACAGCCTCACGGATCCAGACTCGCGCATCATGAAGCGCGCAGGCGGTTCCTTTGGCGGCTGCTTTAGCGCCCAGACGGTCGTGGATGAGGCTGCGCACATCGCCGTTGCAGCCGAAGTGGTCCATACCAGCTCCCATGTCCGGCAAGGACCCAAAGTACCCGATCCGCTTGAGGCGTCCCACTGCCGGTAGACCAATACAACGGCCGCGGCGGGCCTAGAGCAGGCCAGCACACTCAGAGGGCGGATCGTGCCGTCTGCCGTGCTCGATGAGGGCGGTCAAAAAATCGGACGGGTCGGTGCAATCACGCAGCTGCTCGAGGTGATCTCCTCGCCGTCCGGAACCGGGGTGCGCGGCTTTCCGACCGGGCCCGGTGCCAACGGAGAGGTTGACAACATGGATCTGCTGGCCACGCAGTTACAGCCGGTCATCGACGATTTGATCGCCCAGGGCGTTAACCAGATCATTCTGATGCCGCATCTGCAAGTGCTTGCCAATGAGAGGTTGCTGGCCACCAAGCTGTCGGGCGTCGACATCATTTTGGCTGCCGGCTCCGACACCCGCCTGGGCGATGCCAACAACACGGCGGCCTTCGGGTTGACCAGTAACAGCCTGTTTGGCGTCTAAGCCCTGCTTGCCACGGTAATCCTTTCGCGGGGGCCACCGGGGTCACAGCGCTCGCCGCCAGAGCGCCCTTGGTGACTTGACGCTCAGCCCGGCAAGCGCATCAAGGGCTCTCCCATGCGGATGGTGCGGCCGTTGGTGATGCCTTCGGCCAGCACAAAGCCGGCCGGTGCGAGCACGATGATGGTTGAGCCATGCTCGAACCAGCCGAGTTCCTCGCCCTTTCTGCAGGTGGCTGCGCAGGGCATTTCGTTGGGTCCCTTAAAGCGCAGGTGCAGCCTGACATCGAGGAAGTGCAGACGGATGCTGGCCACCAAGATGGCGGCCACCGGCACCAGAGCGATCGGATGGCCGCCGTTGTGCAGACGCATGCGGATCACCGCGCGCTCGTTGCGGCAAAACAGCTTTTCCACACGGGCGAGCGCCACCGGGTTGACATTCCAGGTGTCGCCACTGATGTAGGTGACGTGGTCCACCTGCGCATCGTGCGGCGCATGAAAGCGGTGGTACATCGCCGAGGTCAGGCGCAAGGTCACGTAGGTGCCGCCGCGAAAACGCTCGATGTCCTGGCTGGGGCCACACAGCTCCCGCAAGGTATAGCTCAAGCCCTTGGCTTGCAGCAAGAGCGCGTCTTCGATGCGGCCGCAGGCACCGATGATGCCCTCGCTCGGGCTGCTGAGTACGGCTGGGTCGGCGTCAATGGGCCGGGCACCGGGCCGCAGCTCGCGGGTGAAACAGGCGTGAAGGCTCTTGAACTGCTGCTGCCGCGCCTCGCTGAGATCGAGGTCTGTGAACAGGCGCCACACACCGATCGACAAGCGGGTCAGCCAGGGGCTTTCGATACGGCTGAACCAGCCCATGAAGTGGGTCAGCAGCTTGCGCGGCACCCGATTGGTGAGCAGGAAATTCAGATCTTCCCGGGCCAAGGCGCGTCGCAGTGGGGAACTTTTCATCGCAAAGAGGGCTTTCATCAAGGTTTCAAATTTGAACGTTACAAAGCGATGACTCACTGATGGAGATCGCGAGATGAACGAACAATTGGTGTTGCCCGTCACCGCCCTGGGCTTGCTGATGTGGCTGCTGCCCAAGGCCAAGCGCCGCCTCGAGCTGTCCCGGGCCAAACACCGCTCGCTGGCCGGTCACTCGCGCATGGCCAAGCGCGTGGCCTCGCTGATCCCCGGTTATGCCTACAACGAAGATGAGTTCTTCGCCTCCGATGGCGCCTCGGCCCAATGGGTGGCCCGCCGACGCACCGCCTTTGCCCAGCTGTGCGCGCAATTTGCCAGCCGTTACCCCAAGACCGCAGCCATGACGGCGCAGGCGCGCGGTGGCCTGCCCGATCTGCAATTTACCGGCAGCTACCGGGTTCCCTACCAATACGGCACCTATTTGCGCCAGCATCTGGTGATGGGCAGCTTTCTGAGCGCCTCCCACGATGTCTTCGTGCATGACCTCGATGGCAACGCGTTTTATGACCTCACCGGCTCTTATGGCGTCAACCTGCTGGGCTACGACTTTTACAAGGACTGCATAGCCGAGGGCGCCGCTCTCGTGCAAAAGCTCGGTCCAGTCCTGGGCGCCTACCACCCCTGCGTGCTCGAGAACGTCCAATCGCTGCAGCGCATATCGGGCCTGGAGGAGGTGACCTTTCACATGTCGGGCACTGAAGCGGTAATGCAGGCCGTGCGACTGGCGCGGTACCACACCGGCCGCTCGCACCTGGTGCGCTTTGCCGGCGCCTACCATGGCTGGTGGGAAGACGTGCAGCCCGGCCCCGGAAACCCGCTGCCGCCGCGCGAGACTTACACCCTGGCCGACATGAGCGAGCGCAGCTTGCAGGTGCTGCGTAGCCGGCGCGACATTGCCTGTGTACTGATCAACCCCTTGCAGGCACTGCATCCCAACAGCAGCGCACCGGGCGACTCCTCGCTGGTCGACAGCAGCCGCAAGGCGCATTTCGATCGCCAGGCCTACGCCCAGTGGCTGACTCAGCTGCGCCAGGTCTGCAGCGAGCGCGGCATTGCTCTGATCTTTGACGAGGTATTCGTCGGCTTTCGCCTGGCACCGGGCGGCGCGCAAGAGTACTTTGGCGTGCAGGCTGACATGGTCACCTATGGCAAAACCCTGGGCGGCGGCCTGCCGGTGGGCGTGGTGTGCGGCAAGAGCCGCTGGATGAAGCGCTTTCGCGAAGACCGGCCGGCTGACATCTGCTTTGCCCGTGGCACCTTCAACGCCCACCCCTATGTGATGGGGGCGATGCACGCCTTTCTGAACCGACTCGAAACACCGCAGGTGGCGGCCCTGTACGAAGGCCTGGATGCGCGCTGGAGTGCGCGGGCGCAGAGCCTGAACGCGCGACTGGAGCAAGCCCGACTGCCGGTACGCGTCGAAGCGATGTCGACGATCTGGACCGTGACCTACACCGAGCCTTCGCGTTACAACTGGATGTTCCAGTTTTACCTTCGCGAACAGGGTCTGGCCCTGAGCTGGGTAGGCAGCGGGCGCCTGATCTTCAGCTTGAACTATGACGATGCACACTTCGAGGCCGTCGCACAAAGATTTGTCGCTGCCGCAACCGCGATGCGCGAGGCGGGATGGTGGCATGGCGATCCGCAATTGAGCAACCGCTCGATCAAGCGCTCCATCTTCAGGGAAATGCTCGCCAGGCGCTAAAAGCCTGGTGGCCGCCCACTCTATATGAGTTGGGCAGCCTTCATGGAGCGTCCAGCTCATGCCGTCAATGGCGGGGCACATGCTCCATCGGGTCGATGAGCTGGCCGCGCAGCAAGTACCAAGGTGCCTTGTAGTACAGCGCGATGTCGTGAAACGGATCGGTGATGATCTTGAAAGCCCAGGCCAGGCCGGTGACCAGGCTCTTTTGCCACCACAACTGGCCGACGCGAAACACCAGGCCCGCCACACCCAGCGCAAGCCAAGCCATTCCCACATCATGCAGGTAAGCGTAAAGACCCACGGCCGGCTCGATCAGCCCAAAGACTGAGGGCTCGAGCCAGAGCACACCGGGGATGAGGATCCAGGCGCCCATGAGCACGATCTTGCGACGGATGTTGTAGCCGATCTTGATCTCTTCTTTATGGGCATC
>CANHDQ010000042.1 GCA_947459405.1 Comamonadaceae bacterium
TCCACCCCACTGGCATCTATGGCGCTGGCTGCCTCATGACTGAGGGCTGCAGGGGCGAGGGCGGCATCCTGCGCAACAGCAAGGGCGAGCGCTTCATGGAGCGCTATGCGCCCACCTTGAAAGACCTGGCGCCGCGCGACTTCGTCTCGCGCTGCATGGACCAGGAAATCAAGGAAGGCCGCGGCTGCGGGCCCAACAAGGACTATGTGCTGCTCAAACTCGACCACCTGGGCGCCGAGACCATCCACAAGCGCCTGCCCTCGGTCTACGAGATCGGCGTGAACTTCGCCAACGTCGACATCACCCGCGAACCCATCCCGGTGGTGCCCACCATCCACTACCAGATGGGCGGCATCCCGACGAACATCAACGGACAGGTGGTGGTGCCCGATGGTCAGGGTGGCCAGAAAATCGTCAACGGCCTGTATGCAGTGGGCGAATGCTCGTGCGTCTCGGTGCACGGGGCCAACCGCCTGGGCACCAACTCGCTGCTCGATTTGCTGGTGTTCGGCCGTGCGGCGGGCAACCACATCGTGGCCTACAACGACAAGAACAAGACGCACAAGGCGCTGCCGGCCGATGCGGCCGACCGGACGCTGGCACGCCTGGCGCGGCTGGACAACGCCACCGACGGCGAATACGCCCAGACGGTGGCCAACGACATCCGCAGCGCCATGCAGCAGCATGCCGGCGTGTTTCGCACCCAGGAGAGCATGGACGAGGGCGTTCGCAAGATCAATGCAATCCGCGAGCGCGTGCAAAACATCGCGCTCAAAGACAAGTCCAAGGTCTTTAACACCGCGCGCATCGAGGCGCTGGAAGTCGAAAACCTCATCGAGTCGGCGCAAGCGACCATGACGTCGGCAGCAGCGCGCAAGGAATGCCGCGGCGCCCACACCGTCAACGACTACGAGCGGCCGGCCGATGACCCGCAGTACCCGCTGGGGCGCAACGACGCCGAGTGGATGAAGCACACCCTCTGGCACAGCGAGGGCAACCGCCTGAGCTACAAGCCGGTCAACCTCAAGCCGCTGACGGTGGAATCGGTTCCGCCCAAAGTCCGCACCTTCTGATCGCGCACGGAGCATTCATCATGGCAAAACGCACCTTCAAGATTTATCGTTACGACCCGGACAAAGACGCCAAGCCCTATATGCAGACGGTCGAGATCGAGCTGTCGGGCACCGAGCGCATGCTGCTCGATGCGCTGATGAAGCTCAAGGAACTCGATCCGTCGATCTCCTTTCGCCGCTCGTGCCGCGAAGGCGTGTGCGGCTCCGACGCCATGAACATCAATGGCAAGAACGGCCTGGCCTGCCTGACCAACATGAACACGCTGCCCGGCGAGATCGTGCTCAAGCCGCTGCCTGGGCTGCCTGTGGTGCGCGACCTGATCGTCGACATGACGCAGTTTTTCAAGCAGTACAACTCGATCAAGCCCTACTTGGTCAACGACACCGTGCCGCCCGAAAAAGAGCGCCTGCAGTCGCCCGAGGAGCGCGACGAACTCAACGGTCTGTACGAGTGCATCTTGTGCGCCAGCTGCTCGACCAGCTGCCCGAGCTTTTGGTGGAACCCCGACAAGTTCGTCGGCCCCGCAGGTCTGTTGCAGGCCTACCGCTTCATCGCCGACAGCCGCGATCAGGCCACAGCCGCGCGGCTGGACAACCTCGAAGACCCCTACCGGCTGTTTCGCTGCCACACCATCATGAACTGTGTTGATGTCTGCCCCAAGGGTCTCAATCCCACCAAGGCAATCGGCAAGATCAAAGAAATGATGGTGCTGCGTTCGGTCTGAACCCGGCTCACGCCCTAGCCCCATGGACAGCGCCACTCCCGACCTCCTTGACGAGCGCAGCCTGTCCAAGCTGCGCTGGCGCTGCCGGCGCGGGCTGCTCGAAAACGACCTGTTCATCGAGCGCTTCTTCAGCGAGCACGAGGGCCGCGTCACGGTGCGCCACGCCCGCGGGCTCGAAGACCTGATGGCGCTGTCCGACAACGACCTGCTCGACCTGCTGCTGCAGCGCAAGCAGCCCGAACAACTCGACGACGAAAGGGCCGCCTCGGCGCAAGCCCTGGAGATCTTGCACGTGCTGCGCCGGCCCCACCCTGCGCGTCACAGCGCCCCATAACCCCACGGAACCAAAGAGGAATCGCCATGAAACTTGCCGACCACAAAGCCACACTGTCCTTCAGCAACGGCAGCCCCAGTATCGACATGCCCGTCTATCACGGCAGCGTCGGGCCCGATGTGATCGACATCCGCAAGCTTTATGCGCAGACCGGCATGTTCACCTATGACCCGGGGTTTTTGTCCACCGCCTCATGCCAGTCGGCCATCACTTACATCGACGGCGACAAGGGCGAGCTGCTCTACCGCGGCTATCCCATCGAGCAGCTGGCGGTCAATTGCGACTTTCTGGAAACCTGCCACCTGCTGCTCTACGGTGAGCTGCCCAACGCCACCGAGAAGACCGCCTTCACCAAGCTTGTGACCAACCACACCATGGTCAACGAGCAGATGCAGTTTTTCCTGCGCGGCTTTCGCCGTGACGCCCACCCGATGGCGGTGCTCACCGGCCTGATCGGGGCACTGTCGGCCTTCTATCACGACAGCACCGACATCAACAACCCCAAGCACCGCGAGATCGCCGCCATCCGCCTGATCGCCAAGCTGCCCACGCTGGTCGCCATGGCCTATAAATACGGCGTCGGCCAGCCCTTCATGTATCCGAAGAACGACCTGAGCTATGCCGGCAACTTCCTGCGCATGATGTTTGGCGTGCCCTGCGAAGACTATGTGGTCAACCCGGTGCTCGAGCGCGCCATGGACCGCATCTTCATCCTGCACGCCGACCACGAGCAAAACGCCTCCACCTCCACCGTGCGCCTGTGCGGCTCATCGGGCACCAACCCCTTTGCCGCCATTGCTGCGGGCGTGGCCTGCCTCTGGGGCCCGGCCCACGGCGGGGCCAACGAGGCGTGCCTGAACATGCTCGAAGACATTCAGAAGATGGGTGGCGTGGCCAAGGTGGGCGAGTTCATGAGCCAGGTCAAGGACAAGAACTCGGGCGTCAAGCTCATGGGCTTTGGACACCGGGTCTACAAAAACTACGACCCGCGCGCCAAACTCATGCAGGAAACCTGCAACGAGGTGCTGACCGAGCTAGGCCTGGAAAACGATCCCCTGTTCAAGCTTGCCAAACAGCTCGAGAAAATCGCGCTGGAAGACGACTACTTCGTGCAGCGCAAGCTCTACCCCAACGTGGACTTCTACTCGGGCATCGTGCAGCGCGCCATCGGCATCCCGGTCAACCTGTTCACCGGCATCTTCGCGCTGGCCCGCACCGTGGGCTGGATTGCACAGCTCAACGAGATGATCGGCGACCCCGAGTACAAGATCGGCCGCCCGCGCCAGCTGTTCACCGGCTCGGTGGCTCGCACCGTCAAACCCCTCGCCCAACGCTGATTGCCCGGCGCGAGAACCCAAGCCCGCTTCGGCGGGCTTTTTTGTGCGTCAACGGCCAACTTGGTGGTTCAAAACGCCAGCACGAGCCACGCCCTCGCGGCGAGGCGTCATGAAAACTAAATTGGGGTCAGACCCCAATTTCTGCAGGATGGGAGTGATGGGATGCTCTGCGCAGCGAAATAAAGGAGGCGGGCCGGCATGGCCGGCCCGGGGGACATTCGCGAAGCAGAGCATCCCGGCGCTCCCATCTCCCCAAGCACTTGCAACCGGCATTAATTGGGGTCTGACCCCAATTAATCTTTGCTCTCTGGGCAGGCGCTGAAGGGCAAGCCGGCCATCTCGTTTGGAGAATGCAAGTTCTACAGTCCCAATGCAAAATCGCTAGCGCATCGCCAAATACGATGTCCGAATCGATGAAAAGCTCCGAACGCAACTTTGCCCGACGCATGGATCTGACCTCGCTGCAGCTGTTTGTGGCGGTGTGTGAGCTCGGCAGCATCGGGCGTGCAGCCGAGCGTGAATTCATTGCGGCGTCGGCTGTGAGCAAGCGCCTGTCCGAACTCGAGGCTGCGGTAGGGACCCAGTTGCTCTACCGTCACACCCGCGGCGTGGACCTCACGCCGGCCGGCGAGAGCCTGCTGCACCATGCCCGCTCGGTGCTCTTTAGCCTGGAGAAGATGCAAGGCGAGCTCAGCGAATATGCCGACGGCGTGCGCGGCCATGTGCGGGTGCATGCGAGCATCTCGGCCATCGTTCAGTTTCTACCCGAAGACCTGGGCGCCTTCATCCGGGCCCACGATCAGGTCAAGATCGATCTGGAAGAGCACCTCAGTGCCGAGGTGATCCGGGCGGTGCAGGAAGGCGCGGCCGATCTGGGCATCTGCAACGCGGCCGCCGGTTTTGGCGAACTGCAGGCCCTGCCCTACCGGCGCGACCGCCTGGTGCTCATCGTCCCGCGTGGCCACCGGCTCGCCGGCAGCCGGGGGGTAACCTATGCCGAGACGCTCGATTTCGATCAGGTCGGACTGCATTCGACCAGTTCCATCTATGTGGCGCTGCGCCAGGCAGCCGACGCAGCGGGGCGCACCATCAAGCTGCGCATCCATGTGACCAGCCTCGATGCCATGTGCCGCATGATTCACAACGGCCTGGGCGTGGGCGTAATGCCCGAGCGCGCCTTCGAACTGATTCATGGCGTGGGCGAGCTCGAGTCGGTGCGGCTGCTCGACGCCTGGGCCGAGCGTGAGCTGCACATGGTCGCACGCGATTTTTCCAGCCTGCCGGTCACCGCCCGACTGCTCGTCGAGCATCTGCAGGTCCAACCCTCACAGCAGCAGCGGCTGGTGGCGTGATGTTGCACGCCCTGGCCTTTTATTGATCCACAAGAGCGCACAAAGGAGCACCATGGGACGCACACTCTACGACAAGCTTTGGGACGAGCACGTCGTGCACACCGAAGAAGACGGCACAACGGTCTTGTACATCGACCGACACCTCACGCACGAGGTCACCAGCCCGCAGGCCTATGAGGGCCTGCGCGAAGCCGGTCGCAAGGTCTGGCGCGTGAGCTCCGTGATCGCCACAGCCGACCACAACACGCCTACCGACGGCTGGGAGAAAGGCTATGACGGCCTGACCGATCCGATCAGCAAGGAGCAGATCGTCACGCTCGACAAGAACATTGCCGAGTTCGGCGCAGCCGCCTACTTTCCCTTCCTGTCCAAGCGCCAGGGCATCGTGCACGTGATCGGCCCTGAAAACGGCGCCACCCTGCCCGGCATGACGGTGGTCTGCGGCGACTCGCACACCGCCACGCATGGCGCGTTTGGTGCGCTGGCCCACGGCATCGGCACCAGCGAGGTCGAGCATGTGCTGGCCACTCAGACGCTGCTGGCCAAAAAAGCCAAGAACATGCTCGTCAAGGTCGAGGGCAAACTGGCCACCGGTCTGACCGGCAAGGACATCGTGCTGGCCATCATCGGCAAGATCGGCACGGCTGGCGGCACGGGCTACACCATCGAGTTTGCCGGCTCGGCCATCCGCGACCTGAGCATGGAAGGCCGCATGACCGTGTGCAACATGGCCATTGAAGCGGGAGCGCGCGCCGGCCTGGTGGCGGTCGATGCCAAGACCATCGAATACGTCAAGGGCCGGCCGATGGCCCCGGGCACCGACCCCAAGACTGGGCAATTCGCCGGCGGCCCCGAGTGGGACTTGGCAGTGCAGTACTGGAAAACCTTGCACTCCGATGCCGACGCCGCGTTCGATGCAGTCGTCGAGCTCGATGCCAGCCAGATCCGGCCCCAAGTGACCTGGGGCACCTCGCCCGAGATGGTGCTCTCGATCGAAGACCGCGTGCCCGATCCCGACAAGGAAAAAGACGCGGTCAAGCGCGATGCGATGGAAAGGGCGCTGGCCTATATGGGCCTGCAGCCAGGCAAGCCGATCAACGACATCGTGGTCGACAAGGTCTTCATCGGCTCGTGCACCAACAGCCGCATCGAAGACATGCGCGAGGCCGCGGCCATCCTCAAGAAGATCGGCCGGCGCGTCGCGCCCAACGTCAAGCTGGCGCTGGCCGTGCCCGGCTCGGGTCTGGTCAAGGCGCAGGCCGAGGCCGAAGGCCTGGACAAAATCTTCACCGCTGCCGGCTTCCAGTGGCGCCAGCCGGGCTGCTCGATGTGCCTGGGCATGAACGCCGACCGGCTCGAGCCGGGCGAGCGCTGCGCCTCGACCAGCAACCGCAATTTTGAAGGCCGGCAAGGCGCAGGCGGGCGCACGCACCTGGTCAGCCCGGCCATGGCCGCCGCTGCGGCCGTGCACGGCCACTTTGTCGACATCCGCAGGTTCAGCTGAAACGCCAGAGCCGCAACCGATCACCGCAAGAAGGCATCCTCATGCAAAAGTTTTCTACCCACACCGGCATCGTCGCCCCGATCGATCGGGCCAACGTTGACACCGACGCCATCATGCCCAAGCAGTTCCTCAAGTCGATCCGCAAGACCGGCTTCGGCCCGCATCTGTTTGACGAATGGCGCTACAAGGATCCGGGCTACTACAGCAAGCCCGAAAGCGAGCGCCAGGTCAACCCGGACTTTGTGCTCAACCGGCCGCGCTACAAGGGCGCGAGCGTCCTGCTGGCGCGCAAGAACTTCGGCTGCGGCTCCTCACGCGAGCACGCGCCCTGGGCCATAGGGCAGTACGGCTTTCGCGCAATCCTGGCGCCCAGCTATGCCGACATCTTCTTCAACAACTGCTTCAAAAGCGGACTGCTGCCCATCGTTCTGAGCGAGTCGCAGATCGATCAGCTGTTTAACGAAGTCAGCGCCTTTCCGGGCTACAAGCTTACGGTCGACCTCGAGCGCCAGCGCATCGTCAAGGGCCAGGGAGAAGAAATCGCCTTCGACGTCAACGCCTTTCGCAAATACTGCCTGCTCAACGGCCTGGACGACATCGGCCTGACCCTGCGCCACAAAGACAAGATCCAGAGCTTCGAGGCGCAGCGCCTGGCCGCCAAGCCCTGGCTGGCCCATTCCTTCCAATGAGTTCATCATGAAAATCGCAATTCTTCCGGGTGACGGCATCGGCACCGAAATCGTGGCCGAGGCCGTCAAGGTGCTTCAGGCCCTGGGCTTGAAGTTTGAAATGGAGCAGGCCCTTGTAGGCGGTGCGGCCTACGAAGCGCACGGCCACCCACTGCCCGAATCGACGCTCAAGCTGGCCAAGCAGGCCGACGCGATCTTGTTCGGCGCCGTGGGCGACTGGAAGTACGACAAGCTCGATCGCCCCTTGCGGCCCGAGCAGGCCATCTTGGGCCTGCGCAAAAACCTGGGCCTGTTTGCCAACTTTCGACCGGCCATCTGCTACGAAGAGCTCGTGGGCGCGTCGAGCCTCAAACCCGAGCTGGTCTCGGGCCTGGACATCCTGATCATTCGCGAGCTGACCGGCGACATCTACTTCGGCCAGCCCCGCGGCAGGCGCACCAGCCCCGACGGTGCATTTGCCGGCGCTGACGAGGCGTTTGACACCATGCGCTACACCCGCCCCGAGGTCGAGCGTATCGCCCGCGTGGCCTTTGAAGCGGCGCGCAAGCGCAGCAAGCGCGTGACCAGCGTCGACAAAGCCAACGTGCTGGAGACCTTCCAGTTCTGGAAAGACATCGTGATCGAGGTGCACAAGGACTACCCCGATGTGGCGCTGGACCACATGTACGTCGACAACGCCGCGATGCAACTGGTCAAGGAGCCCAAACGCTTTGACGTGGTGGTGACGGGCAACATGTTTGGCGACATCCTCTCGGACGAGGCCTCCATGCTCACCGGATCCATCGGCATGCTGCCTTCGGCCAGCCTGAACACCCAGAACCAGGGCCTGTACGAGCCCAGCCACGGCAGCGCACCCGACATTGCCGGCAAAGGTATCGCCAACCCCCTGGCCACCATCTTGTCGGCAGCGATGATGCTGCGCTTTAGCCTGAACCAAACCGAGGCAGCCGATCGCATCGAAGCGGCCGTCAAAAAAGTGCTGGCGCAGGGCTATCGCACCGCCGACATCTACAGCCCGGGCACCCAAAAGGTCAGCACGGCGCAAATGGGCCAGGCCGTGCTCAAGGCACTGAGCTAAATCGGGGGGGCACTCTCCGCCATTGCGGGCCCGCCCCGTCATTGCGACGGCGCGCCGCAGAATCTGTCATTGCCAGGTGCGCCGCAAGATCGGTCATTGCGAGGCGCGCAGCGCCGTGGCAATCCAGGTCTTCACACCACGCCCGATGGATCGCTTCGTCCCTCGCGATGACGGCAGGGGTGCAATCACGGTGCGGGGCGCTGTCACTCCATCTAAGTCTTTGCAAGGTGCGCCGCAAAATCGGTCATTGCGAGGCGCGCAGCGCCGTGGCAATCCAGGTCTTCACACAACGCCCGATGGATCGCTTCGTGCCGCGCGATGACGGCGCTTTAATGCCGAGAGCGGCGCTCCTGTAACCAGCTTCGTTGCAGCACCCCCAACCTGGGGACAAACCCGGTGTTCGATAGGCTTGCACCCACCATAATCGGGCGATCGCAGGCCATCGCCCTTCACCGGAGACCCTCATGCAAAGACGCCAAGCCCTGACCGCGCTCGCCCTTGTCGCGGGTGCAGCGCCAGCTTATGCCCAGGCCTATCCCAGCAAGCCGGTCAAGATCATCGTGCCGGCGCCGCCCGGTGGCACTGCCGACATCTTTGCCCGAGCCCTGGGCCAGCGCATGCAGGCGGCGATGGGTCAGCCCTTTGTGGTCGAGTACAAGCCCGGGGCTGCGACCAACATCGGCACCGATTTCGTGGCCAAGTCGGCGCCAGACGGCTACACCTTGCTGTTCAACGGCATCACTTTGGCGAGCAACCCGGCGCTATTTGCCAAGCTGCCGTTCAACCCGGCCACCGATCTGGCGCCGATCATCGAAGTCGCCTCAATGGTCAATGTGATCACGGTACACCCCAGCGTGCCCGCCCAGACGCTGCGCGAGCTGGTGCAGATGGCGCGCAATGCGCCAGGCACCATCAACCATGGCTCGCCGGGCATTGGCAGCTCGGGGCACCTGGCAGGCGAGCTGCTGGCCCACCGCACCGGCATCAAACTCACGCATGTGCCCTATCAGGGCCTGGCGCCCGCCACCAACGACCATGTCGCCGGCATCCTCGGCGTGGGTTTCGTCAACCTGCCGGTGGCGCTGCAGTTCGTCAAGGCCGGCAAGCTCAGGGCGCTGGCGGTGACTGCCATGAAGCGATCGCCGCAGCTGCCCGATGTACCCACCGTCAACGAGGCGCTGGGCCTGAGCGATTTTGAGCTCAATGGCTGGTTTGGTCTGCTCGCAGCGGCCCGCACGCCGCCCGAAGTCATCGCGCGGCTGCAAGCCGAAGCCGACAAGGCCTTGCGTGACCCGGCCTTCGTCGAGATCATCAAGACCGCCGGCGGCGAGGCCATCGGCGGCAGCACCGCTGACTTTGACGCACGCATCCGGCGCGACCGCGAGCGCCTGAGCGATGTGATCCGCGCCGCCGGCATCAAGGCGCAATAGCGGCCTCTCGCAATTGAGGCGGCTTGGGGCGTAAAGGCGCGCCGGCCTCAGTAGGTCTTGTAGGGTAGGAACTTGCCCGAGAGCACCACGTTGACCCGATCGCCTTTGGGATCAGGCTGGCGCACGATATCCATGCTGAAGTCGATCGCGCTCATGATGCCGTCACCAAACTCCTCGTGAATCAGCTCCTTGATGGTGGTGCCGTAGACGCTGACGATTTCATACCAGCGGTAGATGAGCGGGTCGGTAGGCACAGCCGTTGGCAACGAGCCCTTATAGGGCACCACTTGCAGCCATTTTTGCTCCTCAGCGGTGAGCCCGAAGACCTTGCCCAAGGCCTTGGCCTGCGCGGCCGTGGCTGTCATCTGGCCGAGGCACAGCGCCGTGGTCCACTCCTTGCTGTGCCCGACCTTCTTGGCCACATCTTCCCATTTGATGCCCTTGGACACCTTGACGGTGATGATTTTTTCGGTCACGTCGTTGCGGTTCATGTTTTTCTCCGTTGCTCAGTTGAAAATGAAATGGGGTCGGACTCAGTGCGCATCGTGTGGCTTGGCCCGGGTGACCAGGAAATCGACGATGTGGTTTCGCAATTCGTAGTAGCCGTCCAGGTGATGCAAGTTGGCACGCTTGCGATCGCCAGGCAGAGTGTTGACCACCACCTCGGCAATGCCGCCGGGCACATAACCTGCGTCGGTCTGCGCGCCATTGCTCATGAGCAAGATGCGATCAGCCAAGAAGATGGCCTCGTCCACATCGTGGGTGATCATGAAAACGGTTTGCTCGGTCTGGCGCACGATCTCGATGAGCTCGTCCTGGATGCTGCCGCGGGTGAGCGCATCGAGCGCACCAAATGGCTCATCGAGCAACAGCATCTTGGGCTGGATCGCGAAGGCGCGCGCAATGCCCACGCGCTGCTTCATGCCACCCGACAGCTGCGAGGGCTTCTTGTCGATGGCAGCCTTCAGGCCTACGAGCGCCACGTATTTCTCCACATGCGCGTCGATCTGTCCGGCCGACCAATCGCTCCAGCGGGACTTGACCGCAAAGGCAATGTTTTGCCGAACACTGAGCCAAGGCATAAGGGCATGGCCCTGAAACACCACACCGCGCTCCAGGCTGGGCCCCCGCACCTCTCGTCCGTCCATGAAGACGTGGCCCGAGCTGGCCTTATCCAGGCCGGCCAGCACATTGAGCACCGTGGTCTTGCCGCAGCCCGAATGACCAATGATGCATACGAACTCGCCGCGCCTTAAGCCAAACGAGACGTCGTCAAACACCGGCTTGCCTGCCACGAAGGACTTGCTCAACTGCTCGACCTTCAAAAAGCTGTCCATGACGTTTTCCTTTGCCGCAAGGCGGCCGCTCGGCCCGGCTAGGCCGGCCCCATCTGACGGGCTCGCTGGAGTTGGCTCTGCGAGCTGACTGGCCTGATGGCGCATCTCACTCCACATAGGTCACCGCCTTTTGCAGCCGCGCAAACGACAGGTCGAGCAGCATGCCGACGACCCCGATCACCAAGATCGCGAAAATCACATTGGTCAGTGACAGGTTGTTCCACTCGTTCCACACGAAGTAGCCAATACCAGTTCCGCCCACCAACATCTCGGCGGCCACGATCACCAGCCAGGCAATGCCCATGCTGATGCGCATGCCGGTCAAGATGGTGGGTGCTGCTGCGGGCAAGATCACCTCAAAGGCCTTGCGCAGCGGACTGACTTCCAAGGTAGCCGCGACATTGAGCCAATCGCGCCGGACCGAGGCCACGCCGAAGGCGGTGTTGATCAGCATCGGCCAAACCGAGCAAATGAAGATCACAAAAATACCCGACACCGAAGAGTCCTTGATGGTGTAGAGCGCCAGCGGCATCCAGGCCAGCGGGCTGATGGGCTTGAGCACCTGAATGAAAGGGTCGAAAGCGCGGTGCAGCAGCGGCGACATGCCAATCACAAAGCCCAGCGGCACGGCCACGACGCAGGCCAGCAAAAAGCCTAGCGCAACCCGCCCCAGCGAATGGGCCAACTGAATCAGGATGCCTTTGTCGTTGGGGCCGTTGTCGTACAGCGGATCGGACAGATGCTTCCAGACGGTCTGACCCATCTGGGCCGGCGTCGGAAAGCCGGTCGCCTTGGCGCCCTGCGGGGCTGCTGCCGAGGCGGTCGGGTCCTTGCCCAGCATCTTCTGGTACTCGATCTGCTCGGCTGTCAAAGCAGGCGCCGCAACGGGCAGGACCTGGCGCTGCTGCGTGGCGATGTGCCAGATCGACAGCAGCAGGGCCAGCATCAGCACCGACAGCAAACTGGCCTTGAGTTTGAGTGACTGCACGGCCGCTCCTCAACCGGCTCGCCCGATGGCAAAGCTCTTTGCGTATGCGTCGGCCCTGGCAGGATCGAACTCGCGACCCATCACCCTGAACTTGGGGTAGGCGCCATCGGGCACCTTCTGGTCGAGCGACTTCATGTGCCGCTTGGCGTCGGTGAGCAAAAACACCTGCTCGGCGATCTGGCGGTAGTTGACGTCGCCCTTGATATAGCCCCAGCGCTTCATCTGGGTGAGCATCCAGACGGCCATCGACTGCCAGGGGATGGGATCGAAATCGGCGCGATCAGGCACGTTCTGGATGCCGCCCAGGCCGTCTGCAAAGCGACCCGTGAGCACCTGCGTGAGCACGATCTCTGGCTGGTTCAGGTAGGCCTGGGGCGCGATCACCTTGGCAATGAGCTCGCGGTTTTTCGGGTCACGTGCCATCGCTGCAGCCGTCAACACCGAACGGTAAAGCGCGGCGAAGGTGTTGGGGTTTTGGCGAATGAATTCGGCCGACGTGCCAAAGGCGCAGCAGGGATGCCCGCTCCACAGATCCTTGGTCAAAAGATGCAAAAAGCCGATTTCCTCGTAAACCGCCCGCTGATTGAAGGGATCGGGCCCCAAGTAGCCATCAATGTTGCCTGCTCGCAGGTTGGCCACCATCTCGGGCGGCGGCACCACACGGATCTGGATGTCGCGGTCGGGGTCCAGCCCTGCTTCGGCCACGTAGTAGCGCAGCAGGAAGTTGTGCATCGAATACTCAAAGGGCACAGCAAACTTGAAGCCCTTCCACATCTTGGGATCGCGCTTGTCCTTGTGCTTGTTGGCCAGCGTGATGGCCTGGCCGTTGGTGTTTTGAATTGTCGCCACATGCATGGGCGTGGCGGTCGAGCCCAGGCCCATGGTGATGGCCAGCGGCATGGGCGAAAGAAAGTGCGTCGCGTCGTACTCTTTGTTGATCATCTTGTCGCGAATGAGCGCCCAGCCGGCCGTCTTGACCACCTCCACATCCAGGCCCTCGCGCTTGTAAAAGCCCAGGGGGTGGGCCATGATCAAAGGCGTGGCGCAGGTGATCGGGATGAAGCCCACTTTGAGATTGCGCTTTTCGAGCTGGCCCCGCTCCTGAGCCATGGCCTGCAAGCTGGCCACCGGCAACACGCTGGAAATCGCGGCCATGGCCGTGCCGCGGCCAACTGCGCGCAAAAAGCGGCGACGCACCTCGTCTTGCGGAAACAGGGACTTGACCAAGGTGGCCTCGATGAACTCATTGCTGTAGGCCTCAAACGCGCTGGTTTGGCTGCGCTGCTTGAGCACCTGCGCCGCCGCCTGCGCATCAAGCTCACGCTGATGCTCCTCGGGGGTTTCGTGACGACCGCAGCTGCAGCGCATCATCAAGGGACGGTCGGCGTTGTACGGATCGAAGAATTGGCTCATGGCAGCACCTCGCAGAAACAAGATGTGAAGCCTTGAGCAAACAGCGGGCCTGAAATGCGCGGCGCGCCGTTTTTGGGGCCCCAAAGAGCCGCGCCGGGGCCAAATCGCCGATGACCGTGGACAACGGTGTAGGGCTGCCCCTACAAAATCACCTGATAGAGGCTCAAACCAGGCCCAGCCCTAGCGCGCAGAAGGCGATGGCGCCAGGCGCTGCGCGTACAAAGCCAGCTCCACATCGTTGCGCGTACCGGTTTTTTCGAGCACGCGTGCACGATAAGTGCTCACCGTATTGGGTGCCAGACCCAATTGCGCACCAATTTGGGTCACACTCATACCGGTCACCAGCAGGCGAAACACCTGATGCTCGCGATGCGAGAGCGTCTCTGCCCCCACCTTGGCGCCGCTGGCCACCGCCGCCACCGACTCGGCCACAGCCTGCGCAGCCGCCGGGCTCAGATAGATGCCGCCTGCGGCCACCTTGCGCACCGCAGCGACCATGTCGTCGGGATCAGCGCTCTTGTTGAGGTAACCCGAAGCGCCGAGCTTAATGGCGCGGGCGGCATACTGGCTCTCCGGGTAGGTGCTGAGCATCAGCACCGACACACGCGGCCAGTCGCGTTTGATGGCCTGCAGCACATCGAGCCCGTCGCGCGCAGGCAAGGCGATGTCCAGCAGCACCACATCGAGCGCCGCGGACAGACGCTCGACCTGCTCGAGCACCTCGGGGCCGTTGCTGGCCTCAGCCACCACCTGCACCTCGGGCGCATCGGCCAGCACCTGGCGTATGCCCGCCCGCACGATGCGGTGGTCATCGCCAAGCAGCACGCGCAGGGGCTTGGCGCTCACAGTCCGGGCCCTGCGGCCAAAACACCCAAAGGCATGCGCAAGGTCAGGCGACAGCCCTGGCCCGGCGCGCTCCAGACCTCAAGCGTACCGCCGAAATGGCGGGCGCGCTCGCGCATGCCCATCACGCCGTAGGCGTCGGTGGCCTCAAAGGCAGCGTGATCGGCGCCGCGCCCGTCGTCGCTGAGCTGCAAACGCAGCTGGCCCTCGTGCACACCCAACTCGATGCGCACGCACGTGGCGCGCGCATGCCGTCCTACGTTGCTGAGCATCTCCTGAAAAATCCGGAACACCGCGATGGTTTGCGGCTCGGGCAATTCGAGTGCTTCATCAACCTGCATCTGCAAGTCCAGCCGCATTTCGGCCGAACGCACAAACTCGCGGGCCTGCCATTCGATGGCCGCCCACAGACCCTGATGGTCGAGAATGCTCGGTCGCAGATCGGTGATGATGCGCCCCACATTGTCAACGGCGGTTTCAATCAGCCGACTCATGTCACGGCACTTGCTACGCAGGCGCGCCTGCATGGCCTGTGCCTCGTGCTCGCTGCGCTGGTCCTGCTCGGCCAAGCGCTTGTCGACCCAGTTGACATCCATCTTCAGAGCCACCAGCAGGCTGCCCAACTCGTCGTGCACCTCGCGCGCAATGCGGGTGCGCTCTTCTTCACGCACCGCCTCGGAGTAGGCAGCCAGCTCGCGCGTGCGCTTGAGTGCATCGGCCAGCTCGACGGTACGCTCGTGCACGCGCAGCTGCAGCTCCTGCTTGGCCCGCTGCAAGGCATCGGCGGCCCGCCGGCGCTCGGTGATATCGACAAAGGTGATCACCGCACCGAGCACCAACTCGCCATCGAGGATGGGGTAGCTTGAATACTCCACGGCAAAGCCCGAGCCATCACGATGCCAGAACAGTTCGCTGTCAATGCGGCAGGGCAAGCCTTGCCGAAACGCATTGAAGATCGGGCAGTGCTCCACCGCATAGGCGCGACCATCGGGATGCGTGTGGTGGGTCAGCTCGTGCATGTTGCGCCCCAGCACCTCGGAGGGCTCATAGCCCAGCATGCGCGCCCCGGCCCGGTTGATGAAGACGCAGTGGCCCTGCAAATCGATACCGAAGATGCCCTCACCGGTTGACTCGAGCAGCAGGCCCAGCCGGTCGTACCAGCGCTGCCCACCGGTTTGTAACGGGGCGCCGGCCGAAGCGGGGGCCCCTGCCGAATGGGCGCCCGTGTGCACGGTGCAGGTGTGGGTCTGGGGCATCGTGCAAGTCTAGTCAGGCGCAAGAGCCACCGCTGAAGGCTCCAACAAGCCCCAGCGCGGCGCTCAAAGATTGCGCATGGCCCTGGCGCGCAGCTGCGTAAGGCTCGCCCGCCAGTGCCATGCGCCCGCCAAAACCTGCCCTACAATAGGGGCATGTGTATTTGCGCCCGCTTTGATTGCAACACTGGCCTTCAGGTCGGCGCGCGCCGCTGCGCATCGACTCGCACCCTCACCAAAACCACGACGATTAAGGGCTGATCCAGCCTGGTTCGTCGTGCCCTGCCGGCTCGATGAGCCGGGTTCAAAGGCCTCCCCCTCTTGAACTTGAAAGGGCATCCCCATGAAACTCCCCTCGTCTCTCGTTGGCCTGGTCGGCTGGCGCGGCATGGTCGGCTCGGTCCTGATGGATCGCATGCAGGCCGAGCGTGACTTCGATCTGATCGAGCCGGTCTTTTTCTCGACCTCCAACGCTGGCGGCGCAGCGCCCGCGATGGCCAAGAACGAGCGCACGCTCAAGGATGCAGGCGACATCGAGGCGCTCAAGAAGTGCGCCGTGATCATCAGCTGCCAGGGCGGCGACTACACGACTGACGTGTTCCCCAAGCTGCGCGCCGCCGGCTGGAAGGGGCACTGGATCGATGCCGCTTCGAGCCTGCGCATGAAGGACGATGCGGTCATCATCCTCGATCCGGTCAACCGGCCGGTGATTGACAGCGCGCTGCACAAGGGCGGCCTGAACTGGATCGGTGGCAACTGCACCGTCAGCTGCATGCTCATGGGCGTAGGCGCACTCTACAAGGCCGGCCTGGTCGAGTGGATGAGCACCCAAACCTACCAGGCGGCCTCGGGCGGCGGCGCGCAGCACATGCGCGAGCTGCTCACCCAGTTCGGCACGCTCAACGCGCAGGTCAAGTCCCTGCTGGACGACCCCAAGAGCGCCATCCTCGAGATCGACCGCCAGGTCATTGCCCGCCAGCGCGCGCTTGGCGCCGACGAGACGGCCCAGTTTGGGGTGCCGCTGGGCGGCTCGCTCATTCCCTGGATCGACAAGGACCTGGGCAACGGCGTCTCGCGGGAAGAATGGAAGGGCATGGCCGAAACCAACAAGATTTTGGGCCAGGGCGAAGGCTATGGCAGCCCAGCCGTGCCGGTCGACGGCTTTTGCGTGCGGGTGGGCGCCATGCGCTGCCACAGCCAGGCGCTGACCTTCAAACTCAAGAAGGACGTGCCGCTGGCCGACATCGAGGCGATGATTGCCGCCGACAACGCCTGGGTCAAGGTGGTGCCCAACACGCGTGAGGCCACGCTCAAGGACCTCACGCCCGTGGCGGTGACGGGCACCATGACCATCCCGGTGGGTCGCCTGCGCAAGATGGCCATGGGACCGCAGTACCTCGGCGCCTTCACCATTGGCGACCAACTGCTCTGGGGCGCGGCCGAGCCGCTGCGGCGCATGCTGCGCATCTTGCTCGAGCAGTAAGCCCACCCATACCGAAAGATCTGCACCAAGCACCGCACACCGGCCGACCTGCCGCTTGGGCCGGTTGGGGTTTGGTGTTAAGGTCTGGGCCCGATGCGCAACAACCCTCAGCCCCTTCACATGCCGTTCAAGCCCCGCCGACAAGCCCGCGCCTTCAAGCAGGGGCTTGCAGCCTGGTCCTTGCTGCTGGCGCTGTCATGCGGCGGCGTGCATGCGCAATCGGATGCGCCCGGCCCCACAACCAACGCCACCAACGCAAAAAGCGCGACCGGAACGACCGCAGCGGCCGCACCGGTCACCACAATGGCCGACGCGAGCGCATCGGCTGACTGGCCCGAAGTCAAGCCTGGGCAGTCGGCGCTCGAGTTTGCGCTGGAACATGCGCCTGCCGAGGTAACGCTTGAGCAGTTTCTGCTGGCACTGATGCAGCAAAATCCGCAGGCTTTCTCGGGGGGCAACCGGCACCTGACCGGCTTGCGCCTGCAACTGCCCACGGCCCAACAGGCGAGCAGCGTGCCGGCCGACCAGGCCCGGGCGCAGTTGCTGGCCTTGCGCGCGACCATCGCCGTTCATGAAGCCGAAGGGGCCCCTGCCGCCCGGAAAGCGGCCTTCGATGGAGCAGCGCCCCCCGGAGCGACTCGCACCATCCCTGAAATGGTCTGGGTCGTCTGCGTCGCCGCCTTGATGGTCATCGGGATGCTGCTGTTCACACGCACCCGCTACGAGGTCCGGGACCGGACCAGCCCAAGCCCCA
>CANHDQ010000043.1 GCA_947459405.1 Comamonadaceae bacterium
GGTGGGGCCGAGCCACCGCACACAAATCGGCCCGGCCGGCAGCCAAGATGCTGTTGGCATGGTCGGCCTCGCTGATCGCACCGACTGCGATGGTGGCAATGCCCGCCTCCTGCCGGATGCGGTCAGCAAAAGGGGTCTGGAACATGCGCCCGTAGACCGGCTTTTCTTTCTTGCTCACCTGCCCCGATGAACAATCGATCAAGTCAGCGCCGGCGTCCTTGAAGGCACGCGCAATCTGCACTGCATCTTCCGGGGTGATGCCGCCTTCGACCCAGTCGTGCGCGGAAATACGCACCGAGATGGGCAGCTGGTCGGGCCAGGCGGCCCGCACCGCAGCGAACACCTCCAGCGGGTAGCGCAGGCGGTTTTGCAGGCTGCCGCCATACTCGTCGCTGCGCCGGTTGGTCAGCGGCGAAATAAAACTCGACAGCAGATAGCCGTGCGCGCAGTGCAGCTCGAGCCAATCGGCGCCGGCCTGCGCGGCCGCGCGGGTGCTCGCGACAAAGCGCTCGCGCACCTGGTCCATGTCGTCGCGCGTCATGGCGCGAGACCACTGGCTCACGCCCTCCAGATACTGCTGCGGCGAGGCCGAGATGAGGGGCCAGTTGGGCTCGCCCCCGCCCTCGGGCAGGGGCTGATCGATGCCATCCCAGGCGCGGCGGGTCGAGCCCTTGGCGCCGGCATGGCCGATCTGGATGCCGAACTTGGCATCGGTGTGGGTATGGATCCAATGGGCGATGCGGGCAAACGCTTGGGTGTGCTCGGGCCGGTACAGGCCCGGGCAGCCCGGCGTGATGCGGCCATCGGCACTGACGCAAGTCATCTCGGCCATCACCAGCGCGGCGCCACCGAGGGCGCGCGCGCCCAGATGCACCAGGTGGTACTCGCCCACCTGCCCATCGAAAGCCGAGTACTGCGCCATCGGCGAGACGACGATGCGGTTTTTAAGCGTCACGCCACGCACGGTGTAGGGCGTAAACATCGGCGGCGGCGGCGTGCCCGTCACCCGCACGCCAGCGCGCTGGGCGAACCAGCTCTCATAGCCCTCGAGCCAGGCCTTGTCGCGCAGACGCAGGTTTTCATGGCTGATGCGCTGGCTGCGCGTGAGCATGGAGTACATGAACTGCTCGGGCTCGAGCTGGTCGCAATAGCGGCTGCCACAGACCTCAAACCACTCCATCGCGTTCCAGGCGGCGTTCTGGATGCGCAGCGTCTCCACCCGCCGCGCCTCCTGGTAGGCCTTGAGCACATCGGGCAGGCGCGCCGGCTCATCGCCCAGGCGCTTGAACTGGCGCGTGAGCTCGATCGCGTCTTCGATCGCCAGCTTGGTGCCCGAGCCGATCGCAAAATGCGCGGTGTGCACCGCATCGCCCATGAGCACCACATGGCTGCCTTGCGCGTTGCGCAGCCACCAGTGGTCACAGACCACGCGCTGAAAATTGAGCCAGGCCGAGCCGCGCAGGTGGCGAGCATTGGTCATCAGCTTGGCGCCTTGCAAGTTGGCGGCAAACACCTTCTCGCAAAACGCGATCGACTCCTCCTGATCGGCCTTGTCCAGGCCGTGGGCCAGCCAGACCGACTCGGGGCATTCAACGATGAAGGTGGTGGTGTTCTCGTCGAACTTGTAGACATGGGCCTGGAACCAGCCATGCTCGGTCTTCTCGAACAGGAAGGTGAAGGCGTCGTAGAGCTTGTTCGTGCCCAGCCAGATGTAGCGGTTGGGCCGGGTCACGATGTCGGGCTTGAACACCTCGGGGTAGCGGCCGCGCACGCGGGAGTTGATGCCGTCGCAGGCCACCACCAGATCGGCGTCGGGGAAGTCCAGATCGCTGTCGGCCTCGCTCTCGAACACCAGCTCGACGCCCAGCGCCTCGCAGCGCGCCTGCAAGATGTTGAGCAGCTTCTTGCGCCCAATGCCCACAAAGCCATGGCCACCCGAGCGGATGACACGGCCCTTGAACAGCAACTCGATGTCGTCCCAATGGTTGAAAGCCTGCTCGATCGCATCGGCCGTTGGCGCGTCCCAGGCACGCATGTTCTCCATCGTCGCATCGGAAAACACCACGCCCCAACCAAAGGTGTCGTAGGGCTTGTTGCGCTCGACCACCGTGATCGTGTGCGCGGGATCGAGCTGCTTCATCAACAGCGCAAAGTACAGGCCGGCCGGCCCGCCGCCCATGCAGACGATCTTCATGACAACTCCTGGTCCAGCCGGCGCGCACTTTGCGCGTCAACCGTGTGTTGGCAAATAGTTTAGTTCTAAACAATTGAAGGGACAAGGGGAGGGACAAGGGCGGGCACCAAATCGAGCGCCAAAGGCAAGGCCGTACTCAGGCACATTACGGATGAGCTGTCGAAAACCGCCTTTCCTGCTCGAAAATACGGCGCACCCCGCGAGCAGTGGCCTGAACCCAAAGGCCTCATCCCCGCGCACGGGGGCTTGTGTGTACCTTCCGACCGAAACGGCATTGGCCTTGAATGGCCCACCAGAGACCCCTGCGACCCTCGCGGCTGCGCTGCATCTGTGCCACGCCAGCCCCATGCCCATGATGCTGTGGTGGCAGGGTCGCCCCGCCCCGATGTTCAACCAGGCCCTGGCAAGATGCACAGATGCGGCCTTCGGCTGCAGCGCGGCCGAGCTCGCGGCCGCGCTCAAGCCCGACATGCAACTGGTGATGCAGACGGGTCGGGCCTTGGAGCTGCCGGACGCGGCCCACCGACTGCTGCACCGGCCAGGCAGCAGCGCGCGCCAACCCTGCTGCCTGCATCCTATGCAGGGTGAGGACGGTCGCACCCAGGGCGTGCTGCTGATCGGCACGCTGGCCCACATGCAAGCGCGCTGGCGCGAACGCATGGACTATGCCGCGGTGATCTACGCCATGGACCTGGGCTTTTGCCGCATTGAGATGCTCGAGCCGGTCGAAGGCGAGCTGCGCGACTACCGCTTCCTGGAAACCAATCCGGCCTATGAAACCCATTCGGGTATGCGGGGCGTGGTCGGGCGGCGGGCTTCGGAGGTCGTCGAGCAGCGCGAGCCCTTCTGGCCCCGAACGTTTGAACGCGTGCTGGCCAGTGGGCAAACCCTGCACACGACCGTCACCCTGCGCTCCACCAACAATTCCTTTGAAGCCTGGATCATGCGCCTGGGCGGGCCGGGCAGCCGCGAGCTCGCCATGCTGCTCAAGAACGTCACCGCGCAGATTCATGCCGAGCAGCGGCTGCAGCAAAGCGAACACAAAGCGCGCGACGCCGCTCGGCGGGCCGAGATCGAGCGCAACCGGTTGGCCGCGATGGTCGAGGCCACGCCGGCCGCGGTGCTGGTGATCGATCGCCAGCACCGCACCACTTTGGTCAACTCGACCGCACGCCAACTTTGGGGCGATCTGCGCGCCCATCCCAACCCCCGGTGGGTTGGGCGCTGGGCCGACGGCGGCCCACGACATGGCCAGCCCTTGCGCGGCTCGCAGTGGCCGCTCGTGCGCGCCCTGCGCGGGCAGACGGTGCGCGAGGTGATCGAGATCACCTCACCGACAGACGGCCGCAGCCAAGGCATCTTTTTGGTCTCGGCCGAACCCACCCGGGACTCGGACGGGGCCATCGATGGCGCGGTGGTGGTGGCACTGGACATCAGCGATCGTGTGCTCGCCGAGCAGGCGCTCAAGCGGGCCAACAACCGCAAGGACGAATTCCTGGCCATGCTGGCCCATGAGCTGCGCAATCCGCTGGCGCCCATTGCCATGGCTGCCGAAATGCTGGGTCGAGCCGACACCGCAGCGGCGAGCATGGCCGACACCAGCGCGGTGATCACGCGTCAGGTGCGCCACATGCGTGGGCTCATCGACGACCTGCTCGATGCCTCGCGGGTCAGCCGCGGGCTCATCGAGATTGACAGCCGAGAGCTGGACCTGCGCCCGCTGGTGCACGAGGCCGTCGAGCAGGTGCAGCCGATGCTGCAAAGCCTGTCGCACGCGCTGCAACTGCAACTGCCGCCGGATCGGCTGATCGTGCGCGGCGATGACAAGCGGCTGGTGCAAATTCTGTCTAACTTGCTGCACAACGCGGCCAAGTACACGCCCGCCGGCGGGCACATCCACGTTTGCGCCGAAATCGACGGCGACGCGGTGCAGGTGCGCGTGAGCGACAACGGCATCGGCATGGACCGCCTCACGCTGGAGCACGCCTTCGAGCTGTTTTCGCAGGCCGAGCGCAGCGTCGATCGGCAACAAGGGGGACTGGGCATCGGGTTGGCGCTGGTCAAAAAACTCATCGACCTGCATGGCGGGCAGGTGCAGGCTGCCAGCGCGGGCCCTGGGTGCGGCAGCGTCTTTACCGTGCGGCTGCCCCGCATGCAAGCGTCACCAGCGCTGCCCCAAGCAGCTCAGGCCCCCATGCGGGTGCAAAGCGCGCCCACGCCTCCCGAGGCCGCCCTCAAGATTCTGGTGGTCGACGACAACGTCGACGCCGCCCGAACGCTGGTGATGTTTCTGCAAGCCTGTGGGCACAGCTGCGAGGTCGCCCACGACGCCCAGCAGGCGCTGCTGATCGCGCAGCGACAGCAGCCACAATTGTTCATCCTGGACATCGGCCTGCCCGGTATGGACGGGCGCCAACTGGCGCGCCAGCTGCGGCAAGACCGAGCCAGCCGTGGCGCCCGCATTCTGGCCTTGAGCGGCTACGCCCAGCCGCAGGAGCAAGAGGCCGCGCTGGCCGCCGGCTTTGACCACTACCTGGTCAAGCCGGTCGATGTGGAGCGGTTGCTGGGTCTGCTGCAAGGACCAGGCAAGGCGGCAGGCGGCTGAGCCTGCGCACCGCCGCAGTCAAGCCTTCTTGCCCAGCCGGTGTGCAATCTCGCCAACGATGCCGCGGCGAAACAGCAACACGCAGACCACGAAGGTCAGGCCCATGATGATGGAAACCATGGAGCCCAGATTGGCTAGGTAGTTCTGCATGGTCACGATGATGGCCGCACCGAGCACCGGGCCGAGCAAGGTTCCCATGCCGCCCAGCAGCGTCATGAGCACCACCTCGCCCGACATCTGCCAGCCCACATCGGTGAGCGTGGCCAGACCAAAGGCAATCGCCTTGGTCGCACCGGCCAGCCCGGCCAGGGTGCCTGACAGCACAAACGCCAGCAGCTTGTAACGGTCGACGTTGTAGCCCAAGGACAGGGCCCGGGCTTCGTTTTCGCGGATGGACTTGAGCACCTGGCCAAAGGGTGAGTGGATGATGCGATAAATGAGCGCAAAGGCGGCAATGAAGATCGCCATCACCACGTAATACATCCGGACGTCGCCCGTCAAATCGAACAGGCCGAACAGCTTGCCGCGCGGAATGCTCTGGATGCCGTCTTCGGCGTAGGTAAAAGGCGCCTGCACACAGATGAAATAGACCATCTGGGCCAGCGCCAGCGTGACCATGGCAAAGTAAATGCCCTGGCGCCGAACCGCCAGCCAGCCCGTGACCAACCCGATGCCGGCGGCGCACACGGTGCCGCTGAGGATGGCCAACTCAGGCGTCCAGCCCCAGGCCTTGGCCGCATGCCCCGAGACGTAAGCGGCAAAGCCGAAGAACATCGCATGGCCAAACGACAGCAGGCCGGTAAAGCCGATCAGCAAATTGAAGGCGCAGGCAAACAGGGCAAAGCACAGCACCTTCATCAGGAAGATGGGGTAGCCAATAAAGGGGGCCGCCAGCAACAGCGCCAGCAAGGCCAGGTAGAGGACGCGGGTCTTGCTCATCATTTCTCCCGCCCAAACAGGCCTGCCGGCCGCACCATGAGCACAATGGCCATGATGATGAAGACCACAGTACTGGAAATCTCGGCGTAAAACACCTTGGTCAAACCCTCAATAAGGCCCAGGGCAATACCGGTGATGATGGAGCCCAGGATCGAACCCATGCCACCGATGACCACCACCGCAAACACGACGATGATGATGTTCGAGCCCATCAGCGGGCTGACCTGGTAGATCGGGGCGGCCATCACGCCAGCCAGACCGGCCAGCGCCACGCCAAAGGCATAGGTCAGCGTGACCATCAGCGGCACATTGATGCCAAATGCCTTGACCAGATTGGGGTTCTCAGTGCCGGCACGCAAGTAGGCGCCCAGCTTGGTTTTTTCGATCACATACCAGGTAAACAGGCACAGCACGATCGAGACCACCACCACCCAGGCGCGGTACTTGGGCAGCATCATGAAGCCCAAATCGTAGGCACCCCGAAAGACCGCAGGCAGCTCATAGGGCATGCCCGAAGAGCCGTAAAACTCGCGGAACACGCCCTCGAGCAAGAGGGCCAGACCAAAGGTCAGCAACAGGCCGTAGAGGTGGTCAAGCTGGTGCAGCCAGCGCAGCATGGTCTTTTCGATCACCACGCCGATCAGCCCGACGCCCAGTGGAGCCAGAATCAGCGCATACCAGTAATTCAAACCGGCGTAGTTGAGCAACATCCATGAGAAGAAGGCGCCGGCCATGTAGAGCGCACCGTGCGCGAAATTGACGATATTGAGCATGCCGAAGATGACGGCCAGCCCGAGCGACAAGATCGCGTAGAACGAGCCGTTGACCAGGCCCAGCAGCAGCTGGCCGAGCAAGGCCGCGGTCGGTATGCCAAATATTTCAGTCATGGTGTTGCAATCAGAAAGGACGGACCGCGCACGGTCCGTCCGGTCGACAGGAAACGGCCTGTATCAGGCAGCGTCCGTCACTTCTTCACAGCGGCGCAGCGGCTTTGCGCCAGGGGCAGGAAGGCGTCCGATCCCTTGATCGTGCCCTTGAGGTTGAAGTAATCCCAAGCGCCCTTGGACTCCGAGGGCTTCTTGACTTGGAACAGGTACATGTCGTGCACCATGCGGCCGTCCGGGCGCAGCACGCCACCCTTGGCAAACATGTCGTTGATGGGCATCTCGCGCATCTTGGCCATGACCGCTGCGGTGTCGTCGGTGCCGGCGGCCTGGATGGCCTTGAGGTAGTGCATGGTGGCCGAGTAGACCGACGCATGGTTGGAGTTGGGCTTGCGGCCGTTCATGACCTTGCTGTACTTGTCAGCCCAGGCGCGCGTCTCGGCGTTGAGGTCCCAATACCAGCCTTCGGTCAGGTACAGGCCCTGCGCGGTGTTCAGGCCCAGGGCGTGCACATCGGTGACCAGCATCAGCAAAGCGGCCAGGTTCTGGTTCTTGGTCAGGCCAAACTCGGCGGCAGCCTTGATGCTGTTGACGGTGTCACCGCCCGCATTGGCCAGCCCCACCACCTTGGCGCGCGAGGACTGGGCCTGCAGCAAGAAGGAGGAGAAATCGCCGGTTGCCAGCGGGTGACGCACCGCACCGGCCACCCGGCCGCCAGCGGCACGGACCACATCGCCGGTGTCTTTTTCGAGCGAGTGACCGAAGGCGTAGTCGGCGGTCAGGAAGAACCAGCTGTCGCCGCCGTCCTTCACGATGGCCTTGCCCACCACGTTGCTCAGCGCGATCGTGTCCATCAGGTAATGGATGCCGGTGGCCGGGGCGCAGTCCTCATTGGTCAGACGCGACGTCGCGGCGCCCGTGACGATCGTGATCTTGTTCTTTTCCCGGCCCAGTGCCTGCACCGTCAGGGCCACGGCGGAGTTCAGGTTCTCAACCGTCATGTCCACGCCGTCGCGGTCAAACCACTGCTGGGTGATGTTCTTGGCCACATCGGGCTTATTCTGGTGATCGGCGCTGACCACCTCGATGTTGCGGCCAAAAATGCGGCCGCCAAAATCTTGCACCGCCAGACGGGCTGCGGCCACGGCGCCCGGGCCGCCGTAGTCGGCATACAGGCCCGACATATCGGTGAGCACACCGATCTTGACCACGTCGCCCGACAGCTTGCCCTGCTGGGCCTGGGTGATCGGGACGCCAAAGGCCAGGGCGGCGGCAATGGCAACAGACAACAACTTGCGTTTCATGGAGGTCTCCTCTTGGTGGTTGGGCATCAGACGCCCAGGTACTCGTTCAGCATCTCGGTTTTGCTGGCGAGCTCGTGCTTGGCAACGGTGGCCACGATGTGGCCGTGTTCAATGACGTAATGGCGGTCGGCCAGGGGCGCGGCAAAGCGGAAGTTCTGCTCGACCAAAATGATGGTCAGGCCCTTGTCCTTGAGCGTGCGAATCACCCGGCCCAGGGTCTGCACGATCACCGGCGCAAGCCCTTCGGTGATCTCATCGAGCAGCAAGATGCGCGCGCCCGAGCGCAGGATGCGCGCCATGGCCAGCATCTGCTGCTCGCCGCCCGACAAGCGCGTGCCCTGGCTGTTGCGCCTTTCCTTGAGGTTGGGGAACATGGTGTAGATCTCATCGATCGACATGCCCCCTTCGCCGATCTTGGGCGGCAGCATCAGGTTTTCTTCGCAGCTGAGCGAGGAGAAAATGCCGCGCTCCTCGGGGCAGTAGCCCAGACCCAGGCGGGCAATGGCATTGGTGGGCATGCCGATGGTCTGCACGCCGGCAATTTCGATCGAGCCGGTGCGCCGGCCGGTCAGGCCCAAGATGGCCTTGAGCGTGGTGGTGCGGCCCGCTCCGTTGCGCCCGAGCAGGGTGACCAGTTCACCCTCGTGCACTTCAAAATCGATGCCGTGCAGGATGTGCGACTCGCCATACCAGGCGTCGACCCCGCTGACCTTGAGCAGCGGCGCGCTCATGATGCGGCCTCCTCGACGGTACCGACATAGGCCTCGAGCACGCGCGGGTCTTTGGAGACCTGCGCATACGGGCCCTCGGCCAGCACGCTGCCACGAGCCAGCACCGTGATGGTGTCCGACAAATTGGCCACCACGTTCATGTTGTGCTCGACCATCAGCACCGTGCGCTGGGCCGCAACCCGGCGAATGAGCTCGACCACCCGGCCCACGTCCTCATGGCCCATGCCCTGGGTGGGCTCATCGAGCAGCATGAGTTCGGGATCGAGGGCCAGCGTGGTAGCAATTTCGAGCGCCCGCTTGCGCCCGTAGGGCAGCTCCACGGTCTGCGTCTGCGCGAAATCGGCCAGATCGACCTGCTCGAGCAAGGCCATGGCCTGGTCGTTGAGGCTGTAAAGGCTGGACTCGGGCTTCCAGAAGTGAAAACTGGTGCCCAGTTTGCGCTGCAGTCCGATGCGCACGTTCTCCAGCACGCTCAGGTGAGGGAACACGGCCGAGATCTGGAACGAGCGGACCATGCCGGCGCGAGCCACCTCGGCCGCACGCATCTGGGTGATGTCCTTGCCTTTGTAGAAGATCTGACCGGAGGTGACGGCCAGGAACTTGGTCAGCAGGTTGAACACCGTCGTCTTGCCCGCACCATTGGGCCCGATCAGCGCGTGGATCGAGCCGCGCTTGACCTGGATGTTGACCCGATCGACCGCCACAAAACCCTTGAACTCACGGGTCAGGTCGCGCGTTTGCAGTATGAAATCGTTGCTCATGCATGTGGGTCGACCGCTTGGAGCCGCGCTGGGCGACGAAAAGGGTAGACCAGGTCTCCGTGATGGGTCTGCTGACACGCTCACCGCCATCGGTTCGAGCGCTCGGCTCCAGCGATGGCGGGTGGGCGATTCTAAGGCGGCCCGCACTTGCGGGCTTTGTCCCATCAATTCAGTCGGGCGTTGGGCTGCGCCGCGGCTGCCGCCTCACCCCGAGCCGCCGTGGCTGCGGGTCATGCCCTGGGACATGGCCGCCACATAGCCGGGGCGCACATGGGCGTCGATGACCACAGCCTGCCCTGCGCGCACGCGCCCGATGGCATCGGTCAGCGCCTGGGCCAGCTCGCCAGCGGTGCGCACCGGCCCGATGCCCTCGAGGCCCTGGGCACGCGCCATTTGCGCCAGATCGGGCGCTGGGTCGTCGATGCGCTGACCGATCCAGCGGTTTTCCACCGGCCGGCCGCGCTCACGCGCCACCCGCTCCTGGTGCAACTCGTCGTTAAAAAACGAGCGGTTGTTGACCACGATGATGAGCAGCGGCAGGCGGGCATGGGCGGCCGTCCAGAGCGCCGTCACGCCCATGAGGTAGTCGCCATCGCCGATGAGGGCCACCGGCAGCCTGGCCTGCCCTTTGAGCGCCAGCGCACCGCCGACGGCCATGCCCGGCCCAGAGCCGATGCCGGCGCCGCCGTCGTAACCGAGAAAATCCATCGGGCCGTCAAAATCCCACATCTCGCCACCCCAGCTCAGGGGCAGGCGCAGCAGGCAGGCGTCTTGAGGGCGCAGCTGCGCGCCAAGCACAGCGGCTAAGGCCGCCACATGCAGCTCATCGCCAGGAGCGGGCGAGGGCGTGATGCGCTCGGGCATCAGGCTCTGGGCCGGCGCCTCGATATCGGCCAAGGCCGCGAGCAGCTGATCGACCGCCGGCTCGCACTCGCAGGCCATGAGCACATCGGCAGGCGGCAGGCCCTGGTGGTCCATGCTCCAGCCGTTGTGCAGCTGGTGGTCCATCGAGACCGAGACCACGCGCGCGGGAACCGGCTCGCTGCCCCAGACTTGCTTGAAAGCGCCGGCTAGGTCAAGCCAGTCGAGCGAGAGCACCACATCGGCGCTGCGCAGCACCTCGATGGCCGGTGGCGTCAGGAAA
The DNA here is from genome assembly GCA_947459405.1 of Comamonadaceae bacterium. Taxonomy (GTDB): domain Bacteria; phylum Pseudomonadota; class Gammaproteobacteria; order Burkholderiales; family Burkholderiaceae_C; genus Polaromonas. Next base: position 10,563 of record CANHDQ010000043.1, read on the forward strand.
ATACCGGCGGGGCCGGCATGCAAGGGATGGCGGGTGGGAAAGGCTGCGCCGACCTTGAGGTCGGTGAGCACGCGCGCGCCGAGTTTTTCGGCCAGGGCCACGCGCGCATCCCAGCCCGCCTGCGAGCGCGAAACGCGACCGGCCAAGATCACCGGCCGCCGGGCCTGGCGCAACCATTGGCTGGCCTGCTGCACATCTTGCAGCGCGGGCAAGGGCCCGCGCGGCGGGGCAAAGCGCTGCACATCGGGCAGGGGCAAGGGCGCGGGCAAACGCGCCTCCTGCATGCTGGCATCGAGGCAGACGTAGACCGGCCCCCTGGGCGCGGTGTCGGCGATGCGCCAGGCGCGCAAGATCGCCTCCTGCGCGGCCGCCGGCGAAACGGGCTGGGCGTCCCACTTGACGTAATGGCGCACCAGCGCGCCCTGGTCCTGCGCGGTGTGCAGCCAGTCGATCCAGGGGCGGCGCTTGGCCGCATCGACCGGGCCGGTGGCCCCCAGGACCAGCACCGGTACCCGATCGGCCCAGGCGTCAAAAATCGCCATGGTGCCGTGCATCAACCCCACATTGCTGTGCAAAACGGCCGCCAGCATCTGCCCAGTGACCTTGGTGTAGCCATGGGCGATGGCCACCGCATGCTCTTCGTGCAGCACGATCAGCATTTGCGGATGCTCGTTGCCCAGGTGATTGACCAGGCTGTCATGCAGCCCCCGAAAGCTCGCGCCCGGGTTGACCAGCACATAGGGCAGGCCCAAGGCGCGCAGCAGATCGGCCACCACATCGCTGCCCCAGACGCCCGAGTCGGGCGGCGAGGGCAAAGGCACATCGCGGCGCGCGCCGGCGCCGTCTCGATCAGGCAGGTTCAAGGGTTTACTCCAGCTTGATGCCCGCGCTGCGGATGATGTCGCCCCAGCGCTTGAGATCGTCGAGCGAGCGCTGGCGCATTTGCGCCGGCGTGCTCAGCAGCACATCGATGCCCTGGCCCTGTAGGCGCGAGACCACCTCGGCGTTGGACATGGCCCGACGTACGTCTTGGTTGATCTGCTCGATCAGGGGCGCAGGCGTGGCGCCCGGGGCGGCCAGGCCCAGCCAGATCTCGCTTTCGTAACCACGCACGCCGGCTTCATCGAGCGTGGGCACCTCGGGCAACTGAGCCAGGCGTTTGCGGCTGGTCACCCCCAGGGCGCGCAAACGGCCCGAACGAATGTGCGCGATCAACTGGTTGACCACGCCCACCGTCATCTGCACCTGCCCGCCGACCACGTCGGCGACAGCCGGTGCCGCGCCGCGGTAGGGCACATGGGTGATCTGCGTGCGGGTCATGGCCTTGAACATCTCGGCCGACATATGCTGCGGGCTGCCATTGCCGCTGGAGGCGTAGTTGAGCTTGCCCGGCTCTTTTTGGGCCAGGTTGATCAGGTCGTTGACCGTGTTGGCCGGCACGCTCGGGTGAACCACCAGCGCCAGCGTGGTGGTGCCCAGCAGCGAGATCGGCGCGAAGTCCTTTTGCGGATCAAAAGGCATGTTGGCAATGAGCGCCGGGTTCATCGAGGTGATGTTGATGTTGGTGAGCAGCAAGGTGTACCCATCGGGCGCAGCCTTGGCCACCTCGGTCGAGCCGATGTTGCCGGCCGCACCGGGCCGGTTCTCGACCACCACGGGTTGCCCCCATTGGGTCTGCAGCTGCTGGGCCAGCAAACGCGCGATCACGTCGTTGGAGCCGCCCGTGGTGTAGGGCACGATGATGCGCACGGTCTTGTTCGGAAAGCCGGGCAGTTGCGCTGCAGCGGGCATGACAGCACCGGCTGCAGCCAGTGCCAGGGCCTGGCGTCGATTGAGGCCTGCGATGGGCTTGAGATCCATGGAGGGGGTCCTGTTTCTGAGGTTCAGTGACAAGCGCGGCAGCCCAAAGCACGCATGCGCCCGACCTACAATCTCGCGCGCCGGAGCAACGGCTGCCACCGTTTGCAGATTTTGCGCGAACGCGAGGCGCCCAGTGCCGCATCAGACGCCGGCCTGCCTTGGGACTTTCCCGCAGAACCGAACCCACAGGATCGTGCATGACAACAAACCCCCAAGAAAGCCCCGGACAAAAGCTGCGCCGGCGCGCGGCGCAGCGCAACGGCCTGCTGCTGGCCGGCGCGGCCAACGCGATGAGCGCGCGGCTGATTGAGCAGTTGGGCTTCGAGGCGGTCTACCTCAGTGGCGCGGGCATCACCAACACCTTCTACGGCCTGCCCGATTTAGGCTTCATCGGCCTGAGCGATCTGGCCGCCCACACCGCCGCCACCCGCGATGCAGTCAGTCTGCCCATCGTGGTCGATGCCGACACCGGCTTTGGCAATGCGCTCAACGTGCGCCACAGCGTGCGCACGCTCGAGCGCGCCGGCGCCAATGCGATCCAGATCGAAGACCAGCAGATGCCCAAGAAATGCGGGCACTTCGACGGCAAGTCGGTCATCGGCGCGCAAGAGGCCGCCGCCAAGATCAAGGCCGCCGTCGATGCCCGCAACAGCCAGGACCTGCTCATCATCGCCCGCACCGATGCACGGGCCACCGAAGGGCTCGACGCGGCCATCGAGCGCGCCGCGCTCTACGCCGAACATGGCGCCGACATCACCTTCGTTGAAGCACCGCAAAGCACCCAGGAGTTGCGCCGAATCGCCAGGGAGCTGGCGGTGCCGCAGCTGGTCAACGTGGTCATCGGCGGCAAGACGCCGGCCCTGAGCACGCCCGAATTCGCGCAAATGGGGTTTGGCCTGGTGCTCTACGCCAACGCGGCCTTGCAAGGCGCCCTCAAAGGCATGACCGATGCCTTGACGCATCTGCGCGACAAGGGTCGACTGGACGAGGACAGCGCTTTGGTGGCCAGCTTCGCGCAGCGCCAGAGGCTGGTCAACAAGCCGCTTTTCGACGAGCTCGATCGCCGCTACCAGGCCGATTGAGCCCCTTGAAGAGCCGGCGCCTGGGCACTGGGCTCAGGCCGGGCTCGATCGCAGGCCGTAGATCTGGCCGCCGAGAAAAAGGTATTCGGCGCGCAAGATCGCTTCACCCCTCTCGCCCGCAAACGTAAAGCCCAGCACGCCCAGCTCGGTGCCGACCCTGATCTCGGGCACCTTCCAGGCCTGCATGCGCGTCAGCGGGGCCAGCTCCACTTCCCACAGCCGGTCCCTGCGCGTGGGCAGCTGCGCGGCCCTGAGCAAAGCAGGCCCATCGACAGCGGCACTTTGAGCAGGCAGCTTGCGCGCGCCCAGGTCGGCAGGCAACTTGAGGTCGGCCGCCACATCCAGCTTGAGCTCGACATGCGGATTGCGCCAACTGACCTGACCGGCCCGTCCCTCAAGCCAGATCGGCCGGCTCTGATCAAAACTGCTCCAGCCGTGATGGGCGCGGGCCAGCAAGGGCAAGGCCAGGCCGGTGGCCAGCAAGGTTCTGCGACGCATATGAGCTCCCCTAGGGCGGCAGTTGAAACCGCTTCAGTTTAAGGTGCACTGCCACAGTGCGCCGACTCAAACATAGGCGATCGAGCGACCGCAGACGATGACGGCCAACCAAAGCGCGCTCGAGACCAGGGTGAGCAGGCGCGCGGTTCGGTCCATCCGCGCCAAAGAGCCGCGGCCATGAAACCAGGCCGCATTCGTGCCAGCGAGCATGAGCAGGCCCATCTTCAACACAAAGGCCCGGTTGGCCAGCAGCTCGGCGGCCTGCGCGGCAAACATCAACAAGCCACTGGCGCCCGCCAGCGCAAAGCCCAAGACAGCCAGACCCAAAGCCAGCCGCGCCAGGGGCTGCACGGGCAAGGCCGCACCCAAGCCCCAGACCCGCAGCTCCAGCAGCACCAGATTGCCTAACAACAAGCCGATGCCCACGATGTGCACCACCTCCAGCGCGGGGTAGGCCAGGGGATGGGCGACGATCCAGCTCAACATGGCGCCATTGTCCTCGTCCTCGTCCCCGTCCTCGTCCCCGTCCTAGTCCTCGCCCTTGTAATGCCCTTGTGATCGATCGTCCCCCTGGCCCCGAACCGGTGAGCTTGGCTTTCAGGCCTCGACTTTTTGCATCGAAGCCACACGTCACACACAGGACGCGGCATGATGGAGGCCTGACCTCGGAGACACGCCCATGCCCAGCGACATCGAAATTGCCCAATCGACCCCGATGCTGCCGATCACGGAGATCGCGCACAAATTGGGGCTGCCTGCCCAGGCCCTGGTGGCCTACGGCCCGTACAAAGCCAAGATCGCCCTGCCCCACCTGCGCGCACTGGAAGATCGGCCCAACGGACGGCTGGTGCTGGTGACCGGCATCAACCCCACGCCAGCCGGCGAAGGCAAGACCACCACCACCGTCGGCCTGGGCGACGCGCTCAACCGCATCGGCCAGCGTGCCATCGTCTGCCTGCGCGAGCCTTCGCTGGGCCCGGTCTTTGGCATGAAGGGCGGCGCTGCAGGTGGCGGACGGGCACAGGTTGTGCCGATGGAAGACATCAACCTGCACTTCACGGGCGACTTTCAGGCCATCGCGCTGGCGCACAACCTGCTGGCGGCGCTGATCGACAACCACATCCACCACGGCAACGCCTTGCGCATCGACGCGCGGCGCATCAGTTGGAAGCGGGTGGTCGACATGAACGACCGGGCGCTGCGCGAGATCGTGGTCGGCCTGGGCGGGCCGGGCAACGGCTATTCGCGCCAGGACGGCTTTGACATCGTGGTCGCATCCGAGGTGATGGCGATCTTGTGCCTGGCCACCAGCATCAGCGACCTCAAGACGCGGCTGTCGCGCATTGTGGTGGCCACGTCGCTGGAGGGCCGGCCGATCACCGCCGCCGACCTGCAAGCCACCGGGGCGATGGCGGCTCTGCTGCGCGATGCGATCGCACCCAATCTGGTGCAGACGCTCGAGCACAGCCCGGCCTTCATTCACGGCGGGCCTTTTGCCAATATCGCGCACGGCTGCAACTCGCTCATGGCCACCCGCAGTGCGCTCAAGCTGGCCGACTGGGTGGTGACTGAAGCGGGCTTCGGCGCCGATCTGGGGGCCGAGAAGTTTCTCGACATCAAATGCCGCAAGTCCGGGCTCTGGCCGTCTGTGGCCGTGGTGGTGGCGACCGTGCGGGCGCTCAAATACCAGGGCGGCGCCCACGTCAAGCAACTGGGGCAGGAGGACTTGCCGCGTCTGGCTGCAGGCATTGCCTCGCTGGAGCGCCACATCGAAAACGTCAGCCAGGTCTATGGCCTGCCCTGCGTCGTGGCCGTCAACCATTTTGTGCACGACACCGATGCCGAGCTGGCGATGGTGCAAGAAAGAGTCAAGGCCACCGGCGTGCCCCTGGTGCTGGCACGGCACTGGGCCGAGGGCGGCGCTGGCGCCGAAGCACTCGCGCACGCCGTGATGGCCTGCGCCAGCGGGCCCGATCCCAAGCCCCACTTTCTTTATGCCGATGACGCCAGCCTGTGGGACAAGGCCGAGACCGTGGCCCGGCGGGTCTACCGCGCCAAAGGCCTGGCGGCCGGCTCCAAGGTGCGCGCGCAGCTGCAGACGCTGCAAGAGCAGGGATACGGCCATCTGCCGGTGTGCATCGCCAAGACGCCCTATTCCTGGGGCACCGATCCCAAGGAACTCGGCCCGCTCGAAGGCCATGAGATCGATGTGCGCGAGGTCCGGCTGGCCGCTGGCGCCCAATTCGTGGTGCTGGTCTGCGGCGACATCATGACCATGCCGGGTCTGCCTGCCCTGCCCGCGGCAGCGGCCATCGACGTCGACGACGATGGCCGCATCGTCGGGCTGTTTTAAGTCCAGCTGAACCGCCCCCTGCTCGCTCGCCCATTCGTCCCCTATTCATCCCCTATTGGCGAACCGGCAGCGTTGAAGCGGCCGGGCTTAGCCGGTCACGCCCATGGCCTGTGCCTCGGCCTCTTGCTCGAGATACACCCAATCGACGATGTGGTCGCTGGGGGTGTAGCCGGCCACCAGTTGCTGCATCATCAGACGGATCAAGCCCACGTCGTTGACGTTCAGGGCCATCTCGAGGGCATTGAGCTTGGCCTCGAACTCGGCCCAGGCGATGAAGTCTTCGTGGGCTTTCATGATGCGCGGGTGAACAGTGGGCTTGGGGTTGTCACCGATCAGCAGTTCTTCGTAGAGCTTTTCGCCGGGGCGCAAACCGGTCACGGCAATCTCGATGTCGCCCTCGGGGTGCTCCTCGTCCTTGACCGTCAGGCCCGAGAGTTCCACCATGCGTCTGGCCAGGTCCATGATCTTCACGGGCTGGCCCATGTCGAGCACGAACACGTCACCGCCCTTGGCCATGGCCCCGGCCTGGATCACGAGTTGCGCTGCCTCAGGGATGGTCATGAAGTAGCGCGTGACTTCGGCGTGCGTGAGCGTGATGGGCCCGCCATCGCGGATTTGCTGGCGAAATTTGGGCACCACCGAGCCTGATGAGCCCAACACGTTGCCAAAGCGCACCATGCTGAACTTGGTGCCTGGGCTCGTGGCGGCCAGGGCCTGCAGGGCCATTTCGGCCAGGCGCTTGCTGGCGCCCATGACGTTGGTGGGGCGCACCGCCTTGTCGGTACTGATGAGCACAAAGTCGGCCACGTCGGCCTCAATAGCGGCCTGCGCGGTGCGCAGCGTGCCCAGCACGTTGTTCTTGATGCCGGCCGCCGGGTTGTGCTCTACCAGAGGCACATGCTTGTAGGCGGCGGCGTGGTAGAGCGTGTCCGGGTGCCAAGTGGACAAGATCTCGCGCATGCGGTCGTCGTCCTGCACGGAGGCCAGCAAGGGCACCAACACCGTCTCGCGTTGGGCCAGCTTTTCTTCAAGCTCCTGGTGAATCGCGTACAGGGCAAATTCGCTCTGCTCGATCAGCAGCAGCTTGGCCGGCGCCACCGCCAGAATTTGGCGGCACAACTCACTGCCAATCGAGCCCCCCGCACCCGTCACCAGCAC
>CANHDQ010000044.1 GCA_947459405.1 Comamonadaceae bacterium
CACCGCGACAGGCCCGCTCGAAACTGGTGCCCTTGGCGGGAATCGGACCCGCGACCTCTCCCTTACCAAGGGAGTGCTCTACCACTGAGCCACAAGGGCAAAACTCTTCAATACCACCGGTCGCCGGACACACAAGAACCTGGAGCGGGAGACGGGAATCGAACCCGCGTCATTAGCTTGGAAGGCTAAGGTTCTACCATTGAACTACTCCCGCAGCTCAAGATGCCGGTGACCGCATCGCCCGATGCCCCATTTCCCCGCGGCCGACACATCGACCAAGCGGACAAAAACTGCATCTGGTGGACGGGGCTGGATTCGAACCAGCGTAGGCGTAAGCCAACAGATTTACAGTCTGCCCCCTTTAGCCACTCGGGCACCCGTCCAGCAAGCGAACCCCGGATTATGCCATGATTTTGTTGCGCTTGACTACCAGGAAACCACCCCCCGGCCCTGGGCCTGCAGCCACGCATTGGCCGCGCTGAAGTGGCCGCAGCCGACAAAAGGCCGAGGCGGCCTGAGCGCCGACAAGGGTGATGGGTGGTTGGCCACCAACAGGAGGTGACGCGCCGGCACGCGCGCCAATTGCGCCTGCGCAAGCGCCCCCCAGGCCATGAACACCGTCGGCTCCGATCTATCTTGCAGTGCGGCCAATATCGCAGAAGTAAGCACTTCCCAACCTTTTGTGGCGTGACTGGCAGGATCGCCCTGCTCGACCGTGAGCACGGTATTGAGCAGCAAAACCCCCTGCTCAGCCCAACCCTGCAGGCTGTCCCTGGGGCCCGGCCCAACGCCCAGATCGCGCTCGCGCTCGCGCAGGATGTTGCGCAGACTGGGCGGGGCGGGCGTGCCCGGCGCCACCGAAAACGCCAGCCCCTGCGCCTGCCCCGGACCGTGGTAAGGGTCCTGGCCGAGGATGACCACCCTGACCTGGGCCAAGGCGGTCAACTCGAGCGCCCACAAAGGCCGGGGCGGGTAGACCACGGCGCCGCCAGACAGGCGCGCGCGCACGAATTGAGCCAACTGCAGGCCCGCTGGGCTGGCCAGAAATCCATCGACCAGGCTGCGCCAGTCGGCTGCCACCGGCCAGCGCTCGGGCTCCCAGGCCGCCAGCGCGCCTGCGCCAGGCTCGGACAGGCCCGTCAGTGGCAACTGGACGGCCTGAGCCTTGCGGGCACGGCTCATCGCCGGCTCAGTCGAACAATTGCGCCAGCGCCTGCCCCGGCTCGGGGGCACGCATGAAGGCCTCGCCCACCAAGAAGGCGTGCACGCCGGCTCGCCTCATGCGCTGAACATCGGCAGCCGTAGAGATGCCCGACTCGGTCACCAGCAGACGGTCGGCCGGCACCCGCTCAAGCAGACCCAGCGTGGTCTGCAAGTCGACCTCGAAAGTCTTGAGGTTGCGGTTGTTGATGCCCAGCAAAGGGGTCTTGAGGGCCAGCGCCCGCTCGAGCTCGATGCCATCGTGGACCTCGACCAGCACGGCCATGTCCAGCGAGAGGGCCAGCGCCTCAAGTTCGCGCATCTGCGCATCATCGAGGCAGGCGGCAATGAGCAAGATGCAATCGGCGCCCATCGCACGCGATTCGTACACCTGATAGGGGTCGACCATGAAATCTTTGCGCAGCACGGGCAGGTCGCATGAGGCACGGGCCTGCTTGAGGTAGTCAGTGCTGCCTTGAAAGAACTGCCGGTCGGTGAGCACCGACAGGCAAGCCGCGCCGTGCTCGGCATAGCTTTGCGCAATATCGGCTGCAATAAAGTCGGCGCGCAGCACACCCTTGGAGGGGCTGGCCTTCTTGACCTCGGCGATGACGGCAGCGCCTGCGCCGTCAATTTTGCGGCGCATGGCCGCCACGAAATCACGTGTCATGACGCGCGAACGCGCGTCACGCTCCACATCAGCCAGGCTTTTTGTGCGCTTGGCGGCGGCCACTTCCTCGTGCTTGACGGCCACGATCTTGTCCAAAACATCTGACACGGCGCTCTCCTGTGAAATGGCGCTTGCGTTTACGTTTGCGCCAGCCGCGCGCTGGCGCTCACCAGCTCGTCGAGCTTGCGCCGGGCCGCACCGCTGGCAATGGCCTGGCGGGCACGCTTGAGACCGTCGGCCAAATCAGTGGCCAGATTGGCCGCATACAACGCTGCGCCGGCATTGAGCGCGACGATATCGCTGGCCGCTCCCGGCACACCATCGAGCACGTCCACGAGCATCTGCCTGGACTGCTCGGGGCCCTCGACCCGCAAAGAGCGGTTGCTGACCATGCCCATGCCAAAGTCTTCCGGGTGGATCTCGTACTCGGTGATCTGCCCGTCCTTGAGTTCGCCCACCAAGGTGCCGGCGCCCAGGCTGATCTCGTCCATGCCGTCTTTGCCGTAGACCACCAGCGCATGCTCGGCGCCCAGCCGCTGCAGCGCTCGCACCTGTATGCCCACCAGATCGGAGTGAAACACGCCCATGAGGATGTTGGGCGCCGAAGCCGGATTGGTCAGCGGCCCGAGAATATTGAAGAGCGTGCGCACGCCCAGTTCCTTGCGCACCGGCGCCACGTTCTTCATGGCGGGGTGGTGATTGGGCGCGAACATGAAGCCAATGCCCACCTCCTCGATGCAGCGGGCGATGGCCTGCGGCGTCAGGTGAATGTGCACGCCCACGGCCTCGAGCACGTCAGCGCTGCCGGACTTGCTGCTGACGCTGCGGCCACCGTGCTTGCTGACCTTGGCGCCAGCGGCGGCGGCGACAAACATCGAGCAGGTGGAAATGTTGAAGGTGTGAGAGCCGTCGCCGCCAGTGCCGACGATGTCCACCAGGTGCGTGCTGTCATCGACCTGCACCTTGGTGGAGAACTCGCGCATGACCTGAGCGGCCGCCGTGATCTCGCCGATGGTTTCCTTCTTGACGCGCAGACCGGTGATGAGCGCGGCTGTCATCAGGGGCGACATCTCGCCGCTCATAATCAGTCGCATGATGTGCAGCATCTCGTCGTGAAAAATCTCACGGTGCTCGATCGTGCGCTGCAACGCTTGCTGAGGTGTGATGGTGTGGCTGTTGGGCATGCGTGACTCCGAAGGCGCAATTGTCAGGGATGAGGGGACCAAGCCAGGGCCTGGCCCATGCGAGCGGGCGCTTTAACGCGCCGCCGGCTCCGGGGCGGTGTCGAAGAAGCGGCGCACTGCTGCGATCGCGTAATCAATGCCAGCTTCGTCGACGTCCAGGTGCGTCACCCATCGCAAGCCGGCCTGGCCGGTGACGAGCACGCCCTGCTGCTTGAGGAACTGGACCAGCGCCGGGCCGCGGCCCGCGTCGACATCGACAAAGACGATGTTGGTCTGCGCCGAGCGCACGCTCAAGCCAGCGATCCCTCGCAAGCCCTGCGCCAACCGCTGCGCCAGGACATGGTCGTGGGCCAGGCGCTCGACGTGGTGATCGAGCGCATGCAGCGCGCAAGCGGCCAGCAGGCCCGACTGCCGCATCGCGCCACCAGCCATCTTGCGGATGCGGCGGGCGCGCTCGATAAAGTCGCTCGGGCCGCACAGGGCCGAGCCCACGGGCGTGCCCAGGCCCTTGCTGAAACACACCGAGACGGTGTCGAAAGGCGCGACGATCTGCTGCAGCCTGGCCAATGCGCTCTGGCCGGTTGCAGCGCTGGCCACCGCGGCATTGAACACACGAGCGCCGTCCAGATGGGCAGCCAGCCCCCTGCTGTGCGCCAGCTCGCAAGCCTGCGCCAGGTAGCTGTCGGGCATCACATGGCCGCCCCAGGTGTTTTCCAGGCACAGCAGCCGGGTGCGCGCAAAGTGGGGGTCGTCGGGCTTGATCGCCGCGGCGATCTCGCCGATTTCCATCCGACCTTGTGCATCTTGGGTCAAGGGTTGCGGCTGCACACTGCCGAGCACGGCGGCGCCGCCGCCCTCGTAACGGTAGGTGTGGGCCATCTGGCCGACGATGTACTCGTCACCGCGACCGCAGTGCGCCAAGATCGCGCACAGGTTGCTTTGCGTGCCCGAGGGCATGAACAGCGCCGCCTGCTTGCCGGTGAGCTCAGCGATGCGCTCCTGCAGCGCCAGCACGGTCGGGTCGTCGCCAAAGACATCGTCGCCCAGAGGCGCGGCCATCATGGCCTGGCGCATCGCCGCAGTGGGCTGGGTGACCGTGTCGCTGCGCAGATCTACAGTCTTCATGAGGCCTCCAAGAAATTTTTAAGCAGGGCGTGCCCATGCTCGGTCAGGATGCTTTCGGGGTGGAATTGAACACCCTCGATGGGCAGGCTCTGATGACGCACACCCATGATCTCGCCATCGCTCGTCCAGGCCGTGACCTGCAACTGCGGTGGGCAGCTGGACTGCTCGATGGCCAGGGAATGGTAGCGATTGACCGTGAACTGCCGTGGCAGCCCCCTGAAAACGCCCTCACCCGTGGTGCTGATGACGCTGGTCTTGCCGTGCATGAGCTGCCGGGCCCGCACGATGCGACCGCCAAAGGCAGCGCCTATGCTCTGGTGGCCCAGGCACACCCCCAAGATGGGCAGCTTGCCGGCATAGTGCAAGATGGCCGGCACACTGATGCCGGCCTGCGCCGGCGAGCACGGGCCCGGCGAAATCAGCAGCCGGTCAAAGTCACGTTCGGCCAACTGCTCGAGGCTGCACTGGTCGTTGCGCACCACCTGCACCTGCGCGCCGAGTTCGCCCAGGTACTGCACGATGTTGTAGGTAAAGCTGTCGTAGTTGTCGATCACCAGCACCTGCGGGATGCGCCCGCTGACAGCGGCTGCGGTGTTCATTGCAGACCCTCCTCAACGAGTTCGCTGGCCCGCAGCAAGGCCCGCGCCTTGGCCTCGGTCTCCCTCCACTCCAGCTCGGGCACGGAGTCGGCCACCACACCGGCGGCGGCCTGCACGTACAGCGTCTGGTCCTTGACGATGCCGGTGCGGATCGCAATGGCCACGTCCATGTCGCCGGCATAGCTGAGGTAGCCACAGGCACCGCCGTAAAGGCCTCGCTTGGTCGGCTCGAGCTGGTCGATCAGCTCCATGGCATGGACCTTGGGCGCGCCGGTGAGGGTCCCGGCGGGGAACGTGGCCTTGAGCACATCCATATTGCTCAGGCCCGGTTGCAACAAACCCTCGACATTGCTGACGATGTGCATGACGTGGCTGTAGCGCTCGATCACAAAAGCGTCGGTCACCTTGACCGTGCCGACCTGGGCCACCCTCCCGACATCGTTGCGCGCCAGATCGATCAGCATCACATGCTCGGCGCGCTCTTTGGGATCGGCCAGCAGCTCCTGCTCGGCCGCCTTGTCCTGATCGGCGGTGGCTCCGCGTGGGCGCGTACCGGCCAGCGGCCGGATCGTGACCTTGGTGCCCTCGGGCACGCTTTCCTGCCGCACCAGGATTTCCGGGCTGGCACCGACCACCTGAAAGTCCCCGAAATCGTAGTAGTACATGTAGGGGCTGGGGTTAAGCGAGCGCAAGGCGCGGTAGAGCGACAAGGGCGACTCGGTGTAACGTTTGCGGATGCGCTGGCCCACCTGGACCTGCATGAAGTCACCGTCGGCAATCAGGGCCTTGGCCCGCTCGACCGCCGCAAGATAGTCGGCCTTGGCAAATTCCCGCTCAGCCGGATGGCTGGCGCAGGGCCGCAACTGCGGCGCACTGACCGAGTACTGCAGTTGCTCGCGCAAGGCTCGCAGCCGCTTTTTGGCGTTGGCAAAGGCCTCGGGCTGAGTCGGGTCGGCATAAACAATCAAATAGAGCTTGCCCGACAGGTTATCGATGACGGCCAGTTCCTCGCACTGCAGCAGCACGATGTCGGGGCAGCCCAGCGTATCGGGCGGGCAACTTGCGGCCAGCCTCGGCTCGATGTAGCGCACCGCGTCATAGCCGAAATAGCCGGCCAGCCCGCCGCAAAAGCGGGGCAATCCCGGGCGCAGCGCCACCTTGAAGCGCCGCTGGTAGGCGGCAATGAAGTCCAGCGGGTTGTCGCGGGAGGTCTCGACCACCTGACCGTCGGTGAGCACTTCGGTGAGCTGCTGGTCACCAAAACCGCTGGCGCGGATCAGGGTGCGGGCGGGCAGGCCGATGAAGCTGTAGCGGCCAAAGCGCTCTCCGCCGACCACCGATTCGAGCAGGAAGCTGTGCCTGCCGCCATCTTGGCGAAAGGCCAGCTTGAGGTAGAGCGAAAGCGGCGTTTCGAGGTCGGCGAATGCCTCTAGCAGCAGCGGGATGCGGTTGTAGCCTTGGCCGGCCAGGCTCTTGAATTCGAGTTCGGACATCATGGTGTGAATCTTTCCAGGGTTGTTTGGCATCCGGGGGACCGGATGGCGGGCGAGGCCGCAGGCAGCACGACCGCGCTGCAGCGCCGCGAGCTCGGGCGCCAACCAAAGAAAGAAAATGCCGCAAGGCAGGGCCCGCGAAGGGCCCGATGTCGAACTTCAGCCGCGCCTGGTTGGGCAGCGACGCCAGGGCCAGGCTCCCCGGTCACCCGACCCCGTCAACATGATGCGGTGTATGAACATGGAATCAGTGTAGCAAAGGCCCGGCTGTCGACCTGGCAGCCCCCGGGCCCGGCACACTCAGACGTGATCGACCAGGCGCGGATCCTCCCGCACCGGGGCGAGCGTCGGGGCGGCATCGACCGCCCCCGCTCGCTGGCTCAGCGCCTCCAGGCGGTATCCGAGGCTGTAAACCGAGCTGAGCCGGTAGCCATTCTCCGGCCTCAGGTCGAGCTTGACGCGCAAGCGGGAAATGTGGGTGTCGAGCGTGCGCGAGACCACGTCGGCCTGACCGCCCCAGACACTTTCTTGCAAATACTTGCGCGAAAGCAGCTCGCCCAAGCGAGAAAACAGCAAATAGGCCAACTCGTACTCGCGGTGCTTGAGTTCAAGCAGCTTGCCGTTGAACGTCAGGGTTTTGGCCTTCTTGTCAAAGGCGTAAGGGCCGGAGGTGAGAACCTCACTGGTCTGCTCAGGGTAGGCGCGCCTGAGCAGCGCGTGCAGGCGAGCCAGTAACTCGGGCACCCGCACCGGCTTGCACATGTAGTCGTCTGCACCGGCCTTGAGCGCCTCCACCAAATCGGCCTCATCGACGTGGCTGGTGACAAAAAGCACCGGCACCCTGACCTTGAGGTTGGCGCGCACCCAGCGCACCACCTCCAGCCCCGACATGTCGGGGATGTTCCAGTCCAGGATCAGCAAATCGAAGTTTTCACGGCGCAAGTCGCGCAGCAGCGCCTCCGAGCTGGCATAAGCGTGGCAGGCGTAGCCCAGGGCCAGCATGAAAGAGTTCGTCCAGTCGCGCTGGCTGTCATCGTCTTCGAGGACGGCTATCCGCATAAAAGGCCTCCGGTTGGTTTGGCTTGTCAAAATCAAGTTCGATGAATCTTAAAATTAACGAAGCAAAAGTTACCAATCACGAAGTAAATTCGGATTAAATATTGAGTTAATTTTCAATATTTAACATATGAACCCGGGCGAAGAGGGCTGCCCATCGTTTGGCGCGAGGATGGCTGCGCCGCTGCCGACCCGCCGGCCCGGCCAAGCCGGCCGAGCGTCTTTTCAGCGCGGCGCCAAAAGTCGCTCGCGCATGCTGTCGATCACAGCCTTGTAATCGGGCTTGCCAAAGATCGCACTGCCGGCCACAAAGGTGTCGGCGCCCGCTGCGGCCACTTGGGCGATATTGTCAATTTTGATGCCGCCATCGACTTGCAGACGGATGTCCTTGCCGCTGGCCTCGATGCGCTGCCGCGCCGCCTGCACCTTGCGCAGGGCCGAGTCGATAAAACTCTGTCCGCCAAAACCAGGGTTGACACTCATGATGAGGATGAGATCGATGTCCTCGATCAGCCAGTCGAGCACATCGAGCGGCTGGGCCGGGTTAAAGCTCAACCCCACCTTGCAACCAGCGGCCTTGATGGCCTGCACGCTGCGGTGCACATGGCTGGAGGCGTCGGGATGAAAGCTGATCAGATCGGCCCCAGCCGCGGCAAAGGCGCCCGCCAAGGCATCGACCGGTTGCACCATGAGATGCACATCGATGGGCACGGCCTGCCCCGATGGGGTGACGGCATGGGGCTTGAGCGCGCTGCAAATCATGGGCCCAAACGTCAGGTTGGGCACGTAATGGTTGTCCATCACGTCAAAGTGGATCCAGTCAGCGCCAGCGGCGATCACCTCGCGAACCTCCTGGCCCAAACGGGCAAAGTCAGCCGACAAAATGGATGGGGCGATGCGATGGGTCATGGCGCTGCACGGTCGAACTTGTAAAACGACGATTGTGCAGCAGCGCCGACCCGACAAGCCCCAAGGCAAGCGATGCGCCGGCGTTGTGGCTAACATGAGGCCCATGGCCAAACATGAAATGTCGTGCAAGGTTGTGCCGCAGTTCCTGCCCGAGCAGTCGGCGCCCGAGCAGGCGGTGCACACCTTTGCCTACACCGTCACTGTCACCAACACGGGCAGCGTGGCGGCCCAGCTCATCTCGCGTCACTGGATCATCTGTGATGCCCGGGGACTGCGCGAGGAGGTCCAAGGCCTGGGCGTGGTCGGCCAGCAGCCTCTGCTGCGGCCCGGCGAATCCTTTGAGTACACCAGCGGCTGTCGGCTGCGCACGCCCAGCGGCACGATGCACGGCAGTTACTTTTTCGTCGCCGAAGATGGCGCGCGCTTTGATGCAGAAATCCCCTTGTTCGTACTGGAGGCCACGGCAACCGGGGCGCCACGGGTGGTGCACTGAACGCTCGGCCCTTGCGCCGAGCGCTATGCTTGCGGGCCATGGGCGAATTTGAACTGATCGCACGCCACTTCACGCGCAAAAGCCGGCGGGCCCTGCTGGGCGTTGGAGACGACTGCGCCTTGTGGCAACCGCGCCCGGGCACGCAACTGGCCGTCTCGAGCGACATGCTGGTGGCGGGTCGGCATTTTTTTGACGATGTGGACCCCTTTGCCCTGGGTCACAAGGCCCTGGCCGTCAACCTGAGCGATCTGGCGGCCTGCGGCGCCAAACCACTGGCCTTCACACTGGCGCTGGCCTTGCCCAGTGTCGACGACCCCTGGCTGTCGCGCTTTTCGGCCGGCCTGCTGGCCCTGGCCGATGCCCACGACTGCGAGTTGATCGGCGGGGACACGACGCGCGGGCCGCTCAATATCTGCATCACCGTGCTGGGGGAGACCGAAGGCGGGGCGCTGCTGCGCAGCGGCGCGAAGGTCGGCGACGATGTCTATGTCAGCGGCCAGCTCGGCGATGCCCATCTGGCGCTGCGGGCGCTGCAGGGGCAGCTGAGCTTGCCCGAGCCCTTGCTGGCCTGGGCCCGCCAGCGCCTGGAGCGGCCCGAGCCCCGGGTGGCCCTGGGCCTGGCCCTGCGCGGCGTGGCCAGTGCCGCCATCGATGTCAGCGACGGCCTGATCGGCGACCTGGGCCATGTGCTCAAGGCCTGCGGTGTGGGCGCGACGCTGCACACGCAGGCACTCGAGGCACTCCTGGGCCTGAAACAGCACGAGCTGTGGGGCCAGGCGCCAGCCCACCTGCAGGTGCTCGATGCCGTGCTGGCCGGCGGCGACGACTACGAACTGGCTTTCACCGCATCGCCCGAGGCCCGCGAGGCGGTCGAGCAGGCCAGCGCGCGCAGCGCCACCGCCGTGCACCGCATCGGGCGCATCGAGCGCCAGCCGGGGCTGCGCCTGGTGGATCCGCAGGGCGGCAGCGTTGACCACCGCCTGCGCGCTTTTGACCACTTTGCCTGACGCGGCAGGGGCACCATGATCAACACCGACCCACCGCCGCTGCCCGCCATGGTTAGACCGAACGTGCGCTTTTTGCTGGCCCATCCTGCGCATTTCATTGCGCTCGGCGGCGGCTCGGGCCTGGCGCCAATTGCGCCGGGCACCGTGGGCACCCTGTGGGCCTGGCTGGCCTTCTTGTTGCTCGACCTGTTCCTGGCCCCGATGGCCCTGGCCGGCGTGATCGCCGCAGCCCTGCTGATCGGCTGGTGGGCCTGCACCGTGACCGCCCGCAACATGGGGCTGGCGGACTCCAGCCACATCGTCTGGGATGAGGTGGTGGCCTTCTGGATCGTGCTGTGGCTGCTGCTGCCGGCCAGTCTGGCCTGGCAGGCGCTGGCCTTCGCGCTCTTTCGCTTTTTCGACGCGGTCAAATTCGGCCCCGTGGCCTGGGCCGATCGGCAGTTCAAAGGATTCGGGCCGCGCGGCGGCTTTGGCATCATGCTCGACGACCTGCTGGCCGCGTTTTGCACCCTGCTCGTGCTGTCCCTGTGGACCTTCATCCGATCATGACACCGACTGCCATCGACGACCCAAGCGCGGGATTGACCGGGCAACTGGCCCAACTGCTGCAATCGCGCGGCCTGATGCTGTGCACCGCCGAAAGCTGCACCGGCGGCCTGATCGCGGCCGCCTGCACCGAGCGCGCCGGCTCAAGCCTGTGGTTTGAGCGCGGCTTTGTGAGCTACTCCAATGCCTCAAAAACCGATCTGCTGGGCGTGCCTCCTGACTTGATCGCCCGTCATGGCGCCGTCAGCCAGGAGGTGGCACGGGCAATGGCCGCAGGCGCCCTGGCCCATGCGAGGGCCGAGCTTGCGGTGGCGGTCACCGGCGTGGCCGGCCCCGGTGGCGGCAGCGCGGACAAGCCAGTGGGCACCGTGTGGCTGGCCTGGGCCCTGGGCTCGCAGGTTCGCACCGAGCTTAGACATTTCGAAGGCGACCGCAGCGCGGTGCGACAAGCCACGGTGGCCCGCGCCCTGCAGGGGCTGATCGAGATGCTGCAGACCAGCCAGGCGGCTTAGTCCCGACTAGGCCCGCTTAGGCCTGCCGGCTCAAGCGGTACTCGATGCGGCCTGACAGCAGCTCGCCTGGCCTGACGATGCAGTCGCCAAAGGCGGGTTGATTGGGCGCATCGGGTAGCTGCTCGGGCTCCAGGCAGACGCCGGCACTGCTGCGGTAAATGCGGCCGGCCTTGCCGGCATGGCGCGGCAAGCTGCCGTCCATCGGCGCGCTGCTGTAGAGCTGCAGCGCCGGCGCATCGGACCAGACCTCCAGCGCCACCCCGCTGGCGGCCCCTTGCAGCCGGGCCTGGCGGCGCAGCACACCGCGCGGGCCCGGCGTGTAAAAAGCATGGTCGAAACCGGGCACAGGGCCGATGCCCAACTGGGGGTGGCCTTGCGCCAGTGCACTGCGCAAACTGCGCAGGCGCCGAAAGTCAAACGCAGTATCGGCCACGGGCTCAAAATGCCCGAGTGCAATCCGGTCGGCACCGATGGGCACAAAGGCGTCGGCCTCGATTTGCAGTTCGTGGTCCAAAATCCCGCCTTCGGCGCCACCGTCGAGATTAAAAAACGGGTGGCTGGTCAGACTCAGGGGCGTGGCCGCACCGCTGACCGCCGCACGGTAAGAGATGGCCAGCGTCGAGCCCTCAAGCGCGTAGCGCAGGTGCAGCTCGACATCGCCAGGGAAACCGTCTTGCGTCGAGTCCAGGTTCAGGCGCAGCTCCAGCGCGTCGCTGCGCCGCTCGATCACGTCGAAGACCCGGTGCCGGCTGCCGCCTGGCCCGCCATGCACGCAGTGCGGGCCGTCGTTGGCCGGCAGCAGATGCTGACGGCCGTCAAGCATGAAGCGGGCGTTGGCAATGCGGTTGGCAAAGCGGCCAATAAAGGCGCCCATGGACGCCATGCCGGCGAGCATCTGCTCGAGGCTGTCATGGCCGAGCACCACGTCGATGGCACGGCCCTGGCGATCGGGCACGATGAGCTGCAAGATACGCGCGCCGTGGTTGCACACCGCCAGCTCAATGGCCTCGTTGCGCAGCACGATGAGCTCGACGGTGCGCCCGTCAATGCGGCCGGCAAAACGCGCCGGATCGAGCCGCATCAGGTCACCGGCGCCGGATTGAACAGCACCAGCGCGTTGTAAAGCTTCCAGCGCTCGGCCCAGGTGCGCCGACCGCTGGCCACATCGAGCAAAAGCTCAAACAGCTCCTGGCCGGCCTGCTCGATGCTCTGCTGGCCTTGGGCGATGCGGCCGGCATCGACATCCATCAGGTCGTGCCAGCGACGCGCCAGCTCGCTGCGCGTGGCCACCTTGACCACCGGGCAGGCCTGCAGACCATAAGGCGTGCCGCGGCCGGTGGTAAAGACATGCAGGTTCATGCCGGCGGCCAGCTGCAAGGTGCCGCAGATGAAATCGCTGGCCGGCGTGGCCGCAAAAACCAGCCCTTTTTGATCGGCGCGCAGTTTCTCGCCCGGCGGCAGCACATGGGCGATCGCCGAAGAGCCGCTCTTGACGATCGAGCCCATGGCCTTTTCCGCGATGTTGGACAGCCCGCCGGCCTTGTTGCCCGGCGTGGTGTTGGCGCTGCGGTCCACCCGCCCGCGCTCGAGGTACTGGTCGTACCAGGCCAACTCGCGCACGATGGCCTGCGCCACCTCGGGCGTGGCCGCGCGGGCGGTGAGCTGGTCGACCGCATCGCGCACCTCGGTGTTTTCCGAAAACATGACAGTGGCGCCGGCGCGCACCAGCAGATCAGCCAGCGCACCGACGGCCGGATTGGCCGTCACGCCCGAGAGCGCATCGCTGCCGCCGCACTGCACGCCCACCACCAGCGCACTGGCCGGCACCTTCTGGCGCCTGCGGGCATTGAGCCGCTCCAGGTGCGGCCGAGCACTGGCCACGATGTCGTCGATCATGGACATGAAGCCGACGTGGTGGGCATCTTGCAAGCAGACCGTGTGCGGCCCATCCTGCGCACTGCGGCCGTCCTGGATGGCGATGCTGCCCGGCGGCAGCAGGCGCTGCGGCTGCAGCTTCTCGCAACCGAGGCTGACCACCATGACCTCACCGCCAAAGTTGGGGTTCAGGCTGATGTTTCTGAGCGTGCGGATCGGAATGACGGCATCGGGCGCATCGATCGCCACGCCGCAGCCGTAGCTGTGCTCGAGCCCGACCACGTCGTCGACATGGGGGTAAAGCGGCAGCAACTGTTCGCGGATGCGGCGCACCGCCTGGTCGACCACCCCGGCGACGCACTGCACCGTGGTGGTGATCGCCAGCAAATTGCGCGTGCCCACCGACCCGTCGGCGTTGACGAAACCGTCGAAGGTGTAACCGTCCAGCGGCGGCAAGTCGGCCGCTTGCACAGTGGCCATGGGCAGGCCTTCGAGCGCACGCGCCGAGGGCAATTGCAGCAGCCGCTCGTGCACCCAGCTGCCCGCCGCAATGTCGCGCAGCGCATAACCGATGGCCACGTTGTAGCGGCGCACCGGCTCGCCCGCGGCAATATCGGCCAAAGCCAACTTGTGGCCCTGCGGCACTTTTTCGGCCAGCACCAGTCCCGCGCCTGGCACCCCGTCAGGCAAGCGCGTGCCGGCTGGCAGCCCGTCTTCGTTGGCAACGATGGCCACGTTATCGGCCGGGTGCATGCGCAGGGTCAGGGGCGCGGTCATGACATCACTTCTATCCAGTTTGGATTTTCGCCCACGGGCAGACGCTGCACGGCATGGAGCTGACCACTGGCAGGGTCGATCCGGTAGCGGCTGAGGTGGTTCGATAACTGCCCCACCACCAGCAGGTGTGCGCCCTCATGGTCGATGGCCATGCCGCGCGGCTGCTGCTCGGTGGCCAGATGACCCATCACGCGGGCCTGCCGCCCGTCGGGCGACAGGGCCAGGTGCGCCACGCAACTGCTGGTGCGCTCGCTGCAGTAGATAAAGCGCCCATCGGGCGTGATCTGCACATCGGCGGCCCAGGGCTTGCCGGCAAAGCCTGGCGGCAGGATGCTCAAGGACTGCACCGCCTCCAGCACGCCCCGGCCGGGATCGAAAGCCAGCACCTGTAGCGTTGCATCGAGCTCATTGAGCAGATACACACACCGGCCCATCGGGTGAAAGCGCAGATGCCGCGGTCCGGCACCGCTGGGCGCCGACCACTGCGCCGGCTCGTTGGCGGTGAGGCGGCCGCTGGCGGCATCAAAGACGAACTGCATCACCGCATCGCCTCCCAAACTCGTGGCCAACACATGGGCGTTGGAGGGGGTCGCCAACACAGCATGCGCGTTCGCAGGCGTGCCCACCACCTGCTGCACCGCACCGACGCGGCCGTCACTGGCGATCGGGCTGACGCTCAGCAGATGGCCCTGGTAAGAGGCGGCCAACAGATAGCGGCCGGTTCGATCGATGCAGAGGTAGGCCATGCTGGCCGGCAAGGCAGCCTCGCCGAGCACGGTCAAGCGCTGGGCCTGGCGATCGAGTGCAAGGCTGATGACGGCCATGGGATCGCTGCGACGGGCCACGTACAGGCGAGCGCCGCAGGGGCTTTGGGCCATCGGCATAAGCTGACCGCCCAAGCTCAGGCGCTGCTGCGGCTGCAGCGCGCCGTCCTGCGCCATCGACAGCAGCCACAGATCGCCGCTGTCGGCATGGGAGACACAAACCCAGCGCGAGCCTGTCATGCGCTTACAGCCCCATGGCGCGTGGCAGCCACAGAGACAGCCAGGGGATATAGGTGACCATCAGCAAGCCGCTGAGCAGCGCGCCAAAGAAGGGGATCATGGCGCGCGTGATCACCCCGATCTTTAGCTTGGAGATGGCACTGCCGACAAACAAAACGGAGCCCACGGGCGGCGTGATCAGGCCGATGCCCAGATTGACCATCATGATCATGCCGAAGTGAACCGGATCAACGCCCATGAGCTTGACCACGGGCAACAAAATCGGCGTCAGGATCAGAATCAGGGGCGACATGTCCATCAAGGTGCCCAGAATAAGCAGTAGCACATTGATGAGCGCGAGGATGACGTATTTGTTGTTCGAGAACTCCGTCAGGAAGGCAGTGACCTTCATCGGAATTTGCATCAGGGTCATGATGTAGCCGAAGGCCGCGGCAAAGCCGATCAGGATCATCACGATGGTCACCGTCTTGACCGTGCGGTGCACCAGCTTGGGCAAATCGCGCCATTTGTAGTCGCGGTAGATGAACATGGTCACAAAAAAGGCCCAGACCACAGCGATGGAAGCCGACTCGTTGGCAGTGAACACGCCGCTGAGAATGCCGCCCAGAATAATCACCATGGTCATCAGGCCCCACAGCGCCTCGACGCAGATCTTGAGCGCCTGACGCAGGGGAATGGTCTGCTCCTTGGGATAGCCGTGCTTGTGGGCCTTCCACAGGCACAAGGCGGCCAGTGTCAGGCCCATCAACAGGCCAGGCAGCACGCCGGCCATGAACAGCGCCGCAATCGAGACCGATCCACCCGCGGCCAGCGAATACAACACCGCGTTGTGACTCGGCGGGATCAAGATGGCCTGCACCGAACCGCTGACCGTCACCGCTGTGGCAAAAGGCCTGGGATAGCCCTTTTTTTCCATCTCGGGGATCAGCACCGAGCCGATGGAGGCGGTATCGGCCACCGAGGAGCCGGAGATGGCGCCAAAAAAAGTCGAGGCCATGATGTTGACCAGGGACAAGCCGCCGCGCACGAATCCCACCAGCACGCCAGCGAAAGCCACCAGTCGGCGGGCCATGCCGCCTTCGGCCATGATCGCTCCAGCCAACACGAAAAACGGTATGGCCAGCAAAGAAAATTTGTTGACGCCAGCACCGATCTGGATCATGACCGCATCAAGCGGCAAATCGATCCACAAAGCCCCGATCAGGGCGGCCAGACCCAAGCAATAGGCCACCGGCAGCCCAATGAGCATGAGCAGCACGAAGCTGCCAATCAAGACCAGGGCGTCCATCAGCGCGCTCCTTGGGCCGTGGGGGCCTGGGCAGCCTGCTCGGGGGAGGGGTTTTCTTCATAGCGCATCAGGCGCCTGTGATGCTGCGGGCCAACCCAACGCCGCTCGATCACGAAGAGCAAGGTAAAAAGGCCGCCCAGGGGCAGCGGCGCATAGGTCACGCCCACCGGCAGCCAAGCCAGCTCGGCGATGGTCTGACCCATGGTCTGCAGGGACAGGCGCGCGCCATAGGCAAGCACAAAGCTGCAGACCACGATCATCAGCAAGTCGACGAGCAGTGCGCTCAGGCGCTGCAGCGGCCCGGGCATGACGTCGGTCAGCATGGTCACCGCAATATGCCCATTGGCGCGGTAGGCGGCCGCCGCACCCAAAAAGGTAAACACCATCATCAGCAAGATCGCCACTGGCTCAGGCCACTGCGAGCCGGTGCCCAGAACGTAGCGCGTGAAGACGCCCCAGGGAATGATCAGCGACATCACCACAATGGCGATGCCAGCCAGCCAAATACACGACAAGTACAGCGCATCCATCGCTGCAACATAGGCTTTTTTCATGGGCGTCTCGTACAAAGGAAAGCAGGGCGCAGCCGCCGGCCACGCCCTGTACACCGGCAGGGGCTTACCGGACCGCAGCGATGCGGTTCATCAGGTCAGCGTACGGGGCACCGTACTTGGCGCGCACCGGCGCAGTGGCCTGAAAAAAAGGCCGGTTGTCGATCTCGATGAACTCGACGCCCTCGGCCTTGAGCTTGGCGGTGTAGTCTGCAACAGCGGCGTCCCAGAGCCGGCGCTGCTCCATTTGCGCCTCGCGGCCCAAGCGCTTGAACAGCGCTTGGTCGGCTGGGCTGAGCCGGTCCCAGGCCACCTTGGACATCACCAAAATCTCGGGGATGATCAGGTGATTGGTCTGGGTGTAGAACCTGGCGCCGGCCTTGAAGTGATTGGCGGTGTACAGGCTCGGCGGGTTGTTTTCGGCGCCATCAACCACCCCGGTCTGGATGGCCGTGAAGACTTCGCCGTAGCCCATGCTGATGCCGTTGCCGCCCATGGCGTTCATGGTGTCGACAAACAGGGGGTTGCCCATCATGCGGATTTTTTGGCCCTTGAGGTCTTCGGGCTTGCGCACGGGCTTTTTGGTGTACAGACTGCGCGAGCCGCCGTCCATCCAGGCCAGCGCCACCATGCGCGCCGAGGAGGCGCTGATTTTGTCGAGCAGCTCCTGGCCGATCGGGCCGTCGATGACGGCACGCATGTGAGCGATGTCGCGAAAGACGAACGGCATGTTGAACACGTTGACATCGGGCACCACCGGCCCGACCGGGCCGAGCGAGGTGCGCAGCAACTGAATCGCACCGACCTGGGTTTGCTCGATCATGGCCTTCTCGTCGCCGAGCACACTGCCCGGAAAGAGCTGGAACTTGATGCGACCACTGGTGGCCGCATCGATCTTCTTGCCCATG
>CANHDQ010000045.1 GCA_947459405.1 Comamonadaceae bacterium
GCCTTGTTTTGAAAGAAGCTCTTGCCCAAGTCGAACTGGGCGAACTGAACGAGCATCTGAAAAAACCGCTCGTGCGCGGGCTTGTCAAAACCATAGAGTGCTTTGATTTGCTCGATGCGCTTGGGGTCGACCCCCTGCGCCCCACGGTAACTCAGACCGCCGCTTTCGGCACCGGCCCCACCGGCCCCGACCTTGGCTTCAGCCAGGTACTGCTCGACCGGGCCGCCCGGTACGAACTGGATCACGGCAAACGTGAGCAACAGCACGCCCAGCAGCGTCGGGATCATGAGCAACAGGCGTTTGACAATATAGGCCAGCATCATCGACTCCACCATGTGAACACCGCCCAGATCTCACCGGTGACATAGGGCGGCATTTGCTGTGGGCGCGACAGGCGCTGCTGGTTGTAGACCATCCGGTGGGTCGGCGCGGACCACTGGGGCACGAACACATGGCTGTGGGCAATGACGCGCTCGAGTGCCCGGCAGGCGGGCAGGAGCTCAGCCCGGGTCTTGGCCGCCACCATGCGCACAATCAGCGCATCGACCGCCGGGCTGCTGATCCCCGTGAGATTGCCCGAATCCTCGGTGACGGCCGCCTTGCTGCCAAATAGGTCAGCGTATTCCTGCCCCGGGCTGTGTGTGCCGCCATAAGCGATGGTGGTGATGTCGAAATCAAACTTTTGCAGACGCTGCTGGTACAGGGCGAAATCAACCGCCCGGTAATTGAGCTTGATGCCCAGTTTCTCGAGGTTGCGCGCCCAGGGCGAGACCACCCGCGCACCGCCCTCGTTGCTGTCGAGGTAGTTGATCTCAAAGGCCTGCCCCTGCGCATTGCGCAGCACGCCCTGCTCGATCGTCCAGCCCGCCTGAGCCAACAGATCGCGCGCGCGCCGCAGGTTTTGCCGCAGGCTGCTGTCACCATCGGTGCGCGGAGCCTGGGCCATCGGCCCGAACACCGCAGCCGGCACCTGTGCCCGCCAGGGCTCGAGCAGCGCCGCTTCGGCTGGCGTGGGCTCGCCGCTGGCCTGACAGTCGGTGTTGCCAAACAGCCCGTTGACGCGCTGGTAGGCGCCATAAAACAGCTGCCGGTTCATCCACTCGTAGTCCATGGCCAGGCCCAGCGCCTGGCGCACACGCACGTCCTTGAACTTGTCGCGCCGCACATTGATCACAAAGCTCTGAAAGCCCGAGGGCAGCCGGTGCCTAAACTCGCCCTTGAACAGCTCGCCGCTGTCAAAGCGCTTGCCCTTGACGCGCCGCGCCCAGTCGCCCGCCGAGAAAAAGCGCATCAGATCGAATTCACCAGCCTTGAGCGCTTCGAGTCGGGCCGTGTTGTCCTTGTAAATCTTGACCGTGATCTGGTCGAAATTGGCCATGCCGCGGCGCACATTGAGATCGCGCCCCCAGTAGGCAGGATCGCGCACATAGGTGATGTCCTTGCCAAAGCGCACCGGCCCGATCCTGTAGGGGCCGCTGCCGATCGGGATGTCCATGACCACCTGGTCAAAGCGCTTGGGCTTGCCTGCCTCAACCCCCCAGTTGCGGCTGAACACCGGCAAACCCCCGACTGTCAGCGGCAGTTCCCGGTTGGGTTTCTTGAAGCGGTAGCGCACGGTCCGATCGTCGACCAGCTCAATCCCGGCCACGTCTTCGAGCAAGGTCTTGTAGGCCGGCGAGGTGTGGGGCCCCATCAGGGTGTCAAAACTGTGTTTGACGTCGGCCGCCAGCACGGGCGAGCCGTCGTGAAAACGCGCTTGTGGCCGCAACTTGAACGTGGCGCTCAGACCATCTGCGGCCACCGCAACATCCTCGGCGAGCAAACCGTAACCCGATCCGGTTTCGTCAAGCGAGGCCGCCAGCAGGCTGTCGAACATCAGGTCGGACAAATAGGCCGGGGCGCTGCCCTTGATCGTGAAGGGGTTGTACTTGTCAAAGGTCGAAGCGCGGGAGTTGCTCACCAGGCGCAGTTGCCCGCCACGCGGGGCCTGCGGATTGACGTAATCAAAATGAGCAAAGCCTTCGGGGTACTTCAAGTCGCCCCACAGCGCATAACCGTGCGCAGACCAGCCCGCAAGGGGCAAGCCGCTCAGCACGAGCAGCGCGCCGACTTTGGCCACGACCTCAAACAAAAGCCTCATGCGACAATTCTGCCGCAAGATGGAAAGGCCAGGCAGCACTCGGGCATGCAGGCACCCGCTGAGCGACGAAAAGGACATGACATGGGATTTTTGACCGGCAAGAAACTGCTCATCACGGGCGTGCTGTCCAACCGCTCCATTGCGTACGGGATCGCCCGGGCCTGTCATGCACAAGGGGCCGAACTGGCTTTTAGCTATGTCGGCGAGCGCTTCAAGGACCGGATCACCGAGTTTGCAGCCGAGTTCGGCTCGAGCCTGGTGTTCGACTGCGATGTGGGCAGCGACGAGCAAATCGAGCGCCTGTTTCAGGACCTGGCCGCGCATTGGCCGCAGTTCGACGGCTTTGTGCACGCCATTGGCTATGCGCCGCGCGAAGCCATCGCCGGCGATTTTCTCGAGGGCCTCTCGCGCGAGGCCTTCCGGATCGCCCATGACATCAGCGCCTACAGTTTCGCGGGTATGGCCAAGGCCGCCGCGCCCATGCTGCGCGACAAATCGGCCTTGCTGACGCTGTCCTACCTGGGCGCGGTCCGTACCGTGACCAACTACAACACCATGGGTCTGGCCAAAGCCAGCCTGGAGGCCTCGGTGCGCTACCTCGCCGAATCGCTCGGACCCAAGGGCGTGCGGGTCAATGGGATCAGCGCCGGCCCGATCAAGACGCTGGCGGCCAGCGGCATCAAAGGCTTTGGCAAGATCCTCAGCGTCGTGGCAGAGACCTCACCGATTCGCCGCAACGTCACGATCGACGATGTCGGTCATGTGGCCGCGTTTTTGCTGAGCGACCTGGCCGCAGGCGTCACGGCGGAGATCACCTATGTCGACGGTGGCTTTAGCCAGGTGGTGGGCGGGATTGCCGAACCCGCGGATCGCTGAACGCGCCCGCCGGCCCCGGTGGGATAATGCCCTGCTATGAGCATCACCATCAAGGATGAGGCGGGCGCAGCCGGCATGCGCTTGGCCGGCCGGCTGGCCTCCGAGGTCCTCGACTACCTCAGCCCCTTCGTCAAGCCGGGCATCACCACCAACGAGATCGACCGCCTGGCGCACCAGTACATGACGCAGGTGCAGGGCACGGTGCCGGCGCCTCTGGGCTACCAGCCGCCAGGTTACGCGCCCTACCCCAAATCGCTTTGCACCTCGGTCAACCACGTGGTGTGCCACGGCATTCCCAACGACAAGGCGCTCAAAAAGGGTGACATCGTCAATATCGACGTCACCGTGATCAAAGACGGCTGGCACGGCGACACCTCGCGCATGTTTCTGGTGGGCGACTGTTCAATCGCCGCCAAACGCCTGTGCCAGGTCACTTATGAAGCGATGTGGCATGGCATTGCCAAAGTGCGCCCCGGCGCACGACTGGGCGACATTGGACACGCGATCCAGGTCTTTGCCGAGCGCCAGGGCTACAGCATCGTGCGCGAGTTTTGCGGTCATGGCATCGGCCAGAAGTTTCACGAGGAGCCGCAGGTGCTGCACTACGGGCGCCCGGGCACACTGGAGGTGCTGCACCCAGGCATGGTCTTTACGATCGAGCCGATGATCAATCTGGGCAAACGTGACATCAAGGACGGTCCGGAGAAAGACGGGTGGACCATCGTCACCCGCGATCATTCGCTCTCGGCGCAGTGGGAGCACACGGTGCTCGTCACCCCGGACGGCTACGAAGTGCTCACCGTGTCGTCGGGCAGCCCGGCGGTGCCCGATTTTGTGGCCGGGGCGGTCAAGGCGTGAGCCTGGCCTCACACTCACTGCCTCATTCGCCGCCTAAGGCGCAAAACCACACGCCGCACAACGCGCCATGACCCACGTCACGCCAGTCGATCCGCTGCCCCAGTGGCGCCTGGCCTACCGGCAGGGCAAGGCGCAGTTGCTGGCCGGAGCGGCCCAGGGCGCTTCGGTGCGGGGCGTGCGTGCAATTTTGCGCAAGCTCGCGCGGCACACCGATGCCACCTTGAAGATCTTGTGGCAACACGCAGGCTTCGGTCCTGAGTGCAGCTTGGTGGCCGTTGGCGGCTATGGCCGCGGCGAGCTGTTTCCAGCCTCAGATGTCGACGTCTTGCTGCTGCTGCCTGAAAAGGCCGAACTGGAAGTGCCCGATTCCGAGGGCCTGACGCTGCGCCAGCGACTTGAGCGTTTCATCAGCCTGTGCTGGGACTGTGGCATTGAAATCGGATCGAGCGTGCGCACGCCCGATGAGTGCCTGCAAGAAGCGCGCGGCGACATCACCATTGCCACCTCGATGCTCGAGGCCCGCTTTGTCGCTGGCTCGCGCGCGCGTTGCACCGCCTTGATCGAACGTCTGGCCGCGCAATTGCAGCCGCGCGATTTTTTTGTGGCCAAGACGCTCGAGATGCGTCAGCGCCACACGAAATACGAGGATACGCCCTACTCCCTCGAGCCCAACTGCAAGGAGTCGCCCGGCGGCTTGCGCGACCTGCAAGTGGTCCTCTGGGTGGCGCGGGCGGCAGGGCTGGGACGCAATTGGGACGAGCTGGCGGCCAACGGGCTGGTCACGCCGTTCGAAGTGCGACGCATCAAGGCCAATGAAGCCCTTCTCAGCCTGATCCGCATCCGCCTTCACCTGCTGGCCGGTCGGCGCGAAGACCGCCTGGTGTTTGATCTGCAAACGGCCGTGGCCGATTCGTTTGGCTATCGGCCGGCGCTCGATGCCGACGGACGGGTGCAGCGCGGCACCATGCGGGTCAGTGAAATGTTGATGCGCCGCTACTACTGGGCGGCCAAGGCCGTGGCCCAACTCAACCAGATCTTGCTGCTCAATATTGAAGAGCGTCTGGCGCCCAGCCACTACCCGCTGCGATCGATCAATGAACGATTCTCAGACCGCGGCGGCCAGCTCGAAGTGGCCAGCGACGATCTGTACCGCAAACATCCGCAGGCCATTTTGGAGACCTTTTGGCTCCATGCCAGTACACCGGGCCTGCGGGGGCTATCAGCGCGAACCCTGAGGGCCCTCTACAACGCGCGCAGCATCATGGATGCGCGCTTTCGGCGCGACCCGGTCAACCGGCAGACCTTCCTGAAAATCCTGCAGCAGCCCGAGGGCATCACCCATGCCATGCGTCTGATGAACCAGACCTCGGTGCTTGGGCGCTATCTGTGGGTCTTTCGGCGCATCGTCGGCCAGATGCAGCACGACCTGTTCCATGTCTACACGGTCGACCAGCACATCTTGATGGTGCTTCGCAATGTCCGGCGCTTTTTCATGGCCGAGCATTCGCACGAATACCCTGCCTGCTCTCAGCTGGCGGCCGGTTGGGACAAGCCCTGGATTCTTTACATCGCCGCACTGTTCCACGACATTGCCAAGGGGCGTGGCGGCGACCACTCCGATTTGGGCAGTCGCGACGTTCGCCTGTTTTGCAGGCAGCATGGCATCGAGCGCCAAGACGCGCGCCTGATCGAGTTTTTGGTTGCCGAGCACCTGACCATGAGCCGGATCGCTCAAAAAGAGGATCTGAGCGACCCCGACGTCATCAGCGCCTTTGCCAAGCGGGTCGGCAACGAGCGCCAGTTGACGGCGCTTTACCTGTTGACCGTGGCCGATATTCGCGGCACCAGCCCCAAGGTCTGGAATGCCTGGAAGGGCAAGCTACTTGCCGATCTGTACCGCTACACCCTGCGCATGCTCGGCGGACGTGCACCGGACGCAGATGCCGAGATCGAAGCGCGCAAGCGAGACGCGCTGCAGTTGCTGGCGCTGCACAGCCAGCCGTTTGAGTCGCACAAGGCCTTGTGGGACACGCTCGATGTGGGCTATTTCATGCGCCACGACGCGCCCGATATCGCCTGGCATGCGCGGCAGCTTTCGCGCCATGTCGGCCAGGGCCTGCCCATCGTGCGCGCCCGCGCGTCCTCGACCGGCGAGGGGCTGCAGGTGGTCGTCTACACGCCCGACCAGATTGACCTGTTCGCGCGCATCTGCGGCTATTTTGACCACGCGGGTTTTTCGATTCTCGATGCACGCATCCACACGGCCAACAACGGCTACGCGCTCGACACCTTCCAGGTCGTCAGCCCCAGCCTCACGGAGCATCCGCGCGAGCTGACCGCCCTGATTGAGGCACAGCTCGGACGCACGCTTGAGGAGGCCGGCGCCTTGCCCTCACCCAGCCGAGGCCGGGTGTCGCGTCGCGTCAAGAGCTTTCCGGTCGCTGCGCGGGTGACGCTGCGTCCAGACGAAAAAGCCCAACGCTGGCTGCTGAGCATTTCCGCCAGCGACCGAGTCGGCCTGCTCTACTCGATCGCCCGCGTGCTGGCCAGTCACCGCCTGAACCTGCGCTTGGCAAAGGTCACCACTTTGGGCGAGCGCGTGGAAGACACCTTTCTGATCGATGGCCCAGAATTGCAGCAAAACAAGGCCCAGATCGCGATCGAGACCGAGTTGCTGCAGGCCTTACAAGCCTGAGGTCAGAGCGCGCAGCACGGGTGGTGCTCACAGTGTGCGCAGTAGGCGCAGCGCGCGCACAGAGAGCCCCGCAATGCTCGGACGGTTCCCGCCGTCTCGGAGCTCAGTCGTCGGAGGCCGCGTCGAGTCCGGGAAACAGGACCTCGGTAAAACCGAACCGGCTGAAGTCGCGCACCCGCATGGGATAGAGCACGCCCATCAAGTGATCACATTCGTGCTGCACCACGCGCGCATGAAAGCCTTCGACGGTGCGATCAATGACCTGCCCGTCCGGATCGACCCCTTGGTATCGGATGCGCCGCCAGCGCGGCACCACGCCTCGCAGCCCGGGCACCGAAAGACAGCCCTCCCAGCCCTCCTCCTGCTCGTCATCGAGCGGCGTGATCACCGGGTTGATCAAAACCGTGACCGGCACGACAGGCGCTTGAGGGTATCGCGGGTTGGGCTGGCTGCTGCCAAAAATCACCAACTGGCTGTCCACCCCAATTTGCGGGGCCGCCAGCCCCGCGCCGTTGACGTGTGCCATGGTCTCGAACATGTCAGCCACCAGCGCTCGCAAGGCTGGGCTGCCCAGCTCCTCGGGCGCCACCGGTCTGGCAACGCGCAGCAAGCGCGGATCGCCCATTTTGAGAATTTCACGCCGCGCCATCGATCAGCTTGAGCAGTTGGGGTTCATCGAGGATGGTCACGCCCAGCGACTGGGCCTTGATCAGCTTGCTGCCAGCCTCGGCGCCGGCGACCAGGTAGTCGGTTTTCTGGCTGACCGAGCCGGCCACTTTGCCACCGGCCGACTCGATCAGCTCCTTGGCCTGATCGCGACTCAGACTGGGGAGTGTGCCCGTGATCACCAGGGTCTTGCCGCTCAAGGCCAGGCCGCTGCGGTCGGCCACTTTCATCTCCGGCCAGTGCACGCCCAAGGCGCGCAGTTGCTCGACCACCTCCCGGTTGTGGGCCTGATCGAAGAAGGTGCGCAAGCTTGTGGCCACCACGGGGCCGATGTCGCTGACTTGCATCAATTGGTCTTCACTGGCATCCATCAGCGCGTCGAGCTGGCCGAAGTGGCGCGCCAGCTCCTTGGCGGTGGCTTCTCCCACATGCCGGATGCCCAGGCCAAATACAAAGCGTGCCAGCGTCGTCGTTTTGGACTGCTCGATCGCCGCGAGCAAGTTGCCCGCTGATTTCTCGGCCATCCGATCGAGTCCAAGCAGCGCGCTCAAGCCCAGCCGGTAGAGGTCGGGCAAGTGCCGGATCAGCCCGGCATCGACCATTTGTTCAACCAGCTTGTCACCCAGTCCTTCGATCTCGACCGCGCGCCGCTGGGCATAGTGCAAGATGGCTTGCTTGCGCTGCGCCGGACAGAACAATCCTCCGCTGCAGCGATGATCCACCTCCCCCGGCTCGCGCACCGCGGCGCATCCGCACACTGGACACTGCGCGGGCATGACAAAGGGCTCACCCCCCTTGCGCCGCTCAGGCAGCACCCCAACCACCTCGGGGATCACATCGCCAGCGCGCCGAACAATCACCGTGTCGCCCAAGCGCACGTCCTTGCGCCTGGCCTCGTCTTCGTTATGCAAGGTGGCATGGGTGACCGTCACGCCGCCGACGAAGACAGGCGCCAGCTTGGCCACAGGCGTGAGCTTGCCTGTTCGTCCCACCTGTACATCAATGGCCAGCACCTCGGTCAGCTGCTCCTGCGCCGGATACTTGTGCGCCACGGCCCAGCGCGGCTCGCGGGTCAAAAAGCCCAGCTGCTGCTGCAGCGCCAAGCTGTTGACCTTGTAGACCACCCCGTCGATGTCAAAGGGCAGCGCGTCACGCTGCTGGCCGATCTCGCGATGAAAGCCAATCAGCCCTTCAGCGCCGCAGGCCAGTCGGGTCTGATCGGCCACAGGCAAACCCCAGTCCTTGAGCTGCTGCAGCCACCCGCCATGGGTCTGCGGCACCGCCTGGCCGGGCGCAGGCAGCACCTGGCCGAGACCGTAGGCAAAAAAACTCAGGGGTCGCTGCGCGGCAACGGCCGGATCGAGCTGGCGCACAGCACCGGCCGCGGCGTTGCGCGGATTGACAAAGGTCTTCTCACCACGCACGCCTTGCGCGATCTTCAGGCGCTGGCGCTCATTGAGCGCCTGGAAGTCATCGCGACGTATGTAAACCTCACCGCGCACCTCGAGCACAGGCGGTGGCTGGTTGGTCTGCAACCTCAGCGGAATCTGGCCGATGGTGCGAATGTTTTGCGTCACGTCTTCGCCCACCTCACCATCGCCGCGGGTGGCGGCCTGCACCAGGCTGCCGTTTTCATAACGCAAATTGATCGCCAGGCCATCGAACTTGAGCTCGGCCACGTACTGCACCGCAGCATCGTCGGGCCCCAAGCCGAGTTCACGGCGCACACGCGCATCAAAAGCCTGGGCGCCGCTGGCCTCGGTATCGGTCTCGGTGCGGATGCTGAGCATGGGCACGGCGTGGCGGACGCTGGAAAACTGCGCCAAGGGCGCGCCACCGACACGCCGTGTGGGCGAGTCGGCGACCTGCAAATCCGGATGCGCGGCCTCAAGTGCCTGCAGCTGGACGAACAGCTCGTCGTAAGCGGCGTCGGGCAGCTCAGGGTCGTCGAGCACGTAATACCGATGGGCATGATGGTGCAGCTGCTCGCGCAGCTGCCGGGCCCGTTCGGCCAAGGCCGGATCAACAGGCTGCAAGCCTGCGGCGGGTGCGGCGTCGCTGCTCATGGCGCGGCTGGCAAGCCTTTTAATCTGGCGCCCGCTGCAGCAGGGGCGTCATCATGAGAACAGGCGACGGCAAAGCTCGGAGCCAGCCGGCAGATCACGCAGTTGCAAGGTCTCATAGAGCTGCTGCAAGTCGACATGAATCGAATCCATGGAGTCGGCCCGGATGGGGTTGCCGTTGTCGTCCGTGATCGCCCCCTCCATGCTGGCTGCCAGGGCCAGAGCGACTTCGCACATGCGCTCGAACGGCTTGTCTTCTTGGGCAACCTGCGGCACGTCCAGCGAGAGCACGATTTGCCGCAGGGCCGCTTTGTCCGGCTCATCGGCCAGCGCCGCCTGCGCATCGAAGGAGAGCACCAAAATCGGCGGTTGTCCGTCGACCTTAGCAGGCACCACCATGCGCCCCGGGATCACGCCAGCGACAAAACCCAGGCGGGCCGCCTGCTGCTGGACATAGCCCGGACTCCAAGCGGCTTTGCGAGCCCTGAGCGTAAAGCTCAACTGCGCATCATGCGCGCCTGCAAACTGATCGAGTTCACGGGCACGCGCCACCTCCTCGAGCATGTCTGGGAACTCCGCCTCACCGCCGATTGCATCGGCAAACTGCCGAGTCCGGGTGACGAACTCTGAAAACTCGATCTGGTTCATCGCGCCAACCCGGTTGGCCAGTTGGATGCCTGCCTGGAACGCGCTGTAGCGCTGGCCAGCGGCAGGCACCTCCCACAGACCCGTGGCAGCGCTCAGGCCTTCAAGCGCGAAAGGCTTGGTGCCCACCCGACGGGTCGTCGGCAGAGCGGCCAGCGCAGCCTCGCCCGAGACCACTGCCTCAAACGAAATCGGCGCAATCACATCGATCAATGGATCAAGGCCCGCCTCTCGCTTGGGCAAGGCCACTGGCTCAAAACCGCTGACCTGATCGGACGCGCCCTCCGGTGGCTCGGCTGCGTCAGCGCTGTGCGGCAAGCTAAAGTCGAGCGTGCTCGGGTTGGGGCCGTCGGCCTGAGGCTCGGCCTGCTTGGGCCGGCTGCGACGCGAAGTCCACGCGCCATGGGCCACCACTGCGGCGAGCACCACAGCACCGAGCAAGGCCAGTGCGAGTTGCAAGTTGTTCATCACAGTGCCGACTCGGCCAATGTCAGGGCCGACTCCATGTCCACCGCCACGATACGCGAGACGCCCTGCTCCTGCATGGTCACCCCAATGAGCTGCTGGGCCATCTCCATGGCGATCTTGTTGTGAGAGATGAAGAGAAACTGGGTCTGGCGCGACATGCTGGTGACCAGCTTGGCGTAGCGCTCGGTGTTGGCATCGTCCAGCGGCGCGTCGACCTCATCGAGCAGACAAAACGGCGCTGGGTTGAGCTGAAAAATCGCAAAGACCAGCGCAATGGCGGTCAGGGCCTTCTCGCCACCGGAGAGCAGATGGATGGTCTGGTTCTTCTTGCCCGGCGGCTGTGCCATAACTTGCACGCCAGCGTCAAGAATCTCTTCGCCCGTCATGATGAGGCGGGCATTGCCACCCCCAAACAACTGCGGAAACATCTGGCCAAAGTGCTGATTGACGGTCTCGAAGGTGCTGCCCAGCAGGTCGCGCGTTTCCATGTCGATCTTTTTGATCGCATCTTCCAAAGTGGTCATGGCCTGCGTCAAGTCGGCCGATTGCGCATCCAGGAAGCCTTTGCGCTCACGCGCGGCCTGCAATTCCTCCAGCGCCGCCATATTGACCGCGCCCAGGGCTGTGATCTCGCGCTGCAAGCGCTCGACGTCGGCCTGCAAGGCAGACGGGCGAAAGCTGCCCTGCTCAATCGAGGCCTGCAACATCGCCAGATCGGCCTGGGCCTCTACCAAGAGCTGCTCATACTGCTCAAAACCCAGACGGCTGGCTTGCTGCTTGAGTTGCAAATCCGTGATACGGGCGCGCAGCGGATCGAGCTCGCGCTCGAACTGCAAGCGCCGCTCATCGCTGGCCCGCAACTTGGCCGTCAGGTCGTCGTAGCGGCTGCGGGTGGCCGCAAGCTCCGCCTCGCGCTCGAGCTTGAGGGCAAGCGCGCCCTGCAGACCGGCGCGAGCTGTCGCATCAGACAGACGTTCGAGCTCATCTTGCGCCCTCGCTTCATCGACACGCAGCGCATCGCCTTGCTGATTGGCCATCTCGATGCTGCGACCGAGCTCCTCAATGCGCGCTTGCAGCGTGCGCAGCTCAAACTGTGCCTCCTGCGCCTGCCGCTCAAGATCGCGCTGCTGTTCACGCGCCTGTCCCAGCGCCCGGTCAGCGTCCATCACGCGGTCATCGAGCTGCGCCTGCCTCTCTTGCTGATCGGCCAGCTGCATGTCGAGCTCTTCAAAGCGGCCTTGGGCGGTCACCCGGCGCTCTTGCAATTGCTCGAGCTCAACGTCCAGCTCCTCGAGGTCGGCATGCAGCTGCGCCGCGCGCGTGCGGGTCTGGTCTGCCAACTGCTGCAGCCTCAGCGCATCGACCTGCAGCGCGTGCGCACGCTCCTGGGCGCTGGTACTTTCCTGCCCAAGCGTGGCCAGGCGTTCGGACGCCTGCGCATACGCCGACTCGGCGCGCAACAAGGCGCTGCGCGCCTCCTCCACCATCAAGCTTTGCGCCCGCAGCTGGCGCTCCAGATTCTCGATGTCCTTGGCCCGCGCGAGCAGGCCGGCCTGCTCGGAGTCCTGCGCATAAAAACTCACGCCATGGCGGCTCACCGCATGCCCAGCGGGCACATAAATGAGTTGCCCGACTTGTAACTGTTCGCGCCCGGCCAGCGCCTGCTCGAGCGTATCGGCCACGTAGGCGCCATGCAACCAGTCGTCCAGCAAGGCCCTTTGACTGGCATCATGGTGGCGCAGCATGGCCGCCAGCGGCTTGAGCTTGCTGTGGTCGGTATCGGCGGCAGGCGCGCCGGGCAAGCAGTAGAACGCCAGCTTGGCAGCTGGCGCGTCATCCACCCCGCTGCCGACAAATCCGCGCACCATCTCCAGCCGACTGACTTCGAGTGCACCGAGCCGCTCACGCAAGGCGGCCTCGACAGCTGTCTCCCAGCCAGGCTCGACCTGCAAGCGACTCCATAAACCGGGCAGGCCCTCAAGCCCGTGCTTGGCCAGCCACGGGGCCAGCTTGCCGTCGGTCTTGACGCGCTCCTGCAAGGCACGCAAAGCCTGCAGGCGGGCCGACAAATCGGCTTGACGCGCGGACTCGTCATTGACGGTTTGCTGCTGCGTACGGCGCTGTGCGTCGAGCCGGGGCACGCTATCGGTCAGCTCCTGCAGCTGCTGTTGCAGCCCTTGCTGGAGCCGCTGCGCCGCTGCCACCTGCTCCTGCAAATGCGCCAGACGGGCTTCATCGGGCGCAGCCAGACCGTTGCGATCGACCAGCAGCCGCTCCCGACGCGAGCCCAGGCCTCGTGCCAACTCCTCGATGTTGCGCTGCTCGGCGGCCAACACCTGAATCTGCTGCTGAACCTGGCTGACGGCTATGCGCTGGGCCTCGGCGCTGGTTTTCGCCTGGCCAAGCGCATCTTGCAGCTGCGGCAGGGCGTCGGCCTGCTCCTGGCTGCGCGCTTGCAAGATCTGCGCGTGTTCTTGAGCGCCATCGTTGCGACCCTGTAGCTGCTCGAGCTCGGCAGACGCATCCTGACGGCGCGCGGCCCATTGCGCACCTTGCTCGCGCAGCTGCGCCAGGCGCTGCTGGACCCGATCGCGCGCCTCCACCACGTAGCGAATCTCGGCCTCCAGCCGGGCCACCTCGGCGCTGGCTTCATAGAGCCGCCCCTGGGTCTGGTTGACCTGATCGCCCGCTTCGTAGTGGGCCTGCCTCACCGTCTCCAGGTCAGACTCGGTCTGGCGCAAATCGGCCAACCGACTCTCAAGCGCATTGGTCGCCTGCGCAGCGTCCGCCTGCAAGCGCGCTTGGTCGGCCTGGCTTTCGCCGCGTTTGATGAACCACAGCTGCTGCTGCTTGAGGCTCACCTGTGCCTGCATCTCCTTGAAACGCACCGCCACCTGCGCCTGCTGCTCAAGCTTGTCGAGCTGAGCGCCAAGCTCGCGCAGGATGTCTTCGACGCGGGTGAGGTTTTCCCGGGTGTCCTGCAAACGATTGGCGGTCTCGCGCCGACGCTCCTTGTACTTGGACACGCCGGCCGCCTCTTCCAGAAAAAGTCGAAGCTCCTCGGGCTTGGACTCGATGATGCGGCTGATGGTGCCCTGGCCGATGATGGCATAGGCCCGCGGTCCCAGACCCGTGCCCAAGAACACATCCTGCACATCGCGACGGCGCACCGGCTGGTTGTTGATGTAGTAGCTAGAGGTGCCATCGCGGCTGAGCACCCGCTTGACCGCGATTTCAGTAAATTGGCCCCACTGTCCGCCTGCGCGATGGTCGGTGTTGTCAAAGATCAGCTCGACGCTGGAGCGACTGGCCGCCTTGCGCGTGGTGGTGCCGTTGAAGATCACATCCTGCATCGACTCGCCGCGCAACTCGCTGGCCCGGCTTTCACCGAGGACCCAGCGCACCGCATCCATGATGTTGGATTTGCCACAGCCGTTGGGCCCGACGACCCCCACCAGTTGACCCGGCAGCATGAAGGCAGTGGGCTCGGCAAAGGATTTGAAACCCGAGAGCTTGATCGAATTGAGACGCACAGTCAGACTTGAAATGAGAAAAAAACGCCCCGTTCGGGCTCGCTGCGCGAGGCCCATCCCACGGGCGACAACGGCCTCTGGGCTGAGCGGTAAGCAGGCCTAATTATGACCCCAGCCTTTGACCCCATTGGGCACACCCCTAGACATGGACGATAATGCTTTGGGACTATATTTTTAGATTGCGCCATGCAAATCGAGCACCACACCGTCCTCAACGCCATATCGCGAGCCATCATTCTTTGCGACAGCGACACCGAGCAGGCCAAGGACGGCCTCTACGCCCTGGGCGACTACCTCAAGCATTATTTTTTTGCCACTGCGCGTCGCCAGAGCGAGCCCAGCGAGCAAGACCTCGAGCAGGTGGAAGAAAGCCTGCTGGTGCTGCGCCAGTTCCTGGGCAAAGACTAGGCGGGACACGCCAAGTCGCAGCGGCCGACTCCCGGCTGCCCGGTCAAGGGTCGGATGACAGCTGCGCCAGCACATGCTCGCGCAGCAACTGCGGCCGCACCGGCTTGTGCAGCACCGGGACACCCTGGCTGCGCGCATCGAGTTCAAGACGCGAAGAGACATCACCCGTCATCAGCAGAGCCGGCAGGGGTCCGGGCGAGCGTTGCTGCAGCGCGCGGATCAGTTGCAGGCCATCGGGCTCCAGATCTCCGAGGTGATAGTCGCTAATGAGCAGATCGATGGGCTCGGACTTGGTGATGTCGATGGCCTGCACCAGGTTGCGTGCGCCATGAACCTGGCATCCCCAGCCCGACAAAGTCTTGACCATGCTGCCCAGCAGCAGATCGACGTTGTCCACGACCAACACGCGCAGTGAGCGCAGCCGCATCTGGGCCGTGCCTTCTTCAGCCTCTGCTTTGCTGCCTTCGTCCTTTACTGGGTCGCAGGACTTTATAAACACCGAGAACCGCGAGCCCTGTGCGGGCAGGGATTGGACGCTCAGGCGATGGCCCATCAGTCCGGCATAACGCTTGACGATGGACAGCCCCAGACCCAGGCCTTCGGTTCCCGAGACCGTGCCGTCAAGCCTGACAAACTCCTTGAAGATGATGTCGAGCTTGTCGTAGCGCACCCCTATGCCGGTGTCGCAGACGCTGATGCACACCTCATCATTCATCTGGCTGACCTCGACCTCGACGATGCCGTGCGCCGTGTACTTGACCGCGTTAGAGATGAGGTTGGCAAGCAGAGCCTCGAGCAGCAAGGGGTCGGAGCGCACCCACTGGTCGCCTCGGTCCACCAGGAGACGAAGCCCCTTGCTGCGCGCGGCAACTTCAAACTGCCGCTCAAGGCGCATGAGCAGCGGCGCCAGCGCAATCGGCATCTCGCGCGGCTCAACCAACCCCGCATCGAGCCGGGTCAGATCCATCAGGGTGGTCAAAGAGGCGCTGAGCGACTGACTCAATTGGTTGAGGTCGCGCAAGCACTGCCGGGTCGAGTCCGCCGAGGAGTCAAGCAAGGCACGTTCGGCAAGCAGGCCGATGGCATGGGCAGGCTGGCGCAAATCGTGGCTGACCGTGGCGAGCAGACGGCTGCGCTCTGCAGCCACCCCTTCAAGCGCGGCATTTTTCGTCATCAATTCGTCGGCCAGCTGTCCGTTGAGCTTGGCCAGTTCAAAGCCCTTGAGGACACTCTTGCGCTGATTGCTGGCATAGATCAAATAAAGCCCAAACATGCCCAGCGTCAGAATTGCAAAACCTCCCGCGTAAGAGTGAGTCTGCTGCCAAGTCATCCAAGCAAAGCTGAGGTAAATCGGCGGTGCGTAGACCGCAATGGACAGCCAGCGACCAGCCAGGCTAAACGCAGTGGCGCCCACCAGCACCAGTGTGGCGGCGAGCAGGCCTGCCTGTGCCAGCGGATCGAGTTGCGGGTAAACGAACAGACCCAAGCTCGAGACCATAAGTCCATCGACCAACTGAATCACCAGGGACAAGCCGCTCCATCGCTTGAGGTGGCGCGGGCCGAGCGCCAGCCTTTGCGTAAAGACCAGGCCGGCCAGCATCCGGGCAGACAGATAAAGCACCCACAGGGGCATCCAGGCCTGCAAGAACGGCAGTGTCCTAGCGCTGTCGTAAAGGGCGTACAGATAGACGCTCAGGCAGATTACCAGCGGGCTGTTAAAGACATAGTCGCGGTAGACCGCCCTCAGGTGCTCCGCCAGGGCTTCCGGGTCCTTGCGTGCGTCCAGCACCCGCCGGATCGTCTGAGCCAGTGCGGAGGGAGCGTCTGTATCGGTCATGATGGGGGGCAAAGACACAGGCCTTTGCCCCCCGATCATATATAGTTTGTATAACGTTGTGTGAATTTAGAGATGCGCTGCCACGAGCCAAAAGCCGAGGGCGTCAAAGACGCCCTCACCGACCCAGCTGCGGCGATGGTGCGTTGAGGGCCCCAGAAGGGTTCTACGCATCCAAGGGTGTGGCCATCAACTCCATCAGGCACGATCGCAGCACTTGCGGCCTGACGGGCTTGTGCAGAACCCGCACACCTACGGCGGCGGCCTGTTCTTCAAGCGCAGCCGACACATCGCCCGTCATCAAGAGCACATAAAAGGCGGGGCGCCCTTCGCGCTGGCCCTGCAGGCGCAAGGCCTGGATCAGATCCAGCCCGTTGGTCTGGCGACCACCAAGGTGATGGTCGCTCACCACGACATCGGGCCATTGCACGCGGACCGCGTGCAGCGCCTCCTGCCTGTTGCGTGCCGAGCTGACCCGGCAGCCCCAGCCGGTGAAGGATTGGGCCAAGCTGCTGAGCAACAACTCCACGTTCTCGATGATCAGCACCCGTGAACCGGCCAGCGCCCGTCCGTCATGAGGCGCCAGAGCGGCTTTGACCGCATCGAGCTCAGCAGCCGCTGGATCAGACAGCGTACCGGTGGCAGGGGCAGGTCGCCTAAAGTGGTGACTGAGGGCGACGATCACATCAAACCCGAGCAGGCCGACCATGAGCGCTTTCAAGCCAACTGCAAAAGGGTTGAACAGGTCCCAGGCTGACCAGACCAGCGTCAACAGCGTAACCATGACCCCGTAGCCGGCCTGAAGGCGAAAGAGCACAAGACTGCGGCGAGGCAAGGGCAATTCGGGCCCGGCTTTGCGATGAGCCCACCACACGCCCAAAACGATGCGGCTGACCCAATAGGGACAGACGGCAGCCACCCAGATGTCGGTCAGCCCCCTGTCCCCAAACGGCTCCGGGCTGAAGTGGACATAGACAAGCAGCAGCAGCGCCACCGCACTGTTGAAC
>CANHDQ010000046.1 GCA_947459405.1 Comamonadaceae bacterium
ATCGATGCCCCCCACGGCCACGACGCCTTCTTGCTTGACG
The DNA here is from genome assembly GCA_947459405.1 of Comamonadaceae bacterium. GTDB lineage: Bacteria > Pseudomonadota > Gammaproteobacteria > Burkholderiales > Burkholderiaceae_C > Polaromonas. The sequence goes on from CANHDQ010000046.1 coordinate 41, forward strand.
ATGCGCGCTATCTGTCGGTGGTGCGAAGCTACTTTGAGCGGATGAAACCATGAACCGCGCGCTCGCTCCGGCCTCGGCCGACTTGCAGACCCTGGCCGACTTGGTGCCGCCAGGCTCACGCGTGCTCGACCTGGGCTGCGGTACCGGCGAGCTGTTGGCGCACCTGGTTCGACAGCGCGGGTGCTCGGGCTATGGCGTCGAATACGACGACGCCAATGTGCAGGCTTGCCTGGCGCGCGGCATCGATGTGATTCAGCTCAATTTGGAAGAAGGCCTGTCTTTGTTTGCCGACAGCGCTTTCGATGTGGTGCTGCAGATCGATACCTTGCAGAATCTGCGCAACACCGAGGTGATGCTGCGCGAGACCGCGCGCGTGGGACGCCTGGCCATCGTGGCGTTTCCAAACTTTGCCCACTGGCCCAACCGTTTGGCGGTGATGCGCGGGCGCATGCCGGTGACCAAGGTCTTGCCCTACCAGTGGTACGACACGCCCAATATCCGCGTCGGCACCTTGCGCGATTTCCGGGCTCTGGCGCTCAAGAACAAGCTGCGCATCGTCGACGAGTTCGGCCTGCAAGACGGCCGCCAGGTGCGCTGGTGGCCCAACGCGCTGGCCAGCCGCGCGGTGTTCAAGCTCCAACGCGCATGAGCGAGTCGCCGCCGCCTGCCCTTGCCCAGCAGGTGCCGCGGCGCCAGGCCTTCTTGTTCTGGTTGCGCTTGGGCTTCATCAGCTTTGGCGGACCGGCCGGGCAGATCGCGATCATGCAGCGCGAGCTCGTCGAGCAGCGTCGCTGGATTTCCCAACAGCGCTTCATGCACGCACTGTCGTACTGCATGCTTCTGCCCGGGCCAGAGGCGCAGCAATTGGCCACCTACCTGGGCTGGCTGATGCACCGCACCCTCGGCGGGGTGGTTGCGGGCCTGCTCTTTATCTTGCCGTCCCTGGTGCTGCTGCTGGTCTTAAGTGGCTTGTATGTGCTTTACGGTCATCATCCCATGGCCGCCGGCTTGCTGTACGGCCTCAAGCCTGCCGTGGCCGCCCTGGTCTTGCATGCGCTGTACCGGTTAGGCTGTCGCTGCCTAGAGCCCCCTCACCGCCGACCCCTGCCCTGGCTTTTGGCCCTGGCCGCTTTTGTCACCCTGGCGGGGTTTGATGGGCCCTTTCCGGCGGTGGTGCTGCTGGCTTTGGGACTGGGCTGGGCGGCGTCCCGTTGGGCGCCGAGCGCCCTGGGGCGTGATGAGCGGCCGCCTTCTGCGGGCGCTCAAGCCCATGCGGCCCTAATTGACGACCACAGCCCCCTGCCCGACCATGCCCAGCCTGAGCGTCGCCGTCTGCTGTGGGTGCTGGCTGCCGGTTTGCTCTTGTGGGCGCTGCCCATGCTGCTCTTGCTTGCGCTGTGGGGCTGGGATGCCACTTTGACCCAGATGGCCGCCTTTTTTACCCGCGCGGCCTTGCTGACTTTTGGTGGCGCTTATGCCGTGCTGCCTTATGTCCAGCAGGCTGCGGTGGAGCAGCATCAGTGGTTGACCACCGCCCAGATGATGGACGGTCTGGCGCTGGGCGAAACCACGCCCGGGCCGCTCATCATGGTGGTGGCTTTTGTCGCCTTTGTCGGCGCCTGGGGCCAGCAGATTTTGGGCCCGCAGGCCTTGTTGGCCGGTGGTGTGCTGGCCGCCTGTGTGGCCACCTGGTTCACCTTTTTGCCCTCTTTCGTGTTCATCTTGGCTGGCGGACCCTGGGTCGAGGCCAGCCGCGGTCGCCCGGTGTATGCCTTGCCGCTCAGGGCGGTCAGTTGCGCGGTGATTGGTGTGATCGCCAGCCTGGGCTGGACGTTTTTGCAGGCGGTGATCTGGCCCGAGCCCAGGGCGTCTGCCGACACCCTGGCGCTGGCCTTGGTTCTGCTGGCCTTGTGGCTGCTGGGCGCTCGGCGCTGGGGCGTGCTGCCGGTGTTGGCGCTTTTGGCGCTGCTCGGCGCGATCGCTGTCAACGCGCCCGCTTGGCTCGCCGTGCTCTGAAGCTGAGCCGCCTGCCCGGCGCAGCGGTGCAAAAATAGCAAACAAGCCCCGGTGGGGCTCGTTTGGACAAGTGGCCCACCAGCCTCCCGTTTGAAAGGACAGCCTCATGAACGCACCCTGGCCTGCAGCCACCTTCGATCATGCCCGTGCGATCGAGCAGATCAGCGCCCGCTGGGACACCGATATCGTCGGGCAACTTTCGCGCTACATCGCCATCCCCGCCAAGTCGCCGATGTTCGATCCGCAATGGGCCGAGCATGGCCACATCGATGCGGTGGTGCGTCAGGCCGCCGACTGGGTGCTGGCCCAGAAGGTGCCGGGTCTGACCCTGGAGGTCGTGCGCCTGCCTGGCCGCACGCCGGTGATCTTTTTTGAGGTCGCCGCAACGCGAAGTGTCTCAGCCGTATCGGCGCAGCGCCAGCCCACGGTGCTGATGTACGGCCACCTTGACAAGCAGCCCGAGTTCGACGGCTGGCGCAGCGATCTGGGCCCGTGGAGCGCCCGCTACGAAGACGGCAAGCTCTACGGCCGAGGCGGCGCCGACGACGGCTATGCGGTGTATGCCAGCATCGCAGCCCTTGAGGCCCTCAAGACCCAGTCGGTGCCCCATCCGCGTATCGTCGGCCTGATCGAGACGAGCGAGGAGAGCGGCTCGACCGATTTGCCCGCTTATGTGCAAGCGCTCAAGGACCGCCTCGGCGAGGTCGGCTTGGTGATTTGCCTGGACTCGGGCGCGGGCAACTACGACCAGCTCTGGCTGACCACCAGTTTGCGTGGCAACGTGACCGGCACCCTCAAGGTCGAGGTCCTCACCGAGGGCGTGCATTCGGGCGATGCCAGTGGCGTGGTGCCCTCGAGCTTTCGCATCATGCGCCAGCTGCTCGACCGGCTCGAAGACAGCGCCACCGGTCATCTGCTGCCGCCACAGTTTCACTGCGAGGTGCCGCCCGAGCGTCTGCAGCAGGCCCGCGTGACGGCGCAGATCCTCGGCGAAGACCTGTTCAAGCGTTTTCCCTGGGCCCACCACGACTGCGAAGGCTCGACCCGGCTGACCCTGCCGGTCAGCAGTGATCCCTTGCAGGCCCTGCTGGCCCGCACCTGGCGTCCCACGCTCAGCGTCACGGGCGCTCAGGGCTTGCCGGCGATTGGCGATGCCGGCAACGTGCTGCGGCCCTACACCGCCTTCAAGCTCTCGCTGCGCCTGCCGCCTCTGGTGGACGCGGCCGCGGCCGTGCGCTCGCTCAAGGCGCTGCTTGAAGACAACGCGCCCTATCAGGCCAAAGTCACGTTTGAGGGTGGCGCCGGCGCCACCGGCTGGAATGCCCCTTCGACCGCGGCATGGTTCGAGCAGGCGCTGCAAGGCGCTTCACAGGCTTTCTTTGGGGCCGGCTGCGCCACCATCGGTCAGGGCGGCACGATTCCGCTGATGAACATGCTCAGCCAGAGTTTTCCCAAAGCCCAGATGATGGTGTGCGGCGTGCTCGGGCCCAAGAGCAACGCCCATGGACCCAATGAGTTCCTGCACGTGCCTTATGCCAAAAAGCTCACCGCTTCGGTGGCCCATGTGATCGCCCGGCTGCCTGAGTAAGCCGCCCCGGCCGATCGCCGAGCTGCCCGCTTGAGCAGGCGGCTCGACTAGGGCGTGGCCGCAGGTGCGGCGCGACGCTGCAAGGCCAGCCAGAGCAGGCCGGCCCCCGTCAAGCCCAGCGGCAGCAGCGAGCCCAGGTTCAGCCAGGCCCAGCCCTGCGAGGTGACCAGCACGCCGGAGGCGAAGGACGACACGGCCATGACGGCAAAGACGCAGAAGTTGAGCGCGCCTTGCGCCTTGTCACGCTCCTCGGGACGGTAGGTTGACAGCGACAGCGCGGTGCTGGCCGTGAACAGGAAATTCCAGCCCACGCCCAGCAGGAACAGCGCAATTTCGAAGTGATGCAACTCCACCCCCGACAGCGCCACGAGCACGCACACCACGTTGAGCAGCAGGCCCAGGCCCATCACGTTCAGACTGCCCAGACGCTTGATCAGGTGACCGGTGAAAAAGCCCGGCGCGAACATGCCGATCACATGCCACTGCAGCACCAGGGCCGCATCGGAAAAGGGCAGGCCGCAGGTCTGCATCGCCAGCGGCGTGGCGGCCATCAGCAGGTTCATCACCCCGTAGCCCAGGGCGCCTGCTGCGGCAGCCACGATGAAGGTCGGCTGGCGGGCGATTTGCGCCAAAGGCCGGCCACCGCCGGCGCTGGTTTTGGCCGGCGGCGGTGGAAAGTCGATGAAGGCCAGCAGCGCCATGCCGAGCAAGGCCACCAGGGCCAGTGCGAAATACGCGCCGGCAAAGGGCACGGCCGTCATGGACTTGGTGGCCGCCGCCAAATTGGGGCCGGCGATGGCGCCGATGAGGCCGCCGGCCATCACCATCGAAACGGCTTTCTCGCGTGCCGACGGCTGGGCCAGTTCGGCCGCGGCGAAACGGTAGAGCTGTGCATTGGCGTTGTAGTAGCCGGCCACCACGGTGGCAGCCACCAGCAGCCAAAAGCTGCTGCTGTAGGCGGCCCAGGCGCACAGCAGGGACGAGAGAGCGCCCACAGCCAATCCGATCTGGAAGGACACCTTGCGCCCATACCGTTTTTGGCTGCGCGCCACGATGCCGGTGGACAGCGCGCCGCCGACCACGTAGCCCATGACCGGCAAGGTGGCCATCCAGCCCAGCGGTGCCAGGCTCAGGCCGACCAGGCCATTGATGGCGATGAAGGTGACGTTGTTCGTAAAGAACAGGCCTTGGCAGGCCACCAGCAACCACAGGTTCGCGTTCATAAGCTCTCGTTTATACATCCGCCGCCTTGTTGCCAGGTGTAGCGGGCGCGACTGCCAGCTCAGGGCGTCGGCAAGGCCCGGGGGCCGGCTTTTAAGCCGGGGGCCGCTGCAGGGCCAGTGTCAACGCAGCCAGCGCCGCTGTTTCGGCGCGCAGCACCCGCGGCCCCAGGCTGACCGGCGCATAGCCTGCTTGCCGGGCCGCGTCTTCCTCCGCGGGCGAGAGGCCACCTTCGGGCCCGCTGAGAAACTGCACGGCAGCGTCCGCGGGGACTCGATGCAGCCACAGGGCCAGGGGTTGGGCGTCGGCTGCCAGCGACAACACGCAGCGCAAGGGGGCGTGGTCGGTGCGCATCAGCCACTGCGGCAGCTCACTGACCTCGCCGATTTCGGGGATGCGGTTGCCGCCGCATTGCTCGCAGGCGGCGCGCGCCACCGCGAGCCAGTGGGCGCGCTTTTTGAGGGCGCGCTCGCCACTGAGGCGCAGCACACTGCGCGTGGTTTGCAAGGGCCAGATGCCGTGGGCGCCAAGTTCGCTGGCCTTCTCGACCAGCCAATCCATGCGTTCGTTGGCGGGCATGCCCAAAGCCAGGTGCACGGGCCGCGCCACGTCCGGCACCGCGGCCTCGAGGGCTTGTACGCACACCTCTACAGAGGCGCGGCCCATGCGCTCGATGCGCGCGCCCCACTGCCCGCCTCGGCCGTTGAACAGCGTGATCTGGGCGCCGGGCTGCAGCCGCAGTACCTGGACATGGCGGGCAGCGGCTGCCGGCAGATCCAGGCTGAGCCCTGCAGCCAGATCCCGATCGACGAAAAACCGCGCCATGCTCAGAAGGTGTAGCCGGCCTGCAGTGCGCCGCCTTCGACTTCTTCGAGCAGCCGCAGCAGCGGCGCCAGCGCCCGGTAGCGTGCGGCGGTGCTGCGCACGTAGCCGATAAAGCGCGGGGTGTCGGCCAGATATTGCGGCTTGCCGTCACGCAGCGTCAGGCGCGCAAAGATTCCCAGTACCTTGAGGTGGCGCTGCAGGCCCATCCACTCCACCGCTTCATAGAACTCGCCAAAGTCCGAGCCCACCGGCAAGCCGGCCTGCCGCGCCTGCTGCCAGTAGCGCGCCGTGATGTCGATGACGAAATCTTCTTCCCAGCTTAGAAAGGCATCGCGCATCAGGCTGGCGATGTCATAGCTGATCGGGCCATAGACCGCATCTTGGAAGTCCAGCACACCCAGGCCCTGCGCGCCGATCATGAGGTTGCGCGGCATGAAGTCGCGGTGCACGTACACCCGTGCCGCGCCGAGTGCGCCCAGGTTGTGCGCCTTGATCGCAGTCAGCGCGTCCGCCAGCGTGCGCTGCTGCTCGGCGCTGAGCTCGAGCCGGCGGTGCACCTTGACGTACCACTGATCGAACAGCGCGAGCTCGCGCGAGAGCAAAGCGTCATCGTAGGGTGGCAGCACCTCGGGTTTGGAGGCCAGTTGCCAGCGCAGCAGGGCATCGATGGCCCCCATGTAGAGCTCGTGCGTGGGCTGGCCCCGCAGGGGGGCTGCCGCTGGCGGGCCGCTGGCCGTGATGACCTGCATCAGGGTCTGTGCGCCCAGATCGGTCAGCAGCATGAAGCCCTGGGCTTCGTCCCAGGCCAGCACCTCGGGCGCATGCACCCCTGCTTGTCGCATCAAGGCTGCCACCTGCACAAAGGGCCGGCAGTCTTCCTTGTCCGGTGGCGCGTCCATGATGATGCGGCTTGTGCCGTCGAGGCCGTCTATTCGCAGGTAGCGCCGGAAGCTGGCGTCGGCCGACGCCAGCCTGAGGCTGTCGGGCCGCAGCCCTTGGTCTGCGGCCGTGGCGTGCAACCAGTGTTCAAAAGCCAGGCCTCGGGCCGAATCGGCCCAAGGCACCGGCGTCGCAGGTGCAGGGGTGGTCATGGATAATTGTTGCTCGAGTCTGCGCAAAGTCTGCAGACCGGTTTATCTCATATTCACCATGCGTTCGGCCCTGGACATACGGTTTTTTGTGTTGGCTGGCGCATGCCTGGGCCAGATCGCGTCCGCCGTCGCTCAGGGGCCTGAGGTGGGGCTGCGTCTGCGTGCCTCGCCCATGCTGGCCGAAACGCCCTCGGCGCAAAGTGAGCGCGATGCGCCGGCTTTCGTCACGGGCGAGCGTCTGCAGGGCCAGAGCGATGTGCAGCTGGTCATCGAAGGCAGCGCCGAGTTGCGCAAAGGCCTGACAGCGCTGCGTGCGCAGCGCTTGCAGCTCGATGAGCTCACGCAGACGGTGCAAGCCGACGGTCAAGTGCGGGTGGCCCGCGCCGGAAATGTGTTCAGTGGTCAGGAACTGAGCCTGCGGATGGACACCTTCGAAGGTTTCTTTCTGCGGCCACAGTACCGCTTTCTTGGCGGTGCGCAGGGGCAGGCGCAGCGCTTTGATTTTCAGGGCGATCAGCGCATGACCGCCCAGGTCGCCAGCTACACCACGTGCGAGCGCGACAACGAAGACAGCTGGCGGCCCGCGTGGCAGCTGCTGGCCGATCGTTTTGACTTTGACTTCGAGTCCGAGATCGGACAGGCGAGCAACCTGAAGCTGCGGTTTTACGACTTCACTGTGCTGGCATGGCCAGGCACTGTGAGCTTTCCCCTGAGCAGCCGGCGCAAGTCGGGTTTTCTGCTGCCCAGCTACGCGGTCGATACGGCCAGCGGCTTTAGCCTGACCTTGCCTTATTACCTGGACATTGCGCCCAACCGCGATGCCACGATCACGCCCACGGCAATGAGCAAGCGCGGCGTGGACCTGGGCGTCGAGGTGCGCTATTTGGAGCCCAGCGACCAAGGCTCCCTGCGCCTGAATGTCTTGCCCAACGACCGGCTTAACCAGCGCGAGCGCTGGTCTTACAGTTATCAGCACAGCGGTCGCTTGAGCGCGCAGGCCGCATCTTGGGGCGCGTTCTCGTACAACCTCAATCTCAACCGGGTCAGCGACGACGACTATTGGCGCGACTTTCCGCGCCAAAGCAAGGTGCTGACGCAGCGTCTGCTGCCCTCGGACGTGATCCTGTCCTGGTCGCAAGGCGCGGTGCAGGCCAGCTTTCGCACCTTGCAATGGCAGACCTTGCAGGATCCCCTGCAGCCCATCGTGCCGCCGTACGATCGCCTGCCACAACTGGTGGTGCGCCACGCCAGCTTCTGGGACACGGCGCTGGGCGGGGTGGAGAGCGTGGTTGAGAGTGACTTCACCCGGTTTTCGGCCCTGCGCAGCCGCACGCAGCAGACCAATGCCGACCGGCTTTATGTTCGCGGGCAGTTGAGCCGGCCCTGGGTGGGGCCGGGCGGCTACATCACGCCCAAGGTGCAACTGCATCTGACGCAGTACAACTTCGAGGAAGTCTGGCGCGGCGCCCGCTCGGCCAGCCGCAGCGTGCCCACCTTCAGTCTCGACTCGGGGCTGGTGTTTGAGCGCCAGGCCAGCTGGTTTGACAATGCCTTCGTGCAAACGCTCGAGCCGCGCGCGCTTTATGTCTACACGCCCTTGCGCCAGCAAAGTGGACTGCCCAATTACGACAGCGCTGAAAACAGCTTCAGCTTTGCCACCCTGTTTACCGAAAACAGCTTTGTTGGCAACGACCGGATCGCCGACGCGAACCTGCTCACGCTCGGCCTGACTTCGCGCGTGCTGCGGCCTGAATCGGGTGCCGAGATGCTGCGCTTGGGTATCGCCCAACGGGTGCGCTTTACCGACCAGGACGTCACGCTCAGTGGCGGCCCGCCTCCTGTCAATGCCGAGCGCCTCAGTGATGTGATGGTCGGCGCCACGGTCAATGCCTCGCCGCATTGGGGCTTGGACGTGCTCACGCAGTACAACCCCAAGCGCAGCCAGTCGCAGCGGCTGGCGCTGGGGACTCGGTACCATCCCGGGCCTTATCGGGTGCTCACTTCGGCCTACCGGCTGCAGCGCCCGGTGACGACCGGCGACAGCGGCAGCGAGCAGCTCGACTTGGGCTGGCAGTGGCCGATCCAGAATTTGTGGGGCAAACGCGGTCAGGACCCGGCCGCTGCTGGCCGGCCCGGAGGGCGCTGGTACAGCGTCGGGCGGCTCAATTACAGCGTCACGGACGGGCGCTTGGTCGACACCGTCCTGGGTCTGGAGTACGACGGCTGTTGCTGGATCGGCCGGGCGGTGCTGCAGCGCTCGGCCAGCGGCGCGAGCCGTGCCAATACGCAGATCATGTTGCAATTGGAACTTCTAGGCCTTTCCAGCATCGGCAACAATCCCCTGGGAGTGCTCAAGAACAACATCCCCCGTTACCAGTACCTGCGCGATCAGGTCAGCCCACCGAGCCGGTTTTCCAACTATGACTGATATCTCTTCTCGCCGCATCGGCCGGTTTGTGCTGGCCGCATGGTTGGGCGCAGCCGTAATGGCGGCCTGGGCCCAGGCCACGCCATCGACGCGCGCGAGCGCCTCAGCGGTTCGACCACTCGACTTTATCGTGGCCATCGTCAACGCCGAACCGATCACCAACCAGGATGTGAACAACCGCAGCCGACGGGTGGTGGCCCAGGGAGCGGCTCAGCAGGTCTCGCCCGAGCTGGCCCGTCAGGTGCTCGAGAGCCTGATCGTCGAGCGCGCGCAGGTGCAGATGGCCGCCGATATGGGCATCCGCATCGAGGACGGCGCGGTCGAGCAGGCCGTGGCCGATGTGGCGCGGCAAAACCAGATCAGTGTCGACGAGTTGTTCCGGCGCGTGCAGGCCGACGGCATGAGCCCGGAGCGCTACAGGCGCGAAGTGCGCGACGAAATCGCCTTGATGCGGCTGCGCGAACGCGAAGTCGACGCACGCGTGCGCGTCACCGAGCAGGAAATCGACCGCCACCTGAGCGAGCGCCAGGCCGCCGCTGCCGCCGCCGAGCCGACGCAGATCCACCTGGCCCAGATTCTGGTGGCTGTGCCGGAGGACAGCACAGACGAGCAGCTGCGTCAGCTGCAGGCCCGCGCCGAGCAACTGCGCCGCAGCCTCGATCAAGGGGCTGACTTTGCCGCGCTGGCCAAACAGGCCTCAAACTCACCCGATGCACAGACCGGCGGGCAGCTCGGCCTGCGCGCCCCCGATCGCTACCCGGCCTTGTTCGTGCAGGCCACGCAGGGTCAGCCCGTAGGCGCTGTGGTGGGCCCGGTGCGCAGTGGCGCCGGCTTTCATGTGCTCAAGGTGCTTGAGCGCAGGCTGCCTGGCGACGAGCTCAACACGGTGGTGCAGACGCGGGCGCGGCACATCCTGCTGCGACCGAGTCCTCGTTTGACCGAGCAACTGGCGCGCACGCGCCTGATTGAGTTGCGTGCGCGTGTGCGCGCCGGGCAGTCCGATTTCGGCCAGCTCGCCCGCGAATTCAGTGAAGATGGTTCGGCCCGCAATGGGGGTGATTTGGGCTGGGCCAGCCCCGGCATGATGGTCCCCGAGTTCGAGCAGGTCATGGACGCCTTGGGTCCAGGGGAGATTTCCGACCCAGTCATTTCGCGCTTTGGCATGCACCTGATCGAGGTTCTTGAGCGCCGCGAAGTGCCGCTGACCGACAAGGAGCGCCGTGAGCTGGCGCGCCGCGAACTGCGCGAGCGCAAGAGTGAAGAGACCTTGCGTGCGTGGCTGCAGGATGTGCGGGGGCGCGCTTACGTCGAATACCGCGAGCCCCCGCAGTAACAGGCACGGGTTTTGAAGCACATTGCGCGCAAGCGCTTTGGCCAGCACTTTCTGGCCGACAGCGCCACCATCGAAGCCATTGTGCGCGCCATTGACCCCAGGCCCGGTCAGCCCATGCTGGAAATCGGCCCCGGTCTGGCGGCCCTGACGCAGCCTCTGGTCGAGCGCCTGGGGCGCCTGGCGGTGGTCGAGCTCGACCGGGATCTGGCCGCGCGTTTGCGCGGTCACGGCCAGCTTGAGGTCATCGAGTCCGATGTGCTCAAGCTCGATTTCCGGGCCGTGGCCGACCGGCTCGCACCGGCCCCCGGTCGCCTGCGCGTGGTCGGCAACCTGCCCTACAACATCTCCACGCCCATCTTGTTTCATTTACTGCCACTGGCCGATCGGATTGAAGACCAGTACTTCATGCTGCAAAAGGAAGTCATCGATCGCATGGTGGCAGCGCCGGCGACCAGTGCCTACGGTCGCCTGAGTGTGATGCTGCAATGGCGCTATGAGATGGAGTCGGTGCTCTTTGTGCCGCCACAGTGCTTTGAGCCGCCGCCGCGGGTCGACAGCGCCGTGGTCTGCATGCGCCCGCTGGCCAAGCCGCCATCCGTTGATCCGGCGCTGCTGGGGCAATTGGTGCAACTGGCCTTTAGCCAGCGGCGCAAGCTGCTGCGCCACAGTCTTGGACGCTGGCTCGATGAGCGCGGGCTGACCGGTCAATTCGATGTGCAACGCCGCGCCGAGGAGGTGGCGGTGGCTGAATACGTCGAGTTGGCGCGCAGCTTGTCGCCCCCGCCATGAAAAAAGCCCGTCGCTTGACGGGCTTTCTCAGGCTGCTCGGTGGGTCTTTGGGCAGGTGTCTCGACCGCCTGTCTCAAGCAGCAGCAAGCCAGTAACCGGCGTTGAACGGGCTGCTCATGCGCAGCGCCAGCGGCGAGATGTCCACCAGTTTGTCGGTGGGCATCACTTCGCCGCCTTCGTCGGTTGCTTGCTGGGCCTCGCTGGCCCGTTCCCCTTGGCCAATCTCTGGGGAACGGGCTACAGAAAAGAATAGAAACATCGAAACGGTATGTTTCGGTCCGCCCAGTAATCGGCCGCATCGCGGAAGATGTCTAAGAGCTGCTCGCGCGCCTCCTTGTCAAATTTGACATTGGCCGGAATGTGCTCGAGCACCACAATGAACCCGGGCTGCTGTCCCGACTTGTGGACCAGATCGGTCATGCAGTCGTAGAGCGCGTCAAAGTTCTTGCCGAAGTGTGAGGGGAAGGTGTACTGCGCCGCGATCATGTCCAGCACATCCTGCTTGCTCTGGGCCGAAGCCAGATTGGCATACAGGAAATGGTGGCCCAATTCGGTGGCGGCCTCCTGCAGATCCGGCACCCTGAAGGCGCGGATGGACTGAACGATGTTGGGCCTGACAGTACGAAGTGGCTTGTCCATCTTCGTGGTTCTTTCCATGAAAAACTCAGGTTGAAAAACGTCGAAACCTTGCTTGAATCGGCAGTGCCGGTCACTGAACGATGCGCCTGAAACTCGCGTAATGGTCCTCGGTGTAGTAGCAGGCGTCCGGTGCAGTGACTTGCTTGCCACCACAGACGATACGGCGCGCACCCCGATGGCTGACCCCTGGTGTCCTGACGGTGTATTCGCGGTAATAACCGCGCGGATGCAGGGGCAGTAAACGCTCCCGGTTGCCGAACACCGTGCCGTCCTTGTCATGCTTGAACGGCCCGCCCCGGTAGATCAGAGTCAGCACTTGCTGACCTTGTACCGGCAGTTGGGCCACCGCAATCGTGGTTTCGGCGGGTTTTTCAGTGCTGTTTGGACCTTTGGCCAGCGAAACCGTTGCGGGCACCAAGGCCAGCAGGACCACAGCCAGGGCGTTTTTCCAGCCACCGCCCGATTTGCAAAGCATGAAAAACCTTCTCTGAACCTCGGGGGTCAATCCGTGACAACTTCCCCATTCGCACGGGTTAACCCTAAACTTTCAGCGCGCTAGTGTGACGGATATGCGTAAAAAAAGCAAGGGCTAACCCGCACTGGTCACCGCCTCACTCGGGAAATCTAAGCGTTGATGTGAGCGCCCGCTCTGTCACTGGGCTAATCACCGCGGCAATCCCGGCCTGACCACTCCATGACCGGCCGATTGCCGCAGTCGGCGCGATTACCTTGATCTTGCCGGGTGTTCAGCGAGTGGCGTTGGCGTCTGCGACAGTCAGCGCCGTCATGTTCACGATACGGCGCACCGTGGTGCTCGCCGTCAGGATATGCACCGGTTTGGCCGCCCCGAGCAGCACCGGCCCGATGGCAATATTGCCGCCGGCCGCTGTCTTGAGCAGGTTGTAGGAAATATTGGCCGCGTCAATGTTGGGCAGAACCAGCAAATTGGCTTCGCCCGACAGTGTGCTGTGCGGCATCACGGTTTGGCGCGCTTTGGGATCGAGCGCGATATCGCCATGCATCTCTCCGTCGACTTCCAGCCAGGGTGCGCTTTCGCGCAGCAGTTGCAGCGTGCGGCGCATCTTGAGGGCGCTGGGCTGATCAGACGAGCCGAAGTTGGAGTGCGACAGCAGCGCGGCCTTGGGCTTGATGCCAAAGCGCATCATTTCCTCAGCTGCCATGGTGGTGATCTCGCACAATTGCTCGGCGGTCGGGTCGTAGTTGACGTGGGTGTCGACCAGAAACACCTGGCGACCTGGCAGCATCAGACCGTTCATGCAGGCATAGGTGCTCACGCCAGGGCGCCGGCCCACCACCTGATCGATATGCTCGAGGTGGATCCGGGTGGTGCCCCAGGTGCCCACGATCAACCCGTCGACGTCGCCCTTGTGCAGCAGCATGCTGCCAATGAGCGTGAGTCGTCGGCGCATTTCGATCTTGGCCATCTGCACGGTCACCCCGCGGCGCTCCATCATGCGGTGGTAGGTTTGCCAGAAATCGCGGTAGCGCTCGTCTTGCTCGACGTTGACGATGTCATAGTCGCGCCCCTCGCGCAGCCGCAGGCCAAACTTTTCGATGCGCTGGCTGATCACGGTCGGCCGGCCAATCAGCGTGGGGCGAGCCAGGCCTTCGTCGACCACGATCTGGCAGGCCCGCAGCACCCGCTCTTCCTCGCCTTCGGCATAGCCCACGCGTTTGCGGGTGGCCAGCTTGGCTGCCGCAAAAATCGGCTTCATCGTGGTGCCAGAGGCATAGACAAAGCTTTGCAGGCGCTCGACGTAGGCTTCGAGATCAGCGATGGGGCGTTGGGCCACACCGCTTTGCGCCGCTGCCTTGGCCACGGCCGGCGCAATCTTCATCATCAGCCGCGGGTCAAAGGGCTTGGGGATCAGGTAGTCCGGGCCAAAGACCAGCTTTTCACCGGCATAGGCCGCTGCCACCACCTCGCTTTGTTCGGCCTGGGCCAGCTCGGCAATCGCGTGCACGGCGGCGATTTCCATCTCGAGTGTGATGGTCGAGGCGCCGGAGTCAAGCGCGCCGCGGAAGATGTAGGGAAAGCACAGGACGTTGTTGACCTGATTGGGGTAGTCGGTGCGGCCGGTGGCCATGATGGCGTCGCTGCGCACCGCCTTGACATCCTCGGGCGTGATCTCCGGGTTCGGATTGGCCAGCGCGAAGATGATGGGCCGATCGGCCATCTTGCGCACCATTTCGCCCTTGAGCACGCCGCCGGCTGACAGGCCCAGAAAGACGTCGGCGCCAGCGATCACCTCGCCCAGGCTGCGCGCCGCGGTGGGCTGTGCAAACTGTGCCTTGTCCTCGTCCATCAACTCGGTGCGGCCTTGGTAGACCACTCCGGCCAGATCGGTCACAAAGATGTTTTCGCGCCGGATGCCCAGATGCAGCAGCAGGTTCAGGCAGGCCAGTGCCGCCGCGCCCGCCCCTGAGGTGACCAATTTGACTTCACCGGGCTGCTTGCCCGCGACCTTGAGCGCGTTGATCAAGGCGGCCCCGACCGTGATCGCGGTGCCGTGTTGGTCGTCATGAAACACCGGGATCTTCAGACGCTTGCGCAACTCGCGCTCGACATAAAAGCAGTCCGGCGCCTTGATGTCTTCCAGGTTGATGGCGCCGAAGGTCGGCTCCAGCGCTGCGATCACCTCGACCAAGCGGGCCGGATCGGACTCGTTGATTTCGATGTCGAACACGTCGACGCCGGCGAACTTCTTGAAGAGCACCGCCTTGCCCTCCATCACCGGCTTGGACGCCAGCGGTCCGATATTGCCCAGGCCCAGCACGGCCGTGCCATTGCTGATGACGGCCACCAAATTGCCGCGGGCGGTGTACTTAAAAGCGTTGTTGGGATCCTTGACGATTTCCTCGCAGGGCGCGGCCACGCCGGGTGAGTAAGCCAGCGCCAGGTCGCGCTGGTTGGTCAGCTGCTTGGTCGCGCTGATCGCCAGCTTGCCCGGGGTCGGTTGCTCGTGATAGATCAGTGCAGCGCGGCGCAGGCCCTCGCGCTTTTCATTTTGGGCCTCGCCCGGTGTGAGTGGCATAGGGTCTCCTTGAGCGGTGTGCAAGCGCCCTTGTCGCGTGCAAGACAGTGATTCATTGTAGGTGGCCACTGCTGGTTCGGCAGGGTGCGCTGGAGCAAGCCCGCGCACAACGGTTTTTACTTTGACGCAAAGATCAAACGCCCGCGTGGGCCACTTGCCGTTTAGCGCCTGACCCCGAGCAAGCCTTCGATCAGCTCGGGCTGCGCCTGCAACTGCTGCGCGGTCGAGCGGTGCACCACGCTGCCGCGGTCAAGCACCACGGCCAGGTCCGAGATGGCCAAGATCGCCTGGGGATGCTGCTCGACGATGATGGCGCTCAGGCCTTCTTGCCGGGTGATGCGGCTGATCGCGCGCAGCAGCTCTTCCACGATGATGGGCGCCAGCCCCTCCAGCGGCTCGTCGAGCAGCAGCAGCCGCGGGTTCAGGGCCAGGGCCCGACCGACGGCCAGCATCTGCTGCTCGCCACCTGACAGCTGTGTGCCCAGGTTGCCCTTGCGCTCGGCCAGGCGTGGAAACAGCGCGTAGACCGCCTGCGGCGTCCAGGGCCCGGGGCGAGCCACGGCCGTGAGGTTTTCGTGCACGGTCAGGGACTTGAAGATGTTGCGCTCCTGCGGCACCCAGCCGATGCCGTGCGCGGCGCGCTCGAAGGAGGGCAGGCGCGACAGGTCGACGCTGCGCTGCCCCAGATTGAACGCCAGGGTGCCGCCATGCTGTCGGGTGGCGCCGGCCACGGTGTTGATCAGCGTGGTCTTGCCGGTGCCGTTGCGCCCGAGCAGGGCCAGGGTTTGGCCCTGGTCGAGTGTGAAATCGACGCCCTGGAGCACCACGGCCTCGCCGTAACCGGCCCGCAGTCCTTGCACGCGCAGCAGTTCAGCCATGGTTGGCCTCCGTGCCGTGGCCCAGGTAGACCGCCTTGACCCGCTCGTCGCGGGCGATGTCCTCAGGCAGGCCCTCGGTGAGCACGCCGCCGTTGACCATCACGGTCATGTACCGGGCAAAGCTAAACACCAGGTCCATGTCGTGCTCGATCAGCAGCACCGACACATCGGCCGGCAAGGCCGCCACCGTCTGCAGCAATTGCTCGCGCTCGCCGGTAGGCACGCCCGCCACGGGTTCGTCGAGCAGCAGCACGCGCGGCTGGCAGGCCAGCGCGATCGCGATTTCGAGCAAGCGCCGCTTGCCATAGGGCAGCACCCGGGTGGCCTGGTCCATCACGTCGGTCAGGTGAAAGCGCTCGAGCAACTCCTCGCAGCGCTGCATCACCGCCGCGTGCTGACCCAGTCTTTGCCACCAGCGGGCCCCGAGCCCCTGCTGGCGCGAGACGGTCAGCGCCAGCGTCTGCATCGGCGTCAGGCTGTCGAAGAGCTGGTTGATCTGGAAGGTGCGCACCATGCCGCGCTGTACCCGCTCATGCGGCGCGAGCTCGGTGATGTCTTGTCCGTCAAGCAAGATGCGCCCTTCGGTGGGCGGCAGCACCCCGGTGAGCAGGTTGATCAGGGTGGTCTTGCCCGCGCCATTGGGCCCGATCAGCGCGTGGCGAGCCCCTTGCTTGAGCTCCAGGCTCACGTGGTCGGTGGCCGTGATGCCGCCAAAGCGCTTGACCAGCGCTTGCGTCTGC
>CANHDQ010000047.1 GCA_947459405.1 Comamonadaceae bacterium
GGGGCCTTGGGTGCGACAGGGCACAAGTTCGCACGTGCATCGAAGGCAGCCATCACCTGCGCGGGCGTGAGTCTGTAGAAGGCCAGACGTGGCTTGAGCTGGGGGTAGTCCAGGACGCGCAGGAGTTCTTCGCGCATGGGCGCGGTGGCCAGCCATCGCATGCGGCCGGCATCAAGTGCAGCGTGCAGATCAGCGCTTTTCGGGTCGCCAAAAACCAGTAGGTCAAGCGCGATGTTGGTGTCGATCACCACGGGGACGCAGATCTCGCGCTGGGCCTGCGCCTGCTGTGCCGCTGCTGCCCCCGCCCCTGCCCTCCCCCAGAGGGGGAGAGGGTTTGATTGGGGGGGACTCACTGCGGCGCTGGCCCGGCAGGGGGCAGTGCAGCAGACTCTGCCTTGCGCGGCGAGCCGGCCACCAAATCGAAGCGAAAGAGCCGGCATTCGATCGGGCCGTTCCACATGGGCACGCGGCGCGACTCTTTCAGGCGCATCTTGCCGGGCAGCTTGAGGTCGGGCGTGAGCAGGTGGGCGCTCCAGCCGGCGTATTGCTTTTTCCAGTGGGCGGCGAGCCGCTCGAAAAAGTCATCGACCTGCTGGCCGGTTTCACTCTGCGCGTGCTCGCGCCCGCCTGCCACGCTGCGCGCTGGGCTCAAGGGCTGGCCGAATTCGTCGACGCCTTGATCAAAAGGCCCAGCGGGCGCGCCACGCTGCGACGCCCTGCGACCGCCACCGGGGGCGGCCACGCCGGCCACCGCGATGCGCTCGCCATAGGGCGGGTTGAGCAGCATCACACCGCCAGGCGCAGGCGGCGGGCGCTGCAGCGCGTCACCGCCGCGCAGCTGCAGCGCATGGGCCACGCCAGCGCGCTCGGCGTTGCGCTGGGCAAAGTCGACCATGCGAAACGACACATCGCTGCCAAAGACTGGCGCCACCGGCGCCGTGATCTCGCTGTGCGCCTGGGTCTTGAGGTCGTGCCACACATGGGGCTGAAAGGGCTTGAGTTTTTCGAAGGCAAAGGGGCGCTGCAAGCCCGGCGCCATATTGCAGGCGATCTGCGCCGCTTCAATGGCGATGGTGCCCGAGCCGCAGCAGGGGTCATAGAGCGGCATGCCACTGCGAGGGTCCCAGCCGCTGGCTGCGATCATGGCCGCCGCCAGCGTTTCCTTCAGCGGCGCATCGCCCTTGTCTTGCCGCCAGCCGCGTTTGAACAGCGGCTCGCCCGAGGTGTCGATGTGCAGTGTGACGGCATCGGTGGTCAGGTGGGCGTGAATGCGCACATCGGGCCAGCGGGTCTCCACGTTCGGGCGCTGGTCGTTGAACTTAGCGCGAAACCGGTCGGCAATCGCATCCTTGATGCGCAAGGTGGCAAAGTTCAGGCTTTGCAGCGGGCTGTGCTGGGCGGTGAGCTCCACCTTGAAGCTGTGCTGCGGCCCAAACCACAACTCCCAGGCGACGTTGCCTGCGGCGTTGTAGAGGTCTTGCTCGCTGCGGTAGGCGTTTTGCGCCAGCTGCACAAGCACGCGCTGGGCCAGCCGGCTGTGCAAATTGAGCCGCATCGCATCGCGCCAGCTGCCCTGCAAGGCCACGCCCGCGCGCCAGGCCTTGGGCTCGGTGCCGGTGATGCGCTGCACTTCGGCGGCCAGCAGGTCCTGCACCCCGGCGGCGCAGGGCAAAAACAGGGTCAGGGCGTTCACAGGGTCTTTCGCAAATTGGCCGGCGCAATGCGCAAGGCCTCGCGGTATTTGGCCACGGTGCGTCGAGCGCATTCGATGCCTTGCTCGCGCAGCATGTCCGAGATTTGGTTGTCACTCAGCGGCTTGGCCGCGTTTTCAGCGGACACAAATTGCTTGATCAGGGCGCGCACGGCCGTGCTCGAGGCGCTGGCGCCGGTCTCGGTGCCCAGGCCCGAGCCAAAAAAGTACTTGAGCTCGAAGGTGCCGTAGGGCGTGCTCATGTACTTGGCGGTGGTCACGCGCGAGATGGTCGACTCGTGCAGACCCAGCTCGTCGGCAATCTCGCGCAGCACCAGCGGCCGCATGGCCAGCTCGCCATGAATGAAGAAGTTCTTTTGTCGCTCGACGATGGCGGTGGAGACGCGCAAGATGGTCTCAAAACGCTGCTGGATGTTCTTGATGAACCATCGCGCCTCTTGCAGGCGCTGCTGCAGCGCCGCTGCCTGCTGACCCTTGTGCGCCTTCAGCGCATTGGCGTAGATGTCGTGCACGCGCAGCTTGGGCATGACGTCACCGTTGAGCAAGACCTTGAAGCCACGGCCCGCCTTGACCACCAGCACATCGGGCACGATCAGGTTGCGCTCGACGTCGACGAAGCGCCGTCCTGGCTTGGGATCGAGCCGACCAATGATGCCGATGGCCGCCTTGACCAGATCGTCGCTGCAGCCGGTGGCCGCCGCCAGCCGCTTGACGTCGCGCTTGGCCAGCAACTCCATGGGCTGCTTGCACACGGCCAGGGCGGCCCGCACCTGCGGGGTGTCGCGCTCATCGAGCAGCTGCAGGCTCAGGCATTCGGCCAGATCGCGCGCGCCCACACCGGCAGGCTCCATGTGATGGAGCAGACCCAGGGCAACGGCAAATCGCTGCTGCAGCTCTTCAAAAGCTTCGAGGTCGTCGCCGGCCAAGGCGGCGGCCAACTGCTCCAGGGTGTCTTGCAGGTAGCCGTCATCGTTGAGCGACTCGATCAGGAAGTGCAGCACCGCGCGGTCTTCGGGCGAGAGCCTCAAAGACAGGGACTGGCGGTGCAGGTGCTGCTGCAGCGTTTCATGGCCACGGGCCAGATCGATCGCGTCGGTCTCTTCGTCGTCGTTGTTGTTCTTGCGCGCCGGTGCATCGCTGCCCCATTCGCTGTCATCGGGCGCTGTCTCGACGCTGCCATCGCCTTCCCAGCTCTCTTCGAGCGGAGCCGGTGCGTCTGAATCAGAACCCGATTCGCTGCTCGGCGTCTCGGCCGCCGCAGGCTGGGCCGACAGCGGCGCCATGTCCACGGGCCCGCTGGGCTCTTGCGCGCCTTCATGGTCGCGAGCGTCCTGGCTGACTGGCGCATCGGCTTGCTCCAGGCCAAATTGCTCACGCTCGGCCGTATCGTCGGCCACCTCCAGGAAAGGGTTGTCGTCGAGCATCTGCTCGACTTCCTGACTGAGCTCCAAGGTCGACAGTTGCAGCAGACGGATCGACTGTTGCAGCTGCGGCGTAAGCGCCAGATGCTGCGAGACGCGAAGCGACAGGCCCTGCTTCATGGCCTACATGCGGAAGTGCTCGCCCAGGTACACCCGGCGCACATCGGCGTTGTCGACGATCTCGGCGGGCGTGCCACGGGCCAGCACATGGCCCTGGCTGATGATGAAGGCGTGGTCGCAAATACCCAACGTTTCGCGCACGTTGTGGTCGGTGATCAAGACGCCGATGCCGCGCGCCTTGAGAAAACCGACGATGCGCTGGATTTCAATGACGGCAATCGGATCGATGCCGGCAAAGGGCTCATCGAGCAAGATAAAGCGCGGCTGGCTGGCCAGTGCGCGTGCGATTTCAACCCGCCTGCGCTCACCGCCCGACAGCGACGGCGCCGCCGACTTGCGCAGGTGCTCGACACGCAGGTCACGCAGCAAGGCGTCGGTGCGTTTTTCGATTTCGGACGCGCTCAAGGGCTTGCCCTGCGCATCGATCTGCAACTCGAGCACGGCCCGAATGTTCTCTTCTACCGTGAGCTTGCGAAAGATCGACGCTTCCTGGGGCAGGTAGCTCAGGCCCATGCGGGCGCGCTTGTGGATGGGCATGCGCTCGACCGACTGGCCGTCGATGCTGATGCGCCCGGCATCGGCACGCACCAAGCCCACGATCATGTAAAACGAAGTGGTCTTGCCAGCCCCGTTGGGGCCCAGCAGACCCACGACCTCGCCGCTTTTGACCGACAAGGAGACGTCTTCGACCACCATGCGGCCGCCGTACGACTTTTTGAGTCCGACGGCTTCGAGCCAGCTGGACTCCTGGCCGGCCTGCACGGCGGCACCGGGCGAGGCGGCAGCTTCCATCGGACGCATGGGTCTTACTTTTGCGGGCTCAGCGCAGGGCTGGGCCGCAGCGCCGGCGCGGCAGGCGCACCGGGAGCAGCCGCCGCCGGTGGCTGCTGGCGCGGTGACAGCTGCGCCCGCACCCGGGTGCCGCCGCTGCCGAGGTTGCGCGGCTCGCCGTCGACCGTGAACAGCTCGCGCGCGTTGTCGTAGCGGATCACCGCGCCAGATGTTTCGTCAGCCAAGGTGGCGCCTGCAAATCGGCGCAGCACCGCCTTTCGCGTGAGCAGCACGATATCGGCTTTGCCGTCGTACTCGATCAATTCGGCTTCTGCCTCGACGGTCTCATCGACGCCGTCGCGCTTGCTGCGCCAATACGCCAGCTTGCCGGGCGCGGCGGTAATGACGGCACGCTGGTAGCCGTCGGGGGTCTGGGTGACCTCGACGCGCTCGCCGCGCAAAACAATCGTGCCCTTGGTCATGATGACGTTGCCCGTAAACACAGTGTGCTGCTTGAGCTCATCGTGGCGCATCGCGTCCGCCTCGGCATTGAGCGGCTTGAAGCGGTCGGCTTTTTCAGCCCATGCCGGCGCTGCCCCGGCCAGCAGCATGGCCGCGCTCAGTGACAAGATGGAAATGGGGGACATGGGGTAAGGCACGAATCTTGCGAATCGATAATTGATTGTTCACCAGATTGTAGCCAGCCCGGCCCTGCGTTCAAGCAGACTGGCAGCGATGGCCGAGATCGCACACCCGGCCGGCTCGCCGCGCCCAATCTGACACCAGACCGATCGGCGCCGGCCACCGCACGAAACCGGTCAGGCGACCGCGCGCAAGCGCGTTCAGCCCTTGGTGCGTCGACTGGCCTGGGCGATCAGGTAATCGGTGACCTGCAAGGCCTTTTGCATATTGCCCGCCATGGAGCCCGAGGTGAAATAACGCCCCGCGATCCCCAAAGAAGGCACGCCGTCGACTTTGTACTGCTCCTGCAGCTGGGTGGCACGGCGCACCTTGGTGACCACCGGAAACGAGTTGTAATGCTCCAGGAACTTCGCCCGATCAAGGCCCTGCTTGGCCGCCCAAGCGGCCAGCAACTCGACCGTATCGAGCGTCTGCCTTTCCACATGGATGGCGTGGAACACCTTTTTGTGCAGCTCGGGCAGCTTGCCCATGGCCTCGAGCACGTAAAAAAGCCTTTGCTGGGGTTCGAAGTTGGGCCGGAACATGACCGGCACCCGGCGGAAATGCACGTTCTTGGGCAACTTGCTCAGCCAGGCCTCGAGCTGCGGCTCGAACGAATTGCAGTGGGGGCAGCTGTACCAGAAAAACTCGACCACATCGACCTTGCCCGGCCCACCTTCGGTGGCGGCGGGCTGATCGAGGCTGATGTAGTCAGCCCCATCGGCAGGCGGCTTGCCCTGCGCCCAGGCCATCGCGCTGCCACTGAGGGCCAGCGTGGTCAAAGCGTTGCGGTGAAATTCACGTCTGCGCATCTGCATCACTCCTGAACCGCCGGCTGAGCGCCGGCAGATTGTCAACATTTGTACCACCGAGTCTTTGGCGAGCCACGGTTGAGCGGGCCGTTGCCGACAGGCGTCACCTTCAGCGCTGCACCCTCACCAGCGCCGCCGTGATCCCGGCCGCCTCCAGTCGCTCACCCGTCTTCTCGGCATCTTCGCGCCGATCGAAAGGCCCCAGGCGGACGCGGAAAACCACACGGCCGGCCTGCTCACGCTCACTGACCCGCGCTTGCAGGCCCATGAGCGAGAGCCGGGCGCGCATTTGCTCGGCCTCCTCGACCGCGCGGAAGGCGCCCGCCTGAACGAAATACTGTAGCGGATCGGTCGCGGGGGCGGCAGGCTCGGCCGCAGCCGCCTTGGGTGTCGGTGGTGCCGGTGGCGCCGATGGTGCGGCTGGCGCCGGCAAGGCACCAGCGGCCTTGGCCGCCGGCGGCGCCTTCGGGGCGTCGGCCGCAGCAGGCGGCCGGGCGGCTTCGCTGCGCGAGCGCGCCAGATCCCCGAGGGGATCGCGCGACTCGGCGGTGGGCGCACCGGCCGATATCGGCTCGGTGGTCTCGGAGGCGCTGGGCTGCGGCTTCGGGGGCACGCGCCCGGGCAGGGCTGCGTTGGGATCCCAATCCTTGTTCTTCTGCGCCTCGGCCGCGCCGCCCTCGGCAGGGCGCGGCTGGTTCTTGTTCATGAAGGGGATCGGCACCTTGGTGATGTAAATGGCCACACCCAGGGCCAGGGCCAGGCCGAACACAGCACCGATCACGAAGCCCAGGAAGGTGCCCCCGCGCTGTCGCATCGGAGTAAGAGGAGGGTTCTTTCGGATCATGGGCTTTACATCTTGCTCGGCGCACTGACTCCGAGCACCGCCAAACCATTGTGCAGCACCTGGGCGGTGGCGGCCACCAGCGCCAGACGGGCCCGCCGGGTCGCCTCGTCATCGACCAAGATGCGCTCGGCATCGTAGTAGCTGTGGTAGCAGGCAGCGAGCTCGCGCAGATAAAAGGCGACGTCATGGGGCGCAAAGCCATGCGCCGCGTGCATCAGCATGTCTGGGTAGTCCGACAGCTTAAGCAGCAAGGCCTGCGCCGCCGCGCTGTCCAGGGCAGCCAGATCGCAGTGCGCCAACTCCCCGGCATCGCCACCCCAGCTGGCCAAGACCGAACAGATGCGGGCGTGGGCATACTGGACGTAGTAGACCGGGTTCTCGTTGTTCTTGGCCAGGGCCAGGTCGATGTCGAACACGTACTCGGTATCGGGCTTGCGGCTGAGCAGGAAAAACCGCACCGCATCCCTGCTGGTCCACTCGATCAGATCGCGCAAGGTGACGTAGCTTCCCGAGCGTTTGGAGATCTTGACCTCCTGGCCGGCGCGCATCACCCGCACCATGGTGTGCAGCACGTAGTCTGGATAGCCTTCGGCCACACCCACGCCGGCGGCCTGCAAGCCGGCGCGGACACGGGCGATCGTGCCGTGGTGGTCCATGCCCTGAATGTTGATGGCCCGGGTGTAACCGCGCTCCCACTTGGCCAGGTGATAGGCCACGTCGGGGACGAAATAGGTGTAGCTGCCGTCGGACTTGCGCATCACGCGGTCCTTGTCGTCGCCGTAGTCGGTCGAGCGCAGCCAAAGCGCACCCTCATGCTCATAGGTCTTGCCCGCCTGCTGCAGGCGCTGCACCGCCGCATCGACACGGCCCGAGGTGTACAGGCTCGACTCGAGGTAGAAGTGGTCAAAGCGCACCGCGAAGGCCTTTAGGTCCAGATCCTGCTCGCGGCGCAGATAAGCCACGGCAAACTCGCGGATGGCCTGCATGTCTTCGATGTCACCACTTGCGCGCACCTCGCGGTCGTCGGCGGTCACGGTCTTGCCTGCGCGGAAATCGGCGGCAATGTCAGCAATGTAGTCGCCGTTGTAGGCGGCCTCGGGCCATTGCGCATCGCCGGGCTTCAAGCCCCTGGCGCGTGCCTGCGTGCTGCTGGCCAGGTTGTTGATCTGGGCACCGGCGTCGTTGTAGTAGAACTCTCGGCTGACCGCCCAGCCCTGGGTCTCAAACAGATTGCAGATCGCATCACCCAAGGCCGCCTGCCGGCCATGGCCGACGTGCAAGGGCCCGGTGGGATTGGCCGAGACAAACTCCACCAGCATCTTCTGGCCGTTGGGGCTCTGGCAGCCAAAACGGGCGCCGGCTCGCAAGACCTCGCCAACCACCTGCTGGCGGGCCTCGGGCTTGAGGCGAAAGTTGATAAAGCCCGGTCCAGCGATCTCAATGGCCTGCACCCACTTCTGGTAGGCCGGCTGGGCCATCAAGGTCGCCCTCAGGTCCTCGGCAAGCTGTCGGGGGTTGGCCTTGAGCGGCTTGGCCAACTGCATGGCCATGTTGCTGGCCAGATCGCCATGGGCGGCAGCCTTGGGGGTCTCGAAAACTGCCTTGGCACCGGCCCCAGGCAGGCGCTTGTCGACTTCAGCGGCCAGAGCCGCCAGCAATTGTTGTTTGACGGCAATCATGCTTTGATTTTAAGTCCCCGCTGTGAGGGCAGACCGGGGCCATGGGCATCAAGCCCACGGGCAAGGCTCATGGGCCGACTGCGGCCCGGGCCCGCCAGAAATCGGGCTGGGCATAGTGGTGCTTGAGAAAGTCGATCCACAGCCGCAGGCGCAGCGGCAGATGCTTGCGCTGCGGAAACACCGCATAGATGCCATTGGGCGGTGCGGCAAAGTCTTGCAAGACCTCGACCAGCGCGCCCGTGGCGATCTGCGCCTCCACCTCCCAGGTGCTGCGCCAGGCAATGCCGTATCCCGCCAGGCACCAGTCGTGCAACACCTGCCCGTCAGAGCAGTCCATGGGCCCATTGAGCCTGACATGCTGAACCTCGCCCTGGACGCTGAACGCCCAACCCCGGGTCTGCGAGGCGTCGCTGGAGAGCACCAGACAGTCGTGGCGCACCAAATCGGCCGGCGCGGCCGGCACGCCGCGGCGCTGCAGGTAGGCGGGCGTGGCCACGCACAAGCGGCGGTTGTCGGCCAGGCGCACGCTCACCAGCGAGGAGTCAGGCAAATCGCCCACCCTGACTGCACAGTCAAAGCCCTCGCCCGCCAGATCGACCACCCGGTCGCTCAGGTTGAGCGACACGGTCACGTCAGCGTGCTGCTGGCGAAAGCGGGCTACCAGGGGCGCAACATGCCGCCGGCCAAAACCGGCCGGCGCAGTGATGCGCAGATGGCCACTGGCCTTGACGCCACCGGCCGAAACGCTGGCCTCGGCGTTGGCAAAATCAGCGAGCAGGCGCTGGCAATCTTCCAAGAAGGCGCTGCCCTCATGCGTCAGACTGATGCGCCGGGTGGTGCGAAGCAGCAGCCTGACGCCCAGCCGGGCTTCCAGCGCATCCAGACGCCGCCCGATGATGGCCGGCGCGACCCCTTCGGCCAAAGCCGCCGCCGTCAGGCTGCCCTTGGCGGCCACCGCAACAAACGATTCGATTTGCTTGAGCTTGTCCATGGGCCCGGGCCATCTGCCTCAAAGCTGGGGTTCGGTCTCGGCCGGCAGGCGCGAGCGCGGTCCGGGCAGACGGGTGCTGGCGATGCCACACAAGGCAATCAGGGCCATGCCCACCCAGGCCCAGCCATTGGGCGCGTGCGAGAACACGAGCCAGCCGGCCAGGGTCGCAAATGCGAGCTGAAAGTACAAGAAGGGCGAGAGCGTGCCCGGACTGGCCAGGCCGTAGGCCAGAATCAGCATGTAGTGCCCAAGCGCGCTAAACAGGCTCAGCAGCAACACCAGGGCCCAGATCTCCCAGTTCGGCGGCCACTGCCAGCCCCAGGGTATGGCCAGGCTGACCAGGAAGATAGAGACCAACCCTGAATAAAAGTGCATGGTGCCCGCCTCGACATCGGGCGCCAGATAAGCGGTGAGCAACTGATATGCCACGTTGAGCACGATCAAGAGCAGCGGCAACAGCGTCACCCAAGCCAGGCGGCTGGAGCCGGGCTGAACCACCATCAAAGCCCCCGTGAGCGCGCCAGCCAGCAAGAGCCACAGCCGCCACGGCACATGCTCCTTGAGCGCCATGGCCGACGCGAGCGCCAAGGCCATGGGCGTAAGCATCATGATGGCCGAAAACTCGGCCACCGCCATGTGGCTCAAGCTGACAAAAGCCACGCCGCTGGAGACCGCCATCAGGGCGCCGCGAAGAAAAACCAGCCCGGGTTTCTTGACACGCCAGATCGCGCGGCCTCGCGAGGGCATCAGCATGCCTGCAGAAATCAGCGTCTGAAACACATACCGCATCCACAGCGTGGTGACGATGGGCACGAAGACGCCGACGTACTTCACCGTGGTATCCAGCGCGGCAAAAAAAGCCATGGCCAGGATGAAAAAGACGATCCCGCGCTGAGTCTGTGACCAATGTTTCACGCCCGGCAGTCTAGCCCACGCCCGGCTGCGCGCCTGTCACAGCCGCGCTAGGGAGCGCAGCACTTCGGCCGTGGTCGTGGGCAGGCCAAAGAACTCCAGATAGGCCGGGATCTGCTCGAACAGCATGTCCGAGCCGATCTGCACCTTGCAGCCGCGTGCAGCAGCGGCGCTCAGAAAGGCCGTCATCTCGGTGCGCATCACGACTTCGCCCACGAAGGTCGCCGGGTCCAGACGCGAGACATCGAGCGGCAGCGGGTCGCCTTCGTTCATGCCCAGGGGCGTGGCATTGACGACCAGGTCAAAGCCCGTCGGATCGGTGCTGCCAGTTTGCACGTCCAGTGCCGGGTAGTGTGTCTTCAAGCGATCGGCCAGGGCATCGGCCGCGGCGCCTTGCACATCGAAGAGGCCAAGTGCCGCCACACCGGCGGCGGCCAGCGACGCCGCGATGGCCGAGCCGACGCCACCGGCGCCGACCACCAGCGCACGCGCACCTTGCAGCTGCACGCCCTTGCGCAGCACACCGCGCACAAAGCCTTCGCCGTCGAACATATCGCCTTGCAGGCGACCGCCCTCACCGAGGCGCACCGCATTGCAAGCCCCGGCTATAGCCGCTGCCGGCAGCAGCTCATCGACCAGTTCGACGGTGCGCACCTTGTGCGGCATGGTGATCAGCGCGCCGGCGATATTGCCCAGCCGAAACAGCGACTGCAGCAAGGCCTCGTAGTGCTCGGCCTGGCAGGACATGGGCACCACCAGCGCGTTGATGGCCTGCCGCTCGAAATACGGGTTGTAGATCAGCGGCGCCTTGAACGAGTGGGTCGGATAGCCGATGTGCGCAATGATGACCGTGTGGCCGTTGATGAGCATGCCGTTCCCGCCGATCAGGCGCCGCGCAAGTGCGCGACGGCCGCGCGCAATGCCAGCAGGTAACTGTCGACACCAAAGCCGGCGATTTGACCTTTGGCAATCTCGGCAATGACCGAGTGGTGGCGAAAAGCCTCCCTGGCATGGATGTTGGACATGTGCACCTCGAAGATCGGGCACTTGAGGATGGCCAGCGCATCGCGAATGGCGTAGCTGTAGTGGGTCCATGCGCCAGCATTGATGAGCACAGCCTGGGTGCTATCGGCATGGGCGGCATGGATGCGCTCGCACATCGCACCCTCGAAGTTGGTCTGAAAGGCCTCGATGCGGGCGCCCAGCTCGCCGCCGAGGGTCGTCAGCCGGGCGTTGATTTCGTCGAGCGTGATCGTGCCGTAGGCGGCCGGATCGCGCTTGCCGAACATGTTCAGGTTGACGCCATGGAGGACAAGGATGTTCATGATGGTGGGCCTTGGGGATTGGGTTGATCGAAAACGGGGCCTGATGAAACGAGGCTTTATGAAATCTGCACCGCCTCGCCGGTGTGGACCGCCTGCGCAATGGCTTGAATCACCCGCAGATTTTGCAGCCCGTCGCGCACGCTCACCAGGGGCTCGGCCCGGCCCCGAATGATCTGCACAAAATGGTCGAGCTGGCGCTTGAGCGGATCTTCGCGCACCACGTCCACCGCGCCAAGCTCAAACGGCAGCCACCATGAGGCCTGTTGGGGATCGGCATAGGTCTTGGTGCGCAGGGTCGGCACCGCCAGCGTGCCCAGGGTGCCCGAGAGCACATAACAGTCTTCGTCGGCGTAGCTCGGATAGGCCTTGTTTTCCTGGCTGGTCTGCTCCCAGCTGCGGGCGCTGGCGGCCGTATCGGAGAGCACGAAGCTGCCCAGTACGCCGCTGTCAAAACGAAGATTGACCACCGCACTGTCCTCCACCGCAAAGCCGCGCACCGCATTCGATGCGAAAGCTTGCACCGCCGCAATCTCGCCGCAGAGCATGCGCAGGTTGTGGACCTCGTGGATCATATTGATCAGGATCGGCCCGCCGCCAGGCGCAGCGCGCCAGGGGCCGTCGGCAAAGTAGCGCTCGGGCTTGTAGAAGGTGGCGCTGCCCTGCACCGCCACCAGCCGGCCCAGACGGCCGCTTTGCACCACCTCGCGCGCTTTGGCCATGATGGGGCTGTGCGCGCGGTGGTGGCCCACCAGCACCCGCGCACCGGCAGCCTGCACCGCCTCTAGCAGGCGCTGGCCTTGCTCGACGGTGGTCGATACCGGCTTTTCAAGCAGCACCGGCAAGCCGTGCGCCAGCGCCTGCAGAGCCTGCGGCACATGCAGGTCGTTGGGCGTGGCGATGATCAGGGCGTCGGGCTTGTCGCGTGCGAGCAAGTCGTCCAGCGAGGCATGGCAGGGCACGCCGAACTCGCGCGCCATGGCCTGCCCATGCTCTGCCGGATCGACAAACGCACTGAGCCGCGTCTGCGCGTGGTCGGCCAGCAGCTGGGCATGGCTGCGGCCCATGAGGCCGGCGCCAGCCACCGCAATACGCAAAGGGCTCATTTGAGAACTCCAAAAATCGGCCCTGAGGCGGATCGGCCCTGAGGCACGATCCAGCGCTCGAGGGCCTGGGCCGGTTTAGCGGCGCAGCTTGGCCAGCTCGGCCAGCATCTCATTGACCGTGGCCTCGCCCACATTGGCCGAGAACTTGGCGATCACCGGCTTCATCTTCTCGCGCAGCTTGGCCACCTCGGCCGGCGAGAACTGGGTCACGGCCATGCCGTTTTTCTTGAGCAGCTCCAGGTTGGCCGCAACGGCAGCGCGCGCAGCGGTGCGCTGCGTTTGGGCCGCGTCGTCGGCTGCCTCGTCGATGATCTTGCGGTCGGCCGGGCTCAGCGAGTCCCAGACCTTCTTGCTCATGATGACCGACTGGGGGTTGTACTGGTGGTTGGTGATGACCATGTGCTTTTGCACTTCCCAGAACTTGTTGGCCGCGATCACCGAGATCGGGTTTTCCTGGCCGTCAATGGCTTTTTGCTCGAGCGCGCCGTAGACCTCGGGGAACGGCAGCGGCGTCGGGTTAGCGCCCAGGGCCTTGACCCACTCAATGTTGATCGGGTTGGGGATGACGCGCAGCTTCAGGCCCTCCAAGTCCTCGACCTTGTTGATCGGGCGCCGGCTGTTGCTGATCTGGCGGTAGCCCAGTTCCCAGTACGACAGCCCGACGATGCCTCGGGGCTCGAGCAGCGCGTGCATCTTCTTGCCCACCGGGCCGTCCACGATGGCATCGGACTCTTTCTCGTTGGCAAACAGGAAGGGGAAATCAAAGATGGCCAGCTCTTTGGCCTCGCTGGCCAAAATGCCGGAGTTCATCACGGCCAGCTCGACCGTGCCGCCCTTGATGGCCGACACCACGGCCTGGTCGCTGCCCAGCGCGCCGTTGTAGAACAGGTTGATCTTGATGCGGCCGTTGGTCTTGGCGGCCACCGTCTCGGCAAACCGCTTCATGCCAGCAGCGGCTGGGTGATTCTCGGGCCCGTTGAGGTTCATCTTGAGCGTGCGCTCCTGAGCTTGCGCAGCACCGAAGGCGGCCACGGCAGCCAGGGCCAGCAGCGATTTGAACAATTGG
This sequence comes from Comamonadaceae bacterium, assembly GCA_947459405.1. Classification (GTDB taxonomy): domain Bacteria; phylum Pseudomonadota; class Gammaproteobacteria; order Burkholderiales; family Burkholderiaceae_C; genus Polaromonas. The sequence goes on from CANHDQ010000047.1 coordinate 13,437, forward strand.
CGTTTCATGAAAGTCTCCTTGAAGGACAGTACGCATCAATCGATAAGGGACAGACGGCGTACCAGACGCATGCCCCCTTGGTAGACAGACCGCTTCAGTTGTAGAGCCAGCGTGCCGGCACCATCACGAGTTCGGGAAAAAGCACGAGCAGAAACAAGACCGCAAGCTGGGCGAGCATGAAGGGCCACACACCCTTGGTGACGGCGTCCATGCTGATCTTGCCGACGCCGGCCACCGTGTTGAGCACCGTGCCCACTGGCGGCGTGATCAGGCCGATGGCGTTGTTGATGATGAACAGCACCCCGAAATACACCGGGTCGATGCCAGCGGCCTTGACGATGGGCATGAGCACTGGCGTGAGGATGAGGATGGTGGGCGTCATGTCCATGGCCGTGCCGACCACGATGACGAGCAGCATGATGGCCGCCATCAGCAATTTGGGGTTGTCCAGCAATGGCTGCAACAAGCTCACCACCTGAGCGGGCAATTGAGCGACCGTGATCAGCCAGGCCGACACCATTGCGGCGGCGACCAGGAACATGATCACGGCCGTGGTCTTGGCCGCATCCAGAAAGACTTGGTAGAGCTGACTGAACTTGAGTTCGCGGTAGATAAAGAGCGATACCACCAAGGCATAGACCGCGGCCACGACCGCCGCCTCGGTGGGGGTAAACACGCCAAACTTGAGCCCGACGATCACGATCAAGGGCATGCCCAGCGCAAACGTGGCGTCCTTGAGCGCAGCGATCACCTCAGCCAGGCTCTTGCGCGGCGGCGGCGTGACATCTTCCTTGCGCACCAGATACCACCAGGTCAGCCAGAGGGCTCCAGCCAGGAGCAGGCCCGGAAAGATGCCGGCCAGAAAGAGCTTGGTGATCGAAACATTGGCCGCCACGCCAAAGATCACGAAGCCGATCGAAGGCGGAATGACCGGCGCGATGATGCTGGCAGCCGACAACAAGCCGGCCGAGCGGGCCTTGTCGTGACCGGCCCGTACCATCATGGGCAGCAGCAGAGCCGACAGGGCAGCGGCGTCGGCGACTGCCGAGCCCGACAGCGCGGCCATCAGCACCGCCGCCACGATGGCCACATACCCCAGCCCGCCGCGCACATGACCGACCAGGCTGAGCGCGAAGTTGACGATGCGGCGCGAAAGCCCACCGGCGTTCATCACCTCGCCGGCCAGCATGAAAAAGGGCACCGCCAGAAGGGGGAAGCTGTTGGCTCCCTCGGTCAGGTTCTGCGCCAGGATCTGGGCGTCGAACATGTTGAGGTGCCACATCAGCGCGACGCCGCACAGCAGCAGTGAAAACGCGATCGGCACGCCCAGTGCCATGGCCGCCAGCAGGGATCCGAGGAATACGGCAATGGTCATAGGCTTGACTCCTCAGCGCGTCGGGCTCGATTCATGGGCGTGCTCCTCGCTCTCGCGCACGCCCACCAACTCCGCGTCGGACAGCCGGCCAGTGAGCAGGCGCGCAAAGTCATGTGCAAGGATCAGGCCGCCGAGCACCGCAAACACGGCCGCGCTCACATAGAAGATCGCCAGCGAGGCCTCCATGGCCGCGCTGGTCGATTCGAGGTTGACCTGCACTTGGCTGTAGGCGCCTTGCAGCACCAGGTAGCAAACGAACAGCATGAGCAGATGGCCGGCGCCCAGGCAGATCTTCTTGCCACGCACCGAAAGCCGCGACACCAGTGTGTCGGTGCCCAGATGGGCCCGCTCGTGCAAGGCCACCACCGCGCCGAGAAAGGTCAGCCAGACAAACAGCCAGCGCGAGAGCTCCTCCGAAACCGTGATGCCCGAATTGAAGGCGTAGCGCAACACCACGTTGGCAAACACCAGCACCACCATGACGGCCAGACATGCCACCAGCAAGCCAGACAGCAGCCGGCAGTACGCAGCGATGATTTTTCCCAGCATGGCGACCCCCTCCTCCCGAGACAGCGACAAATGTACCAACCGGTTAATTTCAAAGAATCAGTGGAAACCCTAGCAACCCCACACAGGGCAGACCGGGCGCTCAGCGGCGAACAAAACGCACCACCATCTCGACGATGTTGGCGCGGCGCATGGCCCGGGCGGCCGAGGCGGCGGTGTTGCGCTTGAAGATGTGGCCAAAGCTGTACTGATTGGAGACATTGAAGAAGGTCAGCGCGGAAATCGAGGCATGGATGTCCAGCGGATCGAGCCCTTCGCGAAACTGGCCGGCGGCCAGGCCGCGCTGGTAGATGCGACCGATGGCCTCGATCGCGGGAATGTTCAGGTCCTCGATGATCTGGCTGCGTGAGAGGTATTTGCCACGCTCGATGTTCTCGTTCATCACGATGCGGATGAACTCCTCGTTGCCGGCGTGGTGGTCAAAGGTGAACTCCACCAGCCGGCGCAGCGCATCCTCCGGCGGCAGGTTGTCAAGTTGCAAGTCGCCCTCGGTGCGGCGGATGCGCCGATAGGCCTCCTCGAGCACGGCCAGGTACAGGCCCTCCTTGCTCTCGAAGTAGTAATAGATCATGCGCTTGCTCGTGCGCGTGGCATCGGCGATCGCATCGATGCGCGCACCGCTCAGGCCCTTGTCGGCGAACTCGGTCATGGCCACCTGCAAGATATCAGAGCGGGTGCGCTCAGGATCGTGGGTGCGCGAAGGGGCCGGCACCGCCCGTTGCGCGCGACCGGGGGACTTGCGCAGCAGCCCCGGTCGTTTTTGTACCGTTTCGTTCATTTGCTCAGTATAAGGCGCGACCGGCGGCCAGTTCGCGGCCGTGGCTCGCGGCCGCGGCGCTGCCCTCACCAAGACGTCACAAAGGCCGGGCAAAGGTCACGGTGGTGCGGCGGTCTTGTGCCTCGCGATCGACGACCAGGGCCAGGTAGGCCATCGAGCTAAAGGACTGGTAGAGGCGCAGGCGCTGCACCGGCTGCGTCCCCGGCAGGTCGCGCACCTCGCGCCGCCCGGCGTCAACGGTGGCCATCCAGCGGCCAGAAAACTGCGCGCTGGCGCCCAGGGTGGCAAAACGGGTGTGCTGCGATGGCGCCTCTTCGGGCCTTTGCGCCTCGGCGCCGATGGCCGCTGCCAAGCCCCAGCCGTGCCCGA
>CANHDQ010000048.1 GCA_947459405.1 Comamonadaceae bacterium
CGCGCCGCATGCGGTCATCCAGAGCCCCGCCGATCTGCAGGCCGTGCCCGACCGTCTGCTGCCGGGCATCCTCAAGACGGCACGCCTGGGCTACGACGGCAAAGGCCAGGTGCGGGTCAAGACACGGGGCGAACTGGCCGCCGCCTGGAGCGGCGTGAAGCACGTGCCCTGCGTGCTCGAAAAAATGCTGCCGCTGGTGGCCGAATGCTCGGTGCTGGTGGCGCGCGGCCAAGACGGGCAAATGGTGGGCTACCCGGCGCAGCGCAATGTGCACGTAGACGGCATTTTGGCGGTGACGCACGCCTACCCAGGCTGTCTCGGGCCCGAGCTGGCCGCACGCGCGGAGCAGGCCACACGCGCCGTGGCCCAGCAGTTGGGCTATGTGGGCCTGCTGTGCGTGGAGTTTTTTGTCGTGCAAGGCCCTGGCGGCCTGGATCTGGTGGTCAACGAGATGGCGCCGCGCCCGCACAACAGCGGCCACCACACGCTCGATGCTTGCGACCACTCGCAGTTTGATCTGCAGGTGCACGCCCTGGCCGGCCTGCCGCTGCCCACGCCGCGCCAGCACAGCCCGGCCATCATGCTCAACTTGCTCGGCGACATCTGGTTCGACCCGCAAGGCCGCGAGCGCACACCCGATTGGGCGCAGGTGCTGGCCTTGAGCGGCACGCACCTGCACCTGTACGGCAAGACCCAGGCGCGCAAGGGCCGCAAAATGGGGCATCTGACCGTCACCGGCGAGCGCCTGGCCGAGGTACAGGCCGTGGCACGCCGCTGCGCTGATTTGCTGGGCCTACCCGGGCTGGACGCATGATCCTGCCCGGCAGCGACGTGGCCGCCATCGCCCAGGCTGCGCAGGCGCTGCGCGCCGGCGAGCTGGTGGGCATCCCGACCGAGACGGTCTACGGCCTGGCCGCCGACGCCGACAACGAGGCTGCCGTGGCCCAGATCTTCGCGGCCAAGGGGCGGCCGACCGATCACCCGCTGATCGTGCACGTGGCCAGCAGCGCGCAGGTGGCGCGCTATGCGGCGCAGGTGCCCGACTTCGCCCAGCGCCTGATCGACGCCTTCTGGCCCGGCCCGCTCACGCTCATCTTGCCGCGCCGCCCAGGCGTGGCTGCTGCCGCCGCTGGTGGACAAGACTCGATCGGCCTGCGCTGCCCCTCGCACCCGGTGGCCCAGGCCCTGCTGCGCGTCTGCGGCCTGGGCCTGGCCGCGCCGAGCGCCAACCGCTTCGGCCGGGTCAGCCCGACCACGGCGGCGCATGTGCAGGCCGAGCTCGGCACCGCGCTGCTGGTGCTCGACGGCGGGCCCTGCCCGGTGGGGATCGAGTCGACACTGGTCGACTGCACGCGCGGCGCGCCTGTGGTGCTGCGGCCCGGCCAGATCACGCGCGAGCAGCTGCAAGCGGCCTGCGGCCGCAGCGTGGGCCAACCGGCCGAGCCCGACGCTGCCGCGCCACGCGCCTCAGGCACGCTCGAGTCGCACTACGCCCCGCAAGCGCGGGTGCGCCTGATGCAAGCCGATGAGCTGGCGCAGCGCATGCAGGCCCTGGGCACCTTGGCCAACAACCTGGCGCTGTGGTCGCGCGAGCCGCCGCCGCAATTGGGCGCTGGCGTGCTCTGGCGCGCGCAACCGCCGCGGGCTCAAGACGCAGCCCGAGAGCTCTTTGCCACCTTGCGTGAATTGGACCTGCACGGTGTGCAGCAGATCTGGGTCGAACTGCCGCCCGAGACCCCCGACTGGGAAGGGGTGCGCGACCGGCTCAAGCGCGCGGCGGCATGAGGCTCAAGCGGGCACGGGCCTGAGGGCCTGCGCGGCCTGCAGCGCGATCTCGTAAGACCGCAGCCTCGCGCCATGGTCATAAATTTGTCCGGCCACCATCAGCTCGTCGGCGCCGGTGCGCTCGATAAAACCCTGCATCTGCTCGGCCACCGTCTCTGGTGAGCCCACGGCCGCACAAGACAGCAGGTTGCGCAGCATAGAAAGCTCGGGCGCGCCGAGCTGCTGCAAATAGCCCGGCCGCGGCGGCGGCAGCTTGCCGGGGCGGCCGCTGCGCAGGTTGATGAAAGCCTGCTGGGCCGACGTTGCCAGGATCTGCGCCTGCTCATCGGTGTCGGCGGCAAAGACGTTAAAGCCGAGCATGACATAAGGCCGCGCCAGCCGTGCAGAAGGCGTGAAGCGCTCGCGGTAGATGGCCACGGCATCCATCATCTGCGCGGGGGCAAAGTGCGAGGCAAACGCGAAGGGCAGGCCAAGCATGGCGGCCAATTGCGCGCCGTACAGGCTAGAGCCCAGGATCCAGATCGGGATGCTCAGGCCGGTGCCCGGCACCGCCCGCACCGGCTGTCGTGGCTCGCTCGAGAGGTAGTCCATCAGCTCGAGCACATCCTGCGGAAATTCGTCGGCGTCCGAGTCGAGCCGGCGCCGCAGGGCGCGCGCGGTCTGCATGTCCGATCCCGGTGCGCGGCCCAGGCCCAGGTCGATGCGGCCAGGAAAGAGCGACTCGAGCGTGCCAAATTGCTCGGCGATGACCAGCGGGCTGTGGTTGGGCAGCATGATGCCGCCGGCGCCGATGCGGATGCTCGACGTGCCGCTGCCAATGTGCGAGAGCAGCACCGCGGTGGCCGCACTGGCAATGCCGGGCATGCCGTGGTGCTCGGCCAGCCAGTAGCGCTGGTAACCCAACCGCTCGGCATGGCGGGCCAGGCTCAGCGAATTGCGAAACGACTGCGCTGCATCGCTGCCCTGGGCAATCGGGGAAAGATCTAGAACGGACAGGCGGGTCATGGGACCAGTTTAGGGCAGATGCGGCCGGCTCAGGGCGCCTGCACCACCCACTGCACCAGTGCATCGAGCGCGGCGCGGCCAGCGCTGGCGTTGTCGTGATTGATCACCCCCACCACCACGTAGCGCCGACCACCACTGGCCTGGGCATAGCCGGCAATGGCGCTGACGCCACGCAAGGAGCCGGTCTTGAGCCAGGCCTGCCCGGCCACCGCGCGAGCGCGCTGGCGCATGGTGGCATCGACACCGGCGACCGGCAAGGAGGCCAGCAGCGCGTCGGCCACCGGGCTGGCGGCCATGCGCTGCAACAACTCGCCCAAGGCGCGCGCGCTGATGCGCTGCGTGCGGCTCAAGCCCGAGCCGTTGTCGATCAGGGGCAGCTCGCTGTGCGGCTGACGCTCACGCCACCAGTCCAGCAGCACGGCACGCGCCGCCTCGGGCGTACCCGGCGTCCCCTGAGCCCCCTGGGCTCGCTGGCCCAGGGTGTAGAAGACCTGCTGGGCCATCACGTTGTTGGAAAACTTGTTGATGTCCTGCACGATATCGAGCAGCGGCAGCGAGGGCGCATCGAGCCGCAGCGCCGTCGGCGATCCGCCCAGCGTGCCGCTGCGCGCCAGCACGGCCGTCTCAGCCGGGCTGGCCTCGCGCACCCGCCCGGACAGACCACCGCCGAGCGAGCGCCAGGCGGCCTCGATCGTGCGGGCGGCAAAACTGTCGGGCTCGGCATAGGCGGTGGGCCAGCTGCGCTCGCCGCAGGAGGCGGGATACGCGCCGCGAAAGCTCACCCGCTGGGGCTGGTCGAACACCGCCTGCACACTGGCGCGCCAGTCCTCACAGCGCGCGCCCCTGGCCAGCGGCACGCTCTCGTCGACCTCAACCCCTGCCAGAGCCGGCTCGATGCGCACCGCCGCACGGCCGCGCTCGGGCTCGGGCGAGAAGGTCAGCACCATGGACTTGAAGTTAACCAGCAAGGCATCGGGCTGGGCGTTGTAGGGCTTGAGCGGCTCGCCATCGAACTGGCCCGGGTGCACTGCCGGGACGCGCCACAGGCTGCGATCGAGCACGATGTCACCCTCGATGGCCTTGATGCCACTGGCCTGCACCTGCGCCAGCATGGCCTGCAGGCGCTCGATCACCAGCTTGGGATCGCCGCCGCCGCGCAGCACCAGATGACCCTTGAGCAGCTGACCTTGCAAACTGCCCTCGGCCAGCACCGTGGTGCGCCAGGTGTGCTGGGGACCGAGCAGCTCGAGCGCAGCCGAGGTGGTCAGCAGCTTGATGGCCGAAGCGGGGTTCATGGCCTCGCCGGCGCGGTGACTGATGCGCACCTGGCCGGCCGACAAATCGGCCACCCAAAACGCGGCGGCCTGTGGCGGCACCTGCGCCTGCGCCAGGGCTTGCAACACCGGCCGCGGCAAATCGGCCGGCGCAGCGGCATGGCCGAACGCCGGCAGCACAGCGCCCAGTCCAACCCAGCAGATGCGGCGCAAACACAAGAGCAGCATGGCCGAGATGATAAGTCTCCAGCGCCCGGACCCAACCCCGCCCGCCCCAACCGATCGACCACTTGCCCGGATAATGCTGCTTGCGGCCCTGCCTGGCCTGCCGCCCTTTGCGAAAGCACCGCCTTGACCCCCCCCGCATCTGACAGCCGCCTGCTGGCTTTTGACACCAGCACCGACACCTTGTCGGTGGGCGTCAGCCATGGCCGCAGGCAATGGCTGCACAGCGGGCCGGGGGCGGCGCAGGCATCGCTCACGCTGATCCCGACCGTCCTGGAGTTGCTGGCGCAGGCCGGCTTGAGCCTGCAAGACTTGGATGCCATCGTCTTGGGCCGTGGCCCGGGCTCCTTTACCGGCGTGCGCACCGCCTGCGCCGTTGCGCAGGGGCTGGCAACGGCCAGCGGCCGGCCGGTGCTGCCGATCGACACCCTGCTGGCCCTGGCCGAAGAGGCGCGGGCCCTGGCGCAGGCGCAGGGGCTGGCCGTGCAGCCCATCACGGCGGTGCTTGACGCTCGCATGGGCGAGGTTTACGTGCAGCATTTCGAGCCGGTGGGGCCCGACTCGCTGCGCGCGAGCGGGCCGTGCCACCTGAGCGCCCCCGAGGCGCTGGCCTACCCCGATGGCGCAGCGCGGCTGGTGGCCGGCAATGCGATGGGCGTTTACCCCCAACTGAGCGCCGCGCCCGCAGGCAGCATCTGCCTGGCCGCCTTGCCCAGCGCAGCCGCGCTGCTGCGGCTGGCTGCAAGCCGGCTCGATCAGACCGTTGCAGCGGCGCAGGCGCTGCCCCTGTATGTGCGCGACAAGGTGGCGCAAACCACGCAGGAGCGGCTGGCGCTCAAGGCAGCGCTGCAGGGCACAACATGAGCGCGGTGCTCGACCACCACAGCGCCGAGCTGCGCTTGCAGGCCATGACCGAGGACTGGCTCGATGAAGTCAGCCGGGTTGAAAAGCGCGCCTACACCCATCCCTGGTCGCGCGGAAATTTTGCCGATTCGCTGCGGGCCGGTTATTGCGCGCAGGTGCTGCTGCAGGGGCCGACCCTGATGGGCTATCACGTGCTGATGCTCGGCGCGCAGGAGGCCCATCTGCTCAACCTGACGGTCGATCCACCACACCAAGGGCGCGGGCTGGCGCGGCTGATGCTCGACGAGATGCTGCGCGATGCAAGAGCCCAGGGTGCACAATCGCTGTGGCTTGAGGTGCGAACGAGCAACGTCCGCGCGCGCCAGATCTACGAACGCTATGGATTCAAATCAGTGGGCCTGCGCCGCAACTACTACCCGCTGGCGCCCTTCAAACGCGAGGACGCGGTGGTCATGAGCCTGCCGCTTGCTGCAGCCCAGCCATGACCGTGGACGCTCGGCACAAAGCAATGCTGCGCGAGATGGGCGTGCGGCTGTGGTGGCCCAGCCGCACCGCATCGGCCCAGCCCGCGGTGCAAGCCCAGCCCACAGCGACCAGCCACGCGCCCACCAGCAGCCAGGCTTTGCGCCAGGCACCCGGCCAGCCCAGTGGCGCTGCAGTCGGTCAAGATCCAGCCCCGCCGACCCGCGCAGCCCCGCCGGCTGCAGCCTCCGCATCAGCAGCCCCGGCAGCCCCCGCCGCCCCCACCGCCGCAGCGGGGCCAGGCGACGCCCTGCACTGGCAGGTCGGGCCCGTGCAGGCGCTGCACAGCAGCCCCGACGGCCCGCGCTGGCTGCTGCTGAGCGAGCAGCGCCAGGAAGGCGGCTCGGGCTCCAGCGGTCAGGCCAGCGAGTTGCTGCAGCGCATGCTGCGCGCTGCCGGCCTGCACCGGGGCAGCCAGGTCGGGCTCGCGCCGATGCAGCGCTCGGCCGAGGGCGGCGTGCAAGGCCTCGAGCAAGCTCTGGCCGCAGAGCCCGATCTGGTCTTCATCATGGGCCGACTGGCGGCGCAGGCGCTGCTGGAGACGGCCGAACCCCTGGGCCGACTGCGCGGGCAGGTGCATGAGCTGTGGGGCATACCGGCCATCGTCAGCTACGACTGCGTGACCCTGCTGCGCAGCCCGTCCGACAAGGCCAAGGCCTGGGACGATCTGTGCCTGGCCTTGCAGGTGGCGCGCGAGCAGCACGCGCAGCGGCTGGCCAGCGAATCCGACTGAGCGCCGATCGCCCCGCTAGGGCCGCGGCCGAGGCAGGCGCTCAGCGTGAGCGCAGACCGTCAAAGCAGGTGCCCGTGACCCACTCGACGATGGCCTCGTCCTCAAACTGACCGCCGGCTTTCATGAATTCGAGCACCGGGTCACAGGCCCGCGCATACAGGGTGTAGAGCACCAGAATCGGCGGCAGCTTGGGGTTGATGCTGCCATTGGCCTGGCAGGCCTCGATCCACACGCCGATGCGGTCGCTGACATGCACCAGCAAATCCAGATAGGCCTGGTTGGCCATCAAGCGGGCGCGCAAGCTCGAGTTCTGGCTGGGCAAGGTGGGCATCTGCCCGGCCAGTTGCAGGCGCATCATCCAGCGCACCACCGCCTTGAGCTGCTCGATCGGCTCGGCCTGCGCCGGCAACTGGTCCAAGAAGTCCTCGGCCTGCGCGAGCATGCGCACCATGGCCGCTGCCGCCAGGTCTTCCTTGCTGGGAAAGTGCTTGTAAAGGCTGGCCTTGGCGATGCCCACCTGCGCGGCCACTTCATCGACCGTCATCAGGTCAAACCCCTTTTCGGCCAGCAGCCGGTTGACCGCCTGCACGATGGCGTCTTCGCGCGCTTGCAGCATCTGCGCCTTGAACGACGAACGTCGGGGCGGGCGGTGGACCTCGGCGCCAGTTGCGGCCGCGGAGGGCCCGCTGCGGTGATCGTCCTGCATGGTCATGCTTTCGTAGGGGGAGGGATCTCGGGCGGCGCGCACGGGCCCAAGGTGAAAAAGAAGGTGGCGCCTTGCTGTGGCGCCGACTCGGCGCGGACCCGACCGCCATGACGGCCGACGATGCGCTGCACAATCGTCAGCCCCAGACCCTGGCCCTCAAAGGGCTCACTGCCGGGCAGGCGCTGGCGGGGTTGAAACAGGCGTTGGGCCTGGTTCATGTCAAAACCGACGCCGTGGTCGCGCACAAAAAAGGCACCGTCCCAGCCAGCAGGCTCAGTCGACTCGCCGGGGGGCAAGCGCCCCAACTCGATGCGAATGCGCGGGCTGCGGCTGCTGAACTTGCGCGCATTGCCCAGCAGGTTGGCCAGCAACTGGCGCAGCAGGCGTCGGTCACCGTGGGCGAAAAGCCCGGGCTCGATGCAAGCGTCGATGGGCGGCTCGGGATGCTGCTGGCGCAGGTGGTCCAGTAGCTGTGCGGCCATCGCACTGAGATCGACGGGGCTGCACTGCATCGGCGAGCGCGACAGCCCCGAGAGCAGCTGCAGCGCCTCGATCAGCTCGCCGATTTGTTCAACGCCGGCGCGCACCCGGCAGGTCAGGTGCCGGGCCTGCTCTCCCGCCGGCCCGGGCAGGGCTGCGAGCGAGTCTTGCAGCAAGGTGGCAAACCCGTCGATCGCACTGACCGGCGAGCGCAGGTCATGGGCCAGGGCCTGGGAAACCCATTCGAGCTCGTCGCGCTCACGCGCAAGCTGCTCCAGGTGCCGTTGCTGCGCTGAAAGGCGTTCATGCAGCGGCTCATGTCCGGTGGACATGTCGGGTGCGACTGGACTGGCGCCTGGTTCTTGTGTCGCCTTTTGACCAGGGTCGCTGCCTTTGACCGTTCCCTGATGCATCGCTGCATTGTCGTCGGCTTGCGCAGACCCCCCGCCGTGCTCGGGTTTGGGCCGGCTGCAGGCCCGCCCCGGACTTAGGCGGCGGCAACCGCGCAGCGGTCGACACCGGATTGCAGGCCGGTCGCACGAATTTGGCCGCACAATCAGGAGCCGTCCTTTGGAGTCGCCAGCAGGCAGCGGCAGGGCGACGACGGCGCAAGAGGAGAGAACATGCATCCGGATTTCAATCGCGCCCGTCAGGAACTGGCCCCCACAGGCACGCTGCGCGTGGGGCTGAACCTGTCGAATTTTCTGCTGATCAACCGCGGCACCCCGCCTGGCGTGCACCAGGGCATCGTGCCCGATCTGGCGCAGGCGCTGGCCAGCGAGCTCGGCGTGGGCCTGCAGTTCGTGCCCTTCGCATCGCCAGGCCTGCTCGGCGATGCGGTGGATCAAGACCAGTGGGACGTGGCCTTCATGGCCGACGAGCCTGCCCGGGCCAAAACAGTGGCGTTTTCGCCGGCCTACCTCGAAATTCAAGCCAGCTACCTCGTGCCGGCCGGCTCGCCGCTGACGGCAGTCGAGCAGGTTGACCGGCCGGGTGTACGCATTGCCGCCATGGCCAGCGGCGCCTACACGCTCTACCTGCAGCGCACGCTGGCGCATGCTGAACTGGTGCTCACCGGCACCATCGACGAGTCCTTCGAGGTCTTTGCCGCCCAGGGTCTGGAGGCGCTGTCGGGGCTGCGCACCCGCTTGATCGCCGATCAGGCCAAGCTGCCGGGCAGCACGATCTTGCCGGGGGGCTTTACCAGCGTGCAGCAGGCCATCGGCTGCTCCCGGCGCCTGAACGCAGCGCCCGGCTACCTGGCCGATTTTGCCGAGCGCATGCGCGCCGGCGGCGCGGTGGGGGCGGCCATCGAGAGGCACCGGGTGGTGGGCGTCAACGTCGCGCCGGCCAAGGCGTGAGCGGCAGTTGAGAGGCAGATGAGCATGAACAAAAATGTCCTGATCACCGGCGGCAGCCGGGGCATCGGTGCGGCCAGCGCACGGCTGCTGGCCAGCCAGGGCTGGCGGGTGTGCATCAACTACGTCAGTCAGGCGCAGGCGGCCGAGCAGCTGGCCGATGAGATCCGGCGCAGCGGCGGGCAAGCCGCAACCGTGGCAGCCAATGTGGCCGATACCGACGCGGTGCTGCGCATGTTCGACTGGATCGACCGCGAGTTCGGACCGCTGCACGCTCTGGTCAACAACGCAGGCGTGATCGCGCCGATGATGCGGCTCGAGGAGATGGAGCCTGCGCGCTGGTCGCACATCATCTCGACCAATTTACTGGGCACCATGATGTGCGCCCGCGAAGCCGTGCGGCGCATGTCCACCGCCCGCGGCGGCGCGGGCGGGGCCATCGTCAACTTGTCGACGGCCCTGACCCGCTCGGGCGCACCGGGCATGTATGTGGACTACGCCGCCGCCAAATCGGCCATCGAGACGCTGACCGTGGGGCTGGCGCGCGAGGTGGCCCGAGACGGGGTACGCGTGAACTGTGTGCGGCCCGGCCTGATCGATACCGAAATCCATGCCAGCGGCGGCGATGCGCAGCGCGCGGCCAAAGCCAAGGATTTCGTGCCGCTGCAGCGGGCCGGCCAGGCGCAGGAGGTGGCGCAGGCCATCGCCTGGCTGCTGTCTGAGCAGGCCTCCTACACCACCGGCAGCTTTATCGACGTGGCCGGCGGGGTTTGAGGCACCGCAGGGCAAGCCGGTAGAGCCGGCCTACTTGGCGCGCACCACCTTGTTGCGCAGGGTGCCGATGCCCTCGAACTCGATCTCGATGACATCGCCATCGCGGATCCAGCGGTCAATTTCGAGACAGCAGCCGCCGGCCATGGTGCCCGAACCGAAGAACTCGCCGGCGTGCAAGGTCTCGCACTCCGAGACGTAGGCCAGCATCTTCTCGAAGCTGTGCACCATCGAGGCGCTGCTGGTGCGCTTCCAGACCTCGCCATTGACCCGCACCTCGGCCCACAAATTGCGCGCGTCGGCGATCTCGTCGCGGGTGACGATCCAAGGTCCCATCGCATTGCCGGTGTCAAAACTCTTGCCCTTGGTCGGACCCATCTTGCCCTGCATCTCGCGGATCTGCTTGTCGCGCGCCGAAAAATCATTAAAGACGGTGTAACCGAAGATGTAGCTCGACGCGTCCTCGACCGCGATGTCTTTGCCGGTGCGGCCGAGGAAAAAGCCGAATTCAGCCTCGTAGTCGAACCACTCGCAATAGCGCGGCCACTGCACGTCGGTGTCGGTGCCCACGACGTTCATGCGGTTGCTGATATAGAAGATCGGCTGGGTGTAGTTGACCTCGGGAATGTCGACCTTGATCTGGCTGCGCGGCGGCGGCTCTTGCCCAGCCAGCCGGGCCGACAAGATCGTCATGCCGCCGAAGGCATCGCGCCAATGGTCCTCGGCATTGTTGAAGTCGCGGATCTGCCGCGGCTGGGGCACCGGCGCGAGCAGCCGCACCGACGACAGGGGCAGCCGATGTGCGGCCGCACCCTGGCGCTCGATGTCACGGGCCAGGTCCAGGGCGGAGGGGCCGCCATCGATCAAGTCGAGCATGCTGGCCAGGTGCGCGCTGGGCTGGCCCTTAAGGGCGGTGTGGGCCGACTGCAGGTCCAGCACAGTTTGCGTCGCGACATCGACCGCGCCGATGCGCACTCGAGCCTGAGGGTCAAGGTAGGTGGCTAACTTCATGGGGTCTCCGCGGATCGGGTTCGAACTTATTCCGGCTTGATGCCGGCCGAGGTGACGATGCGCCGATAGACCTCGGCATCGTTGCGGATGGAGCTGGCAAACTCATCGGCACTCATGGAGGCGCTCATTTCGAAACCGGCTTTTTCAAGGCGCGCGCGCAATTCCGGCTCGGCGGTGGCCTGCCGGATGGCCGCATTGAGCCGATCTACCACCGCCTTGGGCATATTGGCCGGCCCGAGCACGCCAAACCAGGTGTCGGGCAGTCCGTAGCCCGGCACGGTCTCGCCCAGTGCGGGAATCTCGGGCGTGCCACGGGCACGCTTGGTCTCGATCACGCCGATGGCGCGCAGGCGCCCAGCGCGGGCATGGGGCAAGATGGTCGGCGAGGTGAGGATGACCACCGGAATCTGACCGCCCAAGGCATCGGTGATGGTGGGGCTGCCTCCCTTGTAGGGCGCATGGTCCATCTGGATGCCTGCCATCTGCGAAAACAAAATGCCGCCAAGGTGGTGGGTGGAGCCCACGCCCGTGGTGCCGTAAAACAGCCTGCCGGGGTTTTTCTTGGCGTAGTCGATCAACTCGCGCGCGTTGTTGACCGGCAGCGATGGATGCACGGCCAAAATATTGGGGGTCACGACCACGGGTGCGATCGGGGTGAAGTCCCTGATCGCGTCATAGGGCACGTTCTTGGAAAACAGCGGCACGATGTAGTGCACCACCGCCGCCAGCACGATGTTGTAGCCATCGGGCGCGGCCTTGGCCACCAGATCGGCGCCCAGCGTGGCATTGGCGCCGGGCTTGTTGTCCACGATCACCGTCTGGCCCAAGATTTCACTGAGTCGCTGCGCCAGGGGCCGGGCCACACCGTCGCCCGCGCCGCCGGCGGCATAGGGCACGACCAGCCGAATAGTGCGGTTGGGATAGCTCTGCTGGGCGGCAGCGAGCAGCGGCAGGGCCAGCAGCAGGGGCCAGAGTCTGCGGATGTATTTCATGGGTCATCTCCTCCTGGGTTGTGTTTCAAACGCTCGCACTAAGTTCGCGCCAGCTGCTTGCGGCTGTGCTGACGCCGCAGGCTGCGCATGGCCGCCTGCGTTTGCTCAATGACCACCTCACGGATCAACTGCTCCTGCGGCGCGGCAATGCTGCGCCAGCCGGCCCGGCGGATGATGGTCTGCCGAGCAAATCGAAAGGCCAGGCTTTGCCCGAGCATGGCATGAAAGCGCACGATGGTCTCCTGCGCGTCGGCCGGCAGGCCGCAGTAGGCCTGCAGCAGGGCCGCGCCGGTGGCCTGCAGCTGAGCCAGCGCACCGTCGTACAAGATCGAAAAAGCCTCGGTCGGCTGCATCTGCTCTTTGATGATGATGCTGGTCACCGGCAGCATGTCGGTGTGCGTGGCCAAGGTGCTGGCCAGCAGTTGGCCCATGTAGTCGAGGCAGCGCTCGGGCGCCGGCTGGCCTTTGGCCAGGTAACTGCCGATCTCGTCCATCAGCGGGCCGACGCGCGCATCGATGATGCCGGCAATGTGCGCGACCACGGCGCAATAGAGCCCCTGCTTGCTGCCGAAATAGTAGGCAATGGCGGCGATGTTCTGCCCGGCGCGACGCGCGATTTCGCGGGTGGAGGCGCTGTGCAGGCTGTGCTCACCAAAGACGGCCACGCCCGCCTCAATGAGCGCCTGACGCGCGACATCGCCGCGCGAGCGCTCGAGCACCTGCGGTGCCGCGCGGATTTTCGGTACCCGTTGGGGGGCGCTGGAGCGACTGGCCATGAGCCGACTCTAAATCACTTGATTGACTCAATCAAGTGATTGAATTAGCATGGGACCAAAATTCAGGACAAACCCTCAGACGCTCGCATCGCAGCGTGTCGCATCATGGCTCGATCGCCAACCTGAGGTTTTTTGGAGGAGCGCCATGACCGATTCTGCGGGCGGCCAGCGTCCCGGCCGAGACACCCGGCCTTTCAGCGGCTATCACAACCGCCCCACACCCAACGACGACAGCTTCATCACCTCGGTGGGCCCTGGCACACCGGGCGGTGAGTACCTGCGCCGCTACTGGCATCCGTTTTTGCTCAGCTCCGAACTCAAGGACCTGCCTGTGGCCGTGCGCCTGCTAGGTGAAGACCTGGTGGTGTTTCGCGATGGCTCAGGCCGCATCGGGCTGCTGCATCGCCACTGCGTGCACCGCGGCACCTCGCTCGAGTACGGCATCATTGCCGAGCGCGGCATCCGTTGCTGCTACCACGGATGGCACTTCGATGTCGACGGCACCATTCTCGAGACACCCGCCGAGCCGCCAACCAGCCGGATCAAGCAACACTTCTGTCAGGGCGCCTACAAGGTCCACGAGTGGCGCGGCCTGCTGTTTGCTTACATGGGTCCGGTCGACGAGGAGCCCGCCTTCCCGCACTACGACTGCGTTGACCACCCCGGTGACAACGCGCCAGTGCCCTTTCGCATGAACCTGCCCTGCAACTGGGTGCAGATCGTCGAAAACGGCTGCGACCCCATCCACAACGCCTACCTGCATGCCATCGTCGCAGGCGAGCAGTTCTCCGCCACCTTCAAGGTGCTGCCCGAGTTGGACTTTCCACGCACGCCGCTGGGCTTTCTGTCCATGGCCACGCGCAAGGTGGGCGACCATGTGTTCATCCGCGCCAGCGACATCGTGCTGCCCAACTTTGGCCAGTTCCCCAACGGCGCCAACATGGCCAATCGCGAAAGTCTGGGGCTGCGCCCCTATCTGTCGCGCTGGGCGGTGGCGGTCGACGACCACCACTCCTTCTACATCGGACTGGCCCATCTCAACAGCTACAACAACCCCAGTGGCGCCATGCAGGCGCAAGACTTTGGGGTCGACCAGATTCCGTTCATCGGCCAGACGGGCGATCGACCGCGCGCCGAGCGGCAAAGGGAGCCGGGCGACTACGACGCGGTGGTCACCCAGGGCAAGATTGCCAACCGCAAAGCCGAACACCTGGGCACCACCGACCGCGGGGTGGTGCTGTTTCGCCGCATGCTGGCGCAGGCCATACGCGACGTGCAGGACGGCAAGCAGCCCGAGGTGCCGCGCGTGCGCGATTGCGGGCCGGTGCGCACCTATGCCAGCGAGATCGTCGTGCGCGTGCCCGAGGGCCTGCTCGATGAGCGCTCGGCCCTGGCCGATTTTGGCCGTCAGGCGGCGCTGGCCTTCGTGGAGACGGACGGACTGCTCGGCGCCGAACGCGAGGCAGCCACCCAAGAACGGGTGCAGGCTTTGCTGCACAGCCTAAGCGCGCCGGCCCAATCAGGGCAACAGCCATGAAGCCCCAGTTTATCGATCACCCCGACCTGCGGCCGGCCAGCGACTTGGTGCTCGCAGGCCCACTGGCCTTTGCACACGGCCTGGTCGGCCAGGACCTGCTCAACCCCAAGCGCGCACTGGCCGAGTCGGTTGAGGCCCAAACGCGGCAGATCATGAGCAACCTCGATGCGCTGCTGGCACCGCAGCAGCTGGCGCGCGCCGACGTGGTGGCTGTGACGGTCTGGCTGCGCGACTTTCACCGCTTTGCCCTGCGCTTTGAAAGCGTCTGGGCCGAGTGCTTCGAGCCCGGCCAGCGGCCCACCCGGCAACTGGTGGGCGCCACTGGCCTGGGACGCGATGCGCTGGTGAGCATGGACTTCGTGATTGCACGACGCGGCATCTGAAACCTTCCTTTTTTTGCAGGACAACCATGGACAAATTTGTATTGCTCGTCGAGTTCGACGTTCAGCCCGAATCGCTGGCCGCCTTCATGGCACTCATTGACGTCAACGCCCGCGCCTCCGTCGAACACGAGCCGGGCTGTTTTCAGTTTGACGTGATGCAGACCATCGATGCGCCGCACAAGGTCGTGCTCTACGAGGTCTACGCCAGCGAAGAGGCGTTCACGGTGCACATGGGCATGGCCCACACCCAGACTTTCCTGGCCGCTGCCAAGCCCATGCTGACCGGCCAGCGGGTGCTGCGCCTGAGCCGCAAGGTTGCACCGCCCATCAAGGCGGGCTGAGGCGCTGGCCTGGCGCTGCGCCAGGGGTGGGCAGCAGGATCGGGGACAATGCGGCTGCTTGCAGCGGGCGCCTTCAGAGCCCGCACGCCACGGCGGGCCCGGTGAAGATGCCGCGCCCCCCGCACACCCAGCGACGCCATGACCCCTGCCACACCCACAGCCGCTGCGCCGGCCGCCGATTTTTCCAGCCTGCAACTGCGTCAGGCCTTGGCCCACTTTGCCACCGGCGTGACGGTAGTGACCGCCTGCAGCCCCGACGGGCAGCGGGCGGGGCTGACCGTCAATTCCTTCAACTCGGTCTCGCTCGAGCCGCCCCTGGTGCTGTGGAGCCTGGGCTGCAGTTCGAGTTCGATGGCGGTGTTTGCGGCCGCCTCGCATCATGTGATTCATGTGCTGGGCGCCGACCAGCAGGCCCTGGGCGAGCGGTTTGCTGGCCCACGAGAGCAGCGCTGGCTTGATCTGGCGCACGGCTGGAGCCACGGCGGGGCGCCGCTGCTGGCCGGCTGCGCCGCCGTCTTCGAATGCCAGAGCCTGAGCCAGCAGACCGCGGGCGACCATGTGATCTTCATCGCAGAGGTCACGCGCTGCTTCAGCGACGGGCCGCGCGCGCCGCTGCTCTACCACGGCAGCCGCTTTCATACCGGCTTGACCGGCTCGCCTTGACGCAATGAGCGGCTTGCCTGCGCAGCGCAAGGACCGGCTCGACACGCTGGCGATCGCGATCTTGCTGACCTGCTGCCTGGTATGGGGCATGCAGCAGGTTCTGATCAAGTTCACGCTGGCGCAGATGCCGCCGGTGTTTCAGGCCTGGCTGCGGCTGGCAGGTGCCACCTTGCTGCTCGTGCTGTGGTGCCGCTGGCGCGGCATAGCCCTGTGGGTGCGCGATGGCAGCGAGCGGGCGGGTTTGCTCGCCGGCCTGCTTTTTGCCGCCGAGTTCTCCTGCATCTATATCGGCATGCAATACACCAGCTCCTCGCGCCTGACGGTGTTTCTCTACACCTCGCCCTTCTGGGTGGCGCTGCTGGTGCCGCTGTGGATCCGCGACGAGCGCTTGCGCGGGCCGCAATGGGCGGGCCTGCTGCTGGCCTTTGGCGCCGTCGCGTTCGCCCTGCGCGAGGGTCTGCTGCACACCCAGGGGCCAACCCTGGTGGGCGATTTGCTCGGGCTGGCCGCGGGCCTGTCCTGGGGCCTGACCACGGTGGTGATCCGCAGCTGCGGCCTGACGCGCATCGGCGCCGAAAAGCTGCTGCTCTACCAGGTCGGCGTGAGCGCGCTCGTGTTGCCCTGGCTGTCCCTGGCCTTGGGCGAGCGGTGGCAGCTTGGCTACAGCGCGGTGGCCTGGGCCTCGGTGGCGCTGCAGGCGTCGGTGGGCGGCTTCCTGAGCTTTCTGGCCTGGATGTGGCTGCTGGGCCGTTACCCAGCCACGCGGGTATCGAGCTTTTCCTTCTTCACACCGCTGTTTACCCTGATGGGCGGGGCCTTGTGGCTCGGTGAGGCGGTCACGCCCGGGGTGCTGGCGGCGATCGCCGCGGTGGCGCTGGGCATGGCGCTGATGAACCGGCGGCCGGGCTGAGCCCCTACGGGCCCAAACACGAGAGCAAACCCATGGACTTCTTCGTCGCCGTCCTGCTGCTGGCCGTGCTGATGTGGTCGCTCAAGTCGCGCCGCGAGCGCGGGCGCATCGCTTTGCTGGCGGCGCATTTGCGGCCCTACGAC
>CANHDQ010000049.1 GCA_947459405.1 Comamonadaceae bacterium
TGTTGACCATCACCTGGTGGCCAAGGCCGACAAGGCTGTCACCACCAAGGACAAGAAGCCGATCAAGACCTGGTCGCGTCGCTCCATGATCCTGCCCGAGTTCATCGGCCTGACCATTGCCGTGCACAACGGCAAGCAGCACGTGCCGGTTTACATCACCGACCAGATGGTGGGGCACAAGCTCGGCGAGTTCGCGCTGACCCGTACCTTCAAGGGTCACCCGGCGGACAAGAAAGTCCAGAAGAAGTAAGGAATGGCCATGGAAACACGTGCAACCCTGCGGGGCGTTCGCCTGTCGGTCGACAAGGGCCGACTGGTCGCTGACCTCATCCGCGGCAAGAAGGTCGATCAGGCCCTCAACATCCTGAACTTCACCCAGAAGAAGGCCGCTGTGATCATCAAGAAGGTGGTCGAGTCGGCCATCGCCAATGCCGAGCACAACGACGGTGCTGACATCGACGAACTCAAGGTCAAGACCATCTACGTCGAGCAAGGCGCCACGCTCAAGCGTTTCTCGGCCCGTGCTAAGGGCCGTGGCAATCGCATCAGCAAGCCCACGTGCCATGTGTACGTGACCGTTGGTAACTGAAAGAGGAAGAAGCAGGACATGGGACAGAAAATCAACCCGACCGGTTTCCGCCTCGCGGTCAGCCGCAACTGGGCCAGCCGTTGGTATGCCAGCAACCGTGATTTCGCCGGCATGCTGGCCGAAGACATCAAGGTGCGCGAGTACCTCAAGGCCAAGCTCAAGAACGCTGCGGTCTCGCGCGTGCTGATCGAGCGTCCAGCCAAGAACGCACGCATCACCATCTTCTCGGCGCGTCCGGGCGTGGTGATCGGCAAGAAGGGCGAGGACATCGAGAACCTCAAGAAGGAGCTGAGCAAGCAGCTGGGCGTGCCGGTAGCGGTCAACATCGAAGAGGTGCGCAAGCCCGAGATCGATGCCAAGCTCATTGCCGACAGCATCACGCAGCAGCTCGAAAAGCGCATCATGTTCCGCCGGGCCATGAAGCGCGCCATGCAAAACGCGATGCGCCTGGGCGCTCAGGGCATCAAGATCATGTCCTCGGGCCGGCTCAATGGCATCGAGATTGCCCGCTGTGAGTGGTACCGCGAAGGTCGCGTGCCGCTGCACACCTTGCGCGCCGACATCGACTACGGCACCTCGGAAGCCAAGACCACCTACGGCGTCATTGGCGTGAAGGTCTGGGTCTACAAGGGCGACACGCTGGGCCGCGGCGATGCGCCGGGCCTCAAGACAGAGGCCGCGGTCGATGAGGAGCGCAAGCCGCGCGGACCGCGTCGCGATGGCCGTCCTGGCGGTTCTGACCGTCCGGGCCCGCGCCGCGCCCCCCGCAGTGCGGGTGCGCCAGCCGATGGCAGCGACAAGCCGGCCGAAGCCACCGCTGGTGGCGACGCCCCGAAAACCACCGTTAAGCGCGTACGCAAAGCCGCGCCAGCTGCAGCAGCTGACGGTGCCAAGACCGAGTGATCGGTCTCATCACGGAGATAGAACATGCTGCAACCCGCTCGCAGAAAATACCGCAAAGAGCAAAAAGGCCGCAACACCGGCGTGGCCACTCGTGGCAACACGGTGGCTTTCGGTGACTTTGGCCTCAAGTGCACCGACCGCGGTCGTCTGACCGCCCGCCAGATTGAGGCCGCACGTCGTGCGATCTCGCGTCATGTCAAGCGCGGTGGTCGTATCTGGATCCGCGTTTTTCCGGACAAGCCGATTTCGCAAAAGCCAGCTGAGGTCCGCATGGGCAACGGCAAGGGCAACCCCGAGTATTACGTGGCTGAAATTCAGCCAGGCAAGATCGTGTTCGAAATCGTCGGTGTGCCCGAAGAGCTCGCGCGCGAGGCGTTTCGCCTGGCCTCGGCCAAGCTGCCGCTGCGCACCACCTTCGTCAGCCGCATGATCGGCCAGTAATTCAGGAGACGACCCATCATGAAAACCTCTGAATTGCGTCAAAAAGACGTCGATGGCCTGAAGGCTGAAGTCAAGGCGCTGCAAAAAGCCCATTTCAGCCTGCGCATGCAAAAAGCCACGCAACAGCTGAGCGACGCGTCCCAGCTGCGCACGACCCGCCGTGCCATCGCCCGCGCCAAGACCATCTTGGCCGAGACCGTTGCCAAAGGAGCCGCCAAATGAGCGACAGCAAGAAACTCGTTCGCACCCTGATCGGCAAGGTCGTGAGCGACAAGCGTGCCAAGACCGTCACGGTGTTGGTCGAGCGCCGTGTCAAGCATGCGCTCTACGGCAAGATCGTGTCGATGTCGAGCAAGTACCACGCCCATGATGAAAAGGGCGAGTACCACCTCGGCGACATCATCGAGATCACCGAGAGCCGGCCGCTGTCCAAGACCAAGAACTGGGTGGCGACCAAGCTCGTGCAAAAGGCGGCCATGGTCTAAGACCGTTGAGCGCGAGTCATCGAGGGCCCACTCCGGTGGGCTTTTTTCATGGTTTCGGCGGCGCGGCAAGCAGCCATTTCGCGTCATCGTGCAAGGGGCTTGGGCATGGCACAGGACAAGCAGGCAGAGCAGGCAGAACAGGCAGTGGCCGCGCCGCGTTTGCGCATCGGCGCGGTGTTGTTGGCTGCCGGCTCGGCTTCGCGCATGGGCCAGCGCCCCAAGTGCCTGCTCGAGCTCGAGGGCCAGGCCCTGATCGTGCGCCAGTTGCGTGCCCTCGGGGCCTTGCACGAGCGGGTGGTGGTGCTGGGCCACCATGCGCAGGCCATCGAGCCGGTGCTGGCGCGTGCCAATCTGGGCATCCCCTTCGTGCAGGTCCACAACCCCCATCCGCAGGCCGGCCAGATCTCGTCCTTGCATGTGGGCTTGGCCGCGCTGTCGCCCGAGCTTGATGCCGTGCTGGTGGCGCTGGCCGACCAGCCTCTGATCGGCCCAGCCGACATCGATGACTTGGTGCAAGCCTTCCGCAGCAGACCGGCCGGGGTCGAGCTTGTGCAGCCATCGGTTCAGGGCCTGCCCGGCAATCCCGTTATCTTCAGCCAGGCGGTTGGTCAGCAGATCCTGGCCGGTGGGCCCACGCTAGGCTGTCGCCAGTGGCAGCAGGCCCATCCCCGGCAGGTCCATGCCTGGGTCAGCGACAACCTGGCTTACCGCACCGACGTCGACACGCCCGAGGACGTGGCAGCGCTGGCCGAGCGCACGGGTCATCGTTTGCTATGGCCGGTCGGCCAGGCGGCTGCGTCGGCCAGCGATGCGCCTTGAGTGCCTGCTTCGTCTGCAGTTTTTTCGAAAACCGCTCACAATGCGCATCTGAAATTTTTGTCCTACCCCTCACTCATTATGGGAGCTCATATGATTAAAGTTGGAGACAGCCTGCCGGCCGCCACCTTGATGGAATACTCTGAAGTCGAAGGCAATGGCTGCAGCATCGGCCCCAACCCGGTCGACGTCGCCAAAGCCACCGCAGGCAAAACCATCGCCTTGTTCGCCCTGCCCGGTGCCTTCACCCCCACGTGCTCGGCCAAGCATGTGCCCGGTTATGTGGAGAAGTTCAACGAGCTCAAGGCCGCCGGCGTCGATGAGATCTGGTGCGTCAGCGTGAACGATGCTTTCGTCATGGGCGCCTGGGCGCGCGAACAGAAAACGGCGGGCAAGGTGCGCATGCTCGGTGACGGCAGCGCCGATTTCTCCAAGGCCGTGGGTCTGACCCTGGACCTGACTGCGCGCGGCATGGGCCTGCGCAGCAACCGCTATTCCATGCTCGTCAAGAACGGCAAGGTCGCCGCCCTGAACGTGGAAGGCCCGGGCAAGTTCGAGGTCAGTGACGCGGCCACCATGCTGGCGCAGGCCAAGGCTTAAACCCGAGCGTTCAGCGCGCCCCCACGTCAAGCCGCCCTCGAGGCGGCTTTTTCACCGCGCAAAAGCCCGGCCGCGGTGGGCCAGGGTGCGCTTGGGGGCGATGGGCGGTAGCTGGCCCGCCCCGCGATCAAAGATCGACCTTGAGGTAGTGGGCACCTGGCAGCGGGTTGTGATAGTACGGGGCTACCTCCTGGAAGCCCAGCTCGGCATAGAGCTGGCGCGCCGCTTCCATGTCGTCGAGGGTATCGAGCAGCACGCTGTGATAGCCGCCTACGCGGGCGGCGTCGAGCATGGCCTCGGCCAGTTGCCGGCCGAGGCCGAAACGGCGGAAGGGCTTGCGCACATACAGCCGCTTCATCTCTGCGGCATTGGGGTAGTCGGCGGTGTCGAGCGGGCGCAGCGCACAGCAGCCGGCCACCTCGCCACCGACACAGGCCAGCAGCAGCGCACCGCGTGGCGGCGCATACTCCCCGGGCAGGCTGGCCAGCTCGGCATCGAAGCCTTGAAAGTCCAGGTCGACCCTCAGGCTGTTGGCGTATTCCTGAAAGATTTCGCGTACCGCGTCCCATTGGGCGCGATCGCGCGGCGCGATCAATTGCACGGAAGGCTGGTTCATGTGGGGTCCGGTTGCTTGCTGTCGCTCGATGCTGCGTGGGCCTGTGGTGAGTCAAAACGCTGGCGCCAGCGAAAACACCCAGATGCTGGCTGCCACGCACAAGACCATCACGATAGCGGCCAGCAGGCGCTGCCGCCAGCCGTCACGCGAGGCCGGCATGACCTGCTCCAGCGGCTTGTCGCCGTGGACCATGGCGCCGACGATGGCGCGCCCCTTGAAGGTGTGCCAGATGATGGCCAGCAGGTGCAGCAACACCAGGCCGATGAGCAGCAGCTTGCCCACCTCTTTGTGATAAGCGCTCGCCTGGCTGACGGTCGCGCTCGAGACCAAATGCGTCAGCGGGCCGGCAAAGGCGATGGCATCGTCGCTGACCAGACCGCTGCCCACCTGCGCGAGCAGCACCAGCATGAAGGCGATCACCGACAGCGAGCCGAGCGCGCTGTGGCCCGTGTGCCACTCGGGCCGGCCGCGCCCGCGCAATTCGCCCAGCACGGCCACGGGGTGGAAGATGAAGTTGGCAAAGCGCGACCAGTGCCCGCCGATCAAGCCCCACAGCAGCCTGAACATCAGCAGCGCCAGCACGGCCTGGCCAAAGCGCAAATGCCAGACCATGGCCGAGCCGCCGATATTGCCGCTGACCACCAGCCCCACCACGCTGACCACCAGCGCCCAATGAAAGAGGCGGGTGGGCAGGTCCCAGATGCGGGTGCGGTGCAGGTGGCTGGCGTAGAGGTTCACAGAGTGCTCCGTCGCAAGGGGTCGGGACTTGTAAAAAAATGGTTGCGCAAGCTCGACTTGTTGCCCAATTTTGGGTGAGTGCCACACTGGAGTATTGGCGAGGCGTTAGACTAATTTTGCACCGTCCCGCGGCTTTGCGGGCTCTTCGTCTCCCCAACTTGCAAGGAAGCTGCCATGAAGCCCTTTGTCCACCTCGCCTCGGCCTGCGCATTGCTCGCGGTCAGTGTTTCCGCATCGGCCCAGTTTGCCAAGCCGGAAGATTCGATCCGTTACCGGCAGAGCTCCCTGTTCATCATGGGCCAGCATTTTGCGCGCGTCGGTGCGATGGCCAATGGCCGCACGCCCTTCGATGCAAAGGTGGCCGCCGAGAATGCCGAGATCGTCGCGGCCATGGCCAAGTTGCCCTGGGCCGGCTTTGGACCGGGCACCGACAAGGGTGCACCGACCAAGGCCAAGGCTGAGATCTGGAGCGAGCAAGCCAAGTTCCGTGAGGCCGGTGAAAAGACCATGGCCGAGACCGCCAAGCTCGCTGCGGCGGCCAAGACCGGCAACCTCGACGCGCTCAAGGCCGCCTTTGGCGCCACGGCTGGCTCGTGCAAAGCCTGTCACGACGCCTACCGCGGTCAGTAAGCAGCAGCACGCCAGTTGCCCCTGGCTGCCGTCCGCGGGACGCTTGAACGTCAATGGGCTGCGCGGGTCACATTGACCTGCACAGCCCGTTTAGCTTTCGGTCAAGAGTTTGTCGATCAGCTTGTGCATCGCGACAAAGTCGGGCTCGCCCACGTACTGCTTGACGATCTCTCCGCGCTTGTTGACCAAAAAGGTGGTGGGGGTGATCTTGATGTCGCCCCAGGCCTTGGCGACCGCGCCGGTGTTGTCGATGGCCACCTTGAAGGGCAACTGCCGACTCTGGCTGAAGTTGACCACATAGGCTGGCGGGTCGTAGCTCATGGCCACCGCCACGGTCTCGTAGCCGCGGGCGTGAAATTGCTGATGGATCTCCACCAGCTTGGGCATTTCCGCCACGCAGCTGATGCAACTGGTGGCCCAGAAATTGATCAAAAACACCTTGCCGCGCAGGGCCTGGGTGCTGGTCTGGCTGCCATCGAGCAGCACGAAGCGGGTATTGGGTGCGGCCTGCTTGGTGGAGCAGGCCGGGGCGAGCGCTGCCAACGCCAGGGCGGTCAGCATCGATCGGCGGCAAAGAGGATGGAGCGGGTACACGCTGGACATTTTGTCAGTGTAGCGAGCCACCGCCGTCTTTGAAGGCTGGCTGGGGTTCGGCCCCGCAACTTTTGTGCGCTTGCCCGCCAGAGCGTCAGAGCACGCCGCGTGCCTTGAGTTCTTCGAGCTGCGTCTGGCTGTAGCCCAGCACGCCGCGCAGCACCTCTTCGGTATGCTGGCCCAGCAGCGGCGGCGGCAGACCGCCGCGGTCGGGCCCGCGCACGGGCGTGGCGCTGAGCTTCATCGGGCTGGCGACCAGGCTCAAGTCATGGCGCACCGGGTGCTCCCAGTGGTTGACCATGCCGCGCTCTTGCACCTGCGGATCGGCAAACACCTCGGCCAGGTTGTTGATCGCCCCGCACGGCACCTTGGCCGCTTCAAGTGCTGCCAGCCAGTCGGCCTTGCGGCGCGTTTTGAGCAAGGCCTCAAGCAGTGGCACGAGCTCGCCGCGGTGGACCACCCGCTGGCGATTGGTGGCAAAGCGCGGATCGCTGGCCAGATCGGGTCGGCCGGCCACTTCGCAGAATTTGGCGTACTGGCCGTCGTTGCCCACCGCCAGAATCAAGTGGTCGCGGCTGCCGTCGGCTGCCGGCGCCACTTCAAACACCTGGTAGGGCACGATGTTCTGATGCGCATTGCCCATGCGGGCCGGGGTTTTGCCGCTGACCAAGTAATTGGCGCCTAAGTTGGCCAGCATCGCCACCTGGGTGTCGAGCAGGGCCATGTCGATATGCTGACCCTGGCCGCTGCGCTCGGCATGGCGCAGCGCGGCCAAGATGGCCACCGTGGCGTACATGCCCGTCATCAGGTCGGCCACCGCGACACCCACTTTTTGCGGCCCGCCGCCGAGGTCGTCGCGCTCGCCGGTGACGCTCATCAGGCCGCCCATGCCCTGGATGGCGTAGTCGTAGCCCGCACGTTCGGCATAGGGCCCGCTTTGGCCAAAGCCGGTGATGGAGCAATAGACCAGACGGGGGTTGAGCGCCTGCAGGCTGGCAAAGTCCAGCCCATAGCGCGCCATGTCGCCCACCTTGAAGTTCTCCACGAACACATCGCAGTGGCGCACGAGCTCGCGGATCAAGGCCTGCCCGGCCGGTTGGGCGATGTCGCAGGTCAGCGAGCGCTTGTTTCGGTTGGCGCCCAGGTAGTAGGCGGCCTCGCGCGATTCGTGGCCCTGGTCGTCTTGCAGAAAGGGCGGACCCCAGCCGCGGGTGTCATCGCCGTGCACGGGCCGCTCGATCTTGATCACATCGGCCCCCAGATCGGCCAGATTTTGCGTGCACCAGGGGCCGGCGAGCACGCGTGACAGGTCCAGCACGCGGACGTCTTGCAAAGAGTTCATCTCCTGATTGTGGCGCAGCAGCCGTGGCGGCGCTGAGCCGCTGCCCTGCCGATCTGCAGGGCGAATGCCTGTACAGTCCTGAGGTGTCTACGTTTCATTCGTCCTTGCGGGCGCTGCCTTTGCTGCTGGCCTGCGGGCTGCTGGCCTGCAGCCCTGCCCTTAACTGGCGCGAGGTTCGCCCTGACGGGGTGAACCTGACCCTGCTGCTGCCCTGCAAACCCGATCGGGCCAGCAAGACGGTGAATCTGGACGGGCGCGACACCGTTTTGTCCATGACCGGCTGCGAGGCGGGGGGAGCCATGTTTGCGCTGGCACATACCGCTGTCGCCGATGCCAGCCGCGCCGCGCCGGTGCTCGCGCAGTGGCAGACTCTGACGCTGACGCATATGCGCGCGTCGCAGGCGGTGACCCAGAGCGCCCAGGTGCCCGGAGCCGATGCTCTGCCCCAGCCGGTGCAGGTGTCGGCCCGGGGCAGCCACCCGGATGGGCAGGCCGTAGAGGGGCGAGCCTTGTACTTCGCGCGCGGGTCGCAGCTCTTTCAGGCGGTGGTGTATGCCCCGCGCGTCTCGAGCGAGGCGGCCGAGACGTTTTTTGCCAGCTTCAAGTTCCCGTGAGCGCACCGGTGCCAGATGCAGCAGGCCACCCCGAACGGCTGTTCGGGCGCAGCGCCGTGCTGGTGTTCATCGCCTTTGCGCTGGGCTACTTCAGCTCGGCCGTGGTGCGGGCAGTGATCGCCACGCTCTCACCGGTGCTGACGCATGAATTTGGCTTGACGGCTGGCGACCTGGGCTTGCTGGGCGGCGGATTTTTTCTCGGTTTTGCCAGCACGCAATTGCTGCTGGGTGCCTGGCTGGACCGGTACGGCCCGCGGCGGGTCGCGGTCTGCTTCCTGGCGGTCGCGGTGCTGGGTTGCCTGGCGTTTCCGTTGTCGCAAAACTTTGCCGGGCTGCTGGCCTCGCGGGTTTTGTTGGGCGTCGGGGTGAGCGCCTGCCTGATGGCGCCGTTGACCGGCTTTCGTCGCTGGTACGAGCCGGCGCATATGTTGCGGGCCAATTCTTGGATCCTGATGGTCGGCTCGCTGGGCATGGTGGCCGCCACTTTGCCGGTGCAGTGGTTGCTGCCCCTGCTGGGGTGGCGACCGCTTTTTTGGGGCATGGCCGCCTTGCTGCTGCTGGCCATGGTGCTGATCGCGCGCTTCGTGCCGTCGCCCCTGCCAGCGCCCGCCGGACAGGTGCAGCCGCCCGCCGGTTATGGCGCGGTCTGGCGCAGCGCGGCTTTTCGGCGCTTGTTGCCCGTTGCCTTTTTTATCAACGGCGGCCTGATTGCCTTGCAGACGCTTTGGCTGGGCCCCTGGCTCACCCGTGTGGTCGGCTTGACTCCGCTGCAGGCCGCTGGAGGCTTGTTTTCGATCAATGTCGCCAGCTTGCTGGCTTTTTCGGTATGGGGTCTGGTCATGCCCGGCTTGACTCGGCGCGGCTGGACGGTCGAGCGCTTGCTGCGCCTGGGCTTGCCACTGATGCTCACGGTGCTGGCCATCAACCTGGCACTGGGCAGCCATGCCGGCTGGCCGGCCTGGGCGCTGTTCATTGTGCTGGCCAGTGTGGTCTCGCTGGCGCAACCTGCGCTGGGCATGACCTTTGAGCCGGCCTTGGCCGGCCGGGCCTTGTCGGCCTACAACCTGGCATGTTTCCTGGGGATTTTTGTCATCCAGTGGGGCATTGGCCTGATGATCGATGGTCTGCAAGCCATGGGCTGGAGCCCGACAGCGAGCTTTCAGGGCGCATTGGGCCTCTACGGCTGCTGCGCCCTGGCCGCTTTTCTTCATTACCGGCGCAGCAGCGCTGATAATCAACTGTCATGAACGGCATTTTGGTGATTGCGCATGCACCGCTGGCTTCGGCCATGGGTCGCTGTGTCTCGCATGTGTTTAGCGATCCGCCGCGTTGCTTTGCAGTGCTGGATGTGCAGCCCAACGTGCCGCCGGAAGAGACGCTGGCGCAGGCCCGCCTGGTCATGGGACAACTGGGCTGTCCGACCTGCCTGGTGATGACCGATATTTTTGGTGCCACGCCCTGCAATGTGGCGCAAAAATTGGTCGATGGTGTCAGCAGCAAGCTCCTGACCGGCCTGAATCTGCCGATGCTGCTGCGCGCACTGTCCTACCGCGAGGACAGCCTCGATGCCCTCGTCACCCGCACCCTGGCCGGCGCCAGCCAGGGTGTCATGCAGGTGGCGGTGACGGCCCCACAAAATCAGAACCGACGCAGCCATGATCAAGACCAGCGTGACCATCAGCAATAAACTGGGCCTGCACGCCCGCGCCTCGGCCAAGCTGACCAAGCTGGCCGGGAGTTTCCCCTGCGAAGTCTGGATGAGCCGCGGCGAGCGCAGGGTCAATGCCAAAAGCATCATGGGGGTCATGATGTTGGCCGCCGGCTTGGGCAGCACGGTCGAGTTGGAAACCGATGGCCAGCGCGAGCAGGAGGCGATGGACGCGCTGCTGGCCCTGATCCATGACAAGTTTGGTGAGGGCCAATGAGTTTTTCCATCCACGGACTGGCTGTCTCACGCGGCATTGCCATTGGCCGGGCCGTGCTGGTGGCGTCCAGCCGTGCCGATGTGGCGCACTACTTCATTGAGGCCGATCAGGCCGAACAGGAGGTGCAGCGCATTCGGCTGGCCCGTGATGCAGTGATGGAGGAAATCAGTCGGGTGCAGCGCGAGCTGCCCAGCGATGCGCCGGCCGAACTGGCCGCGCTGCTCGACGTGCACCTGATGCTGCTGCAAGACGAGCAACTGTCGGCTGGCGTCAAGCACTGGATTGTGGAGCGTCACTACAACGCCGAATGGGCGATCACCACCCAGTACGAGGTCCTGGCCCGGCAGTTCGACGAGATGCAGGATCCGTATCTGCGCGAGCGCAAGGCCGATCTGGAGCAGGTGGTCGAGCGTTTGCTGCGCGGCCTCAAGGGGGCGGCCTCCCCGGTGCAGCAGACGGCCAGCCGGCGCGCGCCGCAGGGGGAGTTGCTGGGCGACTCGATGGATGTGCCCTTGGTCTTGGTGGCCCACGACCTGTCACCGGCTGACATGCTGCAGTTCAAGCAAAGCCTGTTCGTCGGCTTTGCCACGGATGTGGGGGGGCGCACCTCCCACACTGCCATCGTGGCGCGCAGCATGGACATCCCGGCAGTGGTCGGCGCGCGCAGCGCCAGTGCCCTGATCGAGCAGGACGACTGGGTCATCATCGATGGCGATGCTGGCGTGCTGATCGTCGACCCCTCGCCCATCATCCTGGCCGAATACGGTTTCAAGCAGCGCCAAGCCGAGCTTGAGCGCGAGCGCTTGAACCGCCTGCGCCACACGCCGGCTCTGACGCTCGATGGCCAAAAAATCGAGCTCCTGGCCAATATCGAAATGCCCGGTGACACCGCAGCAGCGGTGCAGGCCGGCGCAGTGGGCGTGGGCCTGTTTCGCAGCGAATTTCTGTTTATGGGGCGCGGCGGGCAGTTGCCCGATGAAAACGAGCAGTACCTGGCTTACCGCGCGGCGGTCGAGGGCATGCAGGGCCTGCCCGTGACCATCCGCACGGTCGACATCGGCGCTGACAAGCCGCTCGATCGGAGCACTCGCAGCAGTGACGACCACCTCAACCCGGCGCTGGGACTGCGCGCCATACGTTGGAGTCTGGCCGACCCGCCCATGTTCCTCACGCAGCTGCGCGCCATCTTGCGTGCGGCCGCTCATGGCCCCATCCATCTGCTCGTGCCGATGCTGGCGCATGCGCGTGAAATTCGCCAGACGCTCTCGCTCATCGACCATGCCCGGGCCCAACTCGACAACAAGGGTCAGGTGCATGGGCTGGTCAAGCTCGGCGCGATGATCGAGGTGCCGGCTGCGGCCCTCCATTTGGGCCCGTTCTTGCAGCACTTCGATTTCCTGTCCATCGGGACCAACGATCTGATTCAGTACACCCTGGCCATCGACCGCGCCGACGAAGCGGTGGCCCATCTCTACGACCCGCTGC
This sequence comes from Comamonadaceae bacterium, assembly GCA_947459405.1. Lineage (GTDB taxonomy): Bacteria > Pseudomonadota > Gammaproteobacteria > Burkholderiales > Burkholderiaceae_C > Polaromonas. The sequence goes on from CANHDQ010000049.1 coordinate 11,779, forward strand.
ACCCGGCCGTGCTGCGCCTGCTGGCTGACACCATCGCCCAGTGCCGTGCGCACGGCCGGCCGGTGAGTGTGTGCGGTGAGATGGCGGGCGACCCGGCCATGACCCGGCTGTTGCTCGGTCTGGGCCTGCGCTCGTTTTCCATGCATCCAGCGCAGCTGTTGCTGGTCAAGCAGCAGGTGCTGCGTGCCGATGCGGGCAAGCTCCAGGCGTGGGCGCGCCGGGTGGTCGAGAGCGAAGATCCGGTTACGGCCTTGCAAGCCGGATGAGCCCAGGCAGCTGATTTTTGCAAACCCAGGAGACCCAGATGAGCGACTTTCGGCCCGCGTTTCGCACCTCGCCCAGCAATGACCGCATCAAGGAGATCCAGACCCAGCCCGAGCGGGTCAAGGACATGCCCTATGCGCCGGCCATCCGGCTCGAGGGCGTCGGCGATGTGCTCTACATCTCGGGGGCGACCGCCTCGCCGCTCTACCACAAGCATCCGCATGAAGAGCATGAGCACCAGCACAGCGGCGACATCCGGGAGCAGACGCGCCGCGCCATGCAAACCATAGGGGCGATCCTGGCCCATGAGGGCCTGGGCTGGACCGATGTGGTCAAGGTGACCAAATACCTGACCGACATGCGCGATCAGGACGGCATGGTGGCGGTGATGTCCGAGTACTTTGGCGATTGGAAGCCCGCCAGTACGACGGTCTGCATCAACCAACTCTCCACGCCCGGCGCGCGGGTCGAGCTCGACATGATTGCCGCCTTCCCGCGCCGCTGAGGCGCTGATTTTGCGGGAGGGGTCTGCCTAGACCTTGGCGCCGGCTTGCGCCGCCGCATGGGCCTGCTGATCGGCGTGGTAGCTCGAGCGCACCATGGCGCCGACGGCGGCGTGTGAAAAGCCCATCTCGTAGGCTTTTTCCTCGAACATCTTGAACGTGTCCGGGTGCACATAGCGGCGCACGGGCAGGTGGCTGCTGCTGGGCGCCAGGTACTGCCCGATGGTCAGCATCTCAATGTTGTGCGCGCGCATGTCGCGCATCACTTCGAGGATCTCTTCGTCGGTCTCGCCCAGTCCCACCATCAGCCCGCTCTTGGTGGGCACTTGCGGGAAGAGCGCTTTGAATTTCTTGAGCAGGTTGAGCGAGAAGTGGTAGTCGGAGCCGGGGCGCGCCTGCTTGTACAGGCGCGGCACGGTCTCGAGGTTGTGGTTCATCACGTCGGGCGCTGCGGCCTTGAGGATCTCGAGCGCGCGGTCGTCGCGGCCGCGAAAGTCGGGCACCAGCACCTCAATCTGTGTATGCGGTGAAAGCTCCCGGGTTTTGCGGATGCACTCGACGAAATGAGCAGCGCCGCCATCGCGCAGGTCATCGCGGTCGACGCTGGTGATCACCACATAGTTGAGCTTGAGTGCAGCGATGGTTTTGGCCAGGTTGTCGGGTTCGTTGGCATCGAGCGGGTCGGGCCGGCCGTGGCCCACGTCGCAAAACGGGCAGCGCCGGGTGCACTTGTCGCCCATGATCATGAAGGTGGCCGTGCCCTTGCCAAAGCATTCGCCGATATTGGGGCAGCTGGCCTCTTCGCAGACCGTCACCAGCTTGTTCTTGCGCAGGATGTCCTTGATCTCGTAGAAGCGGGTGCCGGCGCTGGCGGCCTTGACGCGGATCCAGTCGGGCTTTTTCAGCACCTCGGCCGCCTCGACCTTGACCGGGATGCGCGAGAGCTTGGCCGCCGCCTTTTGCTTGGCCAGCGGATCGTAGTTGTCGAGGCTCTGGGCCTCGCGCACAGTGGGCTTGCTCATGGCGTGTTTCGAGGTTCAGGGGGCAAGGCTGGCGCTGAGTTTGCTGCCCAGCAAGTGGGCCGCCTCATCCCAGGTGATGTCGACCCCGATTGTAGAAAGGTCGATGCTTTGCAGGCCGGCGTAGCCGCACGGGTTGATGCGCGAGTAGGGCTGCAGATCCATGGCCACGTTGAGCGCCACTCCATGATAGGTGCAGTGCCGGCTCACCTTGATGCCCAGGGCTGCGATCTTGCCCAGACCGCGAAACGGCTCGTTCGCCGGCCGGGGCCCGGTGAGCGCAGCGTGCGAGCCCGGTGCATCGAGCCTCACATAGATGCCCGGTGATCCGGCCACGCGGTGACCGGTCACGCCCAGGTGGGACAGGGTGCGGATCACCGCCTCTTCGATGCGGTAGACGTATTCTTTGACGTAGTAGCCAGCACGCCGCAAGTCCAGCAGCGGGTAGGCCACGACCTGGCCCGGACCGTGGTAGGTGACCTGGCCGCCACGGTTGCTTTGCACCACGGGGATCTGGCCTGCATCGAGCACATGGTGGGCCTGCCCTGCCAGCCCCTGGGTGAAGACAGGCGGGTGTTCGCACAGCCACAGCCGATCGGCGCTCTGGCTCCCGCGCGTCTGGGTGAAGGCCTGCATGGCCTCGAAGGTGGACAGGTAGTCCACCCGGCCGAGCTGCTCGATCAGCATGGCCCGCTCATCTTGGCCTTCAGAGCACCACCTTGACCATGGGATGGGTCGACAAGGTGCGATAGAGCTCGTCGAGCTGCTCGCGACTGGTGGCCGTGATGGTCAAGGTCACGCCCAGGTAACGTCCGCCTCGGCTCTGGCGCAACTCGATGGTGCTCGCATCAAACTGCGGATCGAAGGCGAGCGCCACCCGGGTCAGGGCTGGCACAAAGCCATCGACCTGTGCCCCCATGACTTTGATGGGAAAAGCGCAGGGGTAGGTGATCAGCGAGTCGGAGGGGGGCGCTGTGGGCATGGCCGTAAGGGCACGCAGGATGCGTAGAGTGTCAGTTTAGCGTTGGCACCGCCGCATCGGCGCCGCTCGCTTAAAACCGTTTGACAGGGCCTTGGTGTTTTTACCTATAATGCGGCGCTTTGACAAAAACAGACGTCGGTCTGAAACGGCGCGGTAACTTTTGCGTAATCTTGCAGGTCTAAGCTGCCCTTGTGAAAAGCGGGGCGCGATGACGACAAGGCCGGGTTGCGGCAGCGGGCAATTTGAACAACTCTTCGTCCTCCAGCACCGACGTCCGAAAGCCTGTTGGTGAGTCGAACGGGCCTGCGCCTCAGGCGCCTGCCTGGCGTGTCTGGCAGGAGGAGTCTGGGCCCGAGCCGGTAAAGGCGCTGACGCGCGAGCAGGTGCAGCAACTGGGTTTGCAGCGGCCTGCGGTGTCGGTCTGGCAGGTGCTGCTGTGGCAGGCGCTGGTCGGCTTGGCGATGGCTTTGGCCTTGGGGCTGTGGTCCGGGCGGTGGGAGTGGGCACTGTCCCTGCTCTACGGCGCGGCGGCGGTGGTTGTGCCAGGGTTGGTTTTTGCGCGCGGTCTGACCGGGCGCCTGTCCTCGATCAACCCGGGGACGGCCGTGATGGGCTTCTTTGTATGGGAGTTCGTCAAGATCGGCCTGACGATCGCCATCTTGGTGGCCGCGCCGAGGTGGGTGGAAGGTTTGAGTTGGCCTGCCTTGTTGGTGGGCTTGGTGGTGACCATGAAGGTGGTCTGGCCGGTGGTGTGGTTCAAGTCACGCCAGCGACGGACAACTTGAGGAACTTGGAAGAACAGGTAAGACGATGGCAGCAGAAAACGGACCGACCGCCGGTGAATACATCATTCACCACCTGGGCCATCTCCAGAACAAAAAGCCCGAGAGCGTTCTGGACTTCTCGGTGTTCAACATCGATTCCCTGTTCTGGGCCACCTTGCTGGGCATCGTTGGATGCTTTTTTCTCTGGAAGGCAGCCCGCAAGGCCACGGCCGGTGTGCCGGGTCGGTTTCAGGCGGCGGTTGAAATTCTGGTCGAGATGGTCGACAGCCAGGCCAAGGGCATCGTGCACAGCGCCGAAAGTCGAAAGTTTGTCTCTCCTCTGGCCCTGACCATTTTTGTCTGGATCTTCCTGATGAACGCCATGGACCTGTTGCCGGTGGACCTGATTCCGGCGATCTGGCATGGTGTGGCACCCGCCTTGGGCGCGCCGGATTACATGCGGGTGGTGCCGTCGGCCGACCTGTCGGTCACCATGGGTCTGTCGGTGGCGGTGCTGATGATCTGCCTGTACTACAACGTCAAGATCAAGGGTCTGGGCGGCTGGATCCACGAACTGTTCACTGCCCCCTTTGGCTCGCACCCGTTGCTGTGGCCCTTCAATTTCCTGATGCAGATCATCGAGTTTGTCGCCAAGACCGTGTCCCACGGCATGCGACTGTTTGGCAACATGTACGCAGGTGAATTGATTTTCATGCTGATCGCGCTGATGGGCGGTGCCTGGTCGCTTTCGGCCACCGGTATCGGACTGGCCATTGGCCACATCATTGCCGGTTCGGCTTGGGCGATCTTTCACATCTTGATCATCACCTTGCAGGCTTTCGTGTTCATGATGCTGACCCTGGTCTACATCGGCCAGGCGCATGACGCCCACTGACCGGGTTTTCAGCGCCCCTTGATTTTTGGTTTCGTTTTTCTCTCAACCTGTCTCTTTAGGAGTTACATCATGGAAGTTATCAGCTTTGTTGCCTTGGCCGCCGGCCTGATCATTGGCCTGGGCGCTGTCGGTGCCTGTATCGGCATTGGCATCATGGGCAGCAA
>CANHDQ010000050.1 GCA_947459405.1 Comamonadaceae bacterium
GATCTCTTCCATCTTGCCACTGCCCGCACTGACGAGCCGTATGCTGTTGGTCTCGCGCTTGAAGCCGTTGTGCTCAAAAAACCGCAAGGCCCGCTCGTCGCGCAGGGGCAGCCAGACCGTGATCTTGGTGCAGCCCTCGTCCTTAAGCCCGTCGTGGGCCGCGTCCCACAAAGCAGTGCCCACGCCTTGCTGGCCATGGTCGGGCAAGACGCACAGCGCCCAAATCTCGCCGGTGGTCGAGGGCGTGCCCTTGTCACGCGAGCGGTCAAAACCGACAAAGCCGACCATGGTCTCGCCCTCAATGGCCACCTGCACCTGCGGCTCGCTGTATTCGATGGCCTCACGCCAATACGCTTGGCGCTCCTCAATGGAAGGGCCGCTGAGTTTGTCCATCATCAAGACGTCGCGCAGGAGCGCTTGCGTGACGCTGGCGTGCACGCGGGCAATGGCCTTGGCGTCGCGCACGGTGGCGGGCCGCACTGTGTGGGTGATCATTCGGAGGGCGTTTTTCATGAACAAAACCGTGGATTGTCGCCCGGATCGGTCGATCCGGGCCGAGGCTGCCGGGGCCACCCCAGTGTGCGCGTCAATCCGGTGCAAGCGCCATCGGTTAAATTCCCGCCTCCATGTCACGCAATACCGAGCCGTGCATCGGCCAGGCGCCGATCGTCCACCAGTTGAGCCTGCAGCCCGGCGCGCAGTCCATCGACGCACCCAGCGACCGGTCCGTGCTCGCATCGGCGCAGGCCGCAGGATTGGAGCTGCACGCATCGTGCCGCAACGGCACCTGCCGCGCCTGTCTGCGCCGTCTTGAAAGCGGGCAGGTGTACTACCGGATCGAGTGGCCCGGGCTGAGCGCCGAAGAAAAAGCCGAGGGCTGCATCCTGCCGTGCGTGGCCTATCCCGCATCCGACTTGGTGCTGGCCGCGCAAGGCTGAGGTCGATATGGCGCGCCTGATCTTGACCCTGATGCTCATGTGCCTGAGCCAGCTTGTGCCGGCGGCGCGGGCGCAAACGGTTGCAACACGCCCCTTCGAGGACAACATGGCCCAGCGCAGCCTGGCTTGCACGCACTGCCACGGAGCGGGCGGGCGGGCGGCGCCCGACGGCTACCACCCGCGCATCGCGGGCAAGCCGGCGATCTACCTCTACAACCAGCTGCTCAATTTTCGGGACGGACGGCGCCACTACGGACCGATGACCCAGCTGCTCGCGCCGCTAAGCGACGGGTACCTGCTCGACATTGCCGAGCACTTCGCGGCCCTGCAGCTGCCCTATCCGGCGCCTTTGCCCCAAAAAGCCAGCAACGAGCTGCTTGAGCGGGGCCGGGCCCTGGCCTTGCGAGGCGATGCGCCCCGGCAGCTGCAGGCCTGCGCCCAATGCCACGGCCAACGGCTGACCGGGATGCTGCCCCATGTGCCGGGCCTGCTGGGTTTGCCGCGCGATTACCTCAACGCCCAGCTCGGCGCCTGGCGCACCGGCAAGCGCCGCGCCCACGCGCCCGACTGCATGGCCGACATCGCCAAACGGCTGCAGGCGCAGGACATCGAAGCGCTGGCCAGCTGGCTGGCGGCGCAGCCCGTGCCGGCAGACAGCGCCCCGGCAAATCCGGCGCGCGGCGCGCCGGATGCAGCGACAGCTTGTGGCACGGCCAAGGCGCCCCAACGGCCATGAGCCCGACCCGGCCACAACCCAGACGCTGGCGCGCAGCTGCCCTGATCGGCGCCCTGTTCAGTGCCTTGCTGGCCGCCACGCTGCTCTGGCAGGCGGGCGATGAACCGGCCCAAGACGCTGCTCGGTCGCACCGCACAACACCCGCCGATGCGCAGACCGTGCAGCAAGGCGCCTACCTGGCGCGGGCCGGCAACTGCATGGCCTGCCACACAAGCGCCGCAGGGGCAGCCTACGCGGGGGGACGCGGCATCGCAACGCCGTTTGGCACCGTCTATGCGGGCAACCTCACACCCGACCCCGAGACCGGCATCGGCCGCTGGAGCGCAGACGATTTCTGGCGTGCGCTGCGCGAGGGTCGCTCGCGCGACGGGCGGCTGCTCTATCCGGCCTTCCCATACGCCAATTACAGCGTGGTCCGGCGCGAGGACAGCGACGCGATGTACGCCTACCTGCGCAGCCTGGCGCCGGTGCACCAGCCCAACCGAGCGCACGAACTGCGCTGGCCCTTCAACACCCAAAGCGCACTGGCGCTTTGGCGGGCCCTGTACTTCACACCCGGGCAACTCAAACTCGACGCCCAGGCCGATGCCACCTTGCAGCGCGGCGCCTATCTGGTGCAGGGGCTCGGCCACTGCTCGGCCTGCCATTCGACGCGCAATGCCCTGGGTGCGAGCAATCCACTCGATCTGGCAGGCGGTCTGATTCCGATGCAAAACTGGTATGCACCCTCGCTGAGCAGCCGCGACGAAGCGGGCGTGATGCACTGGCCGCTGGCCGACATCGTTGCGCTGCTCAAGACCGGCGTGTCGCCGCGTGGCTCAGCCCAGGGCCCGATGGCCGAGGTGGTGCTGCACAGCACGCAGCATCTGAGCCAAGCCGACCTGCAAGCCATCGGCCTGTTCCTGCAGCGCTTGCCCGAGCAAACCAGCCGTCGGCCAGAGTCGGCCCCTTCCGCACCCAACCGCGCCGGCGCGGCCCTCTACGACCAGCACTGCGTGCAATGCCACGGCCCACAAGGCCAAGGGGTGCCAGGGGCCTACCCTGCGCTGGCAGGCAACCGGGCGGTGAGCATGGCCGAGCCGGTCAACCTGGTGCAGATGGTGCTGCACGGCGGCTATGCGCCGGCAACAGCAGGCAACCCGCGGCCCTTTGGCATGCCGCCCTACCTGGTCGATCTCTCGGACCAGGACATTGCCGACTTGCTCAGCCACCTGCGCAGCAGCTGGGGCCATGCGGCCGGCGCGGTCAGCGCGGTAGACGTGCAGCGTTCGCGCGCAGCGCAAGGTCCCTGACTGCCCGGCACGCCGGCTGCCGCTCAGGAGCCTTGCATGCGGTCGCGTTGAGCCAGCCCGGGAAACAGACGCAACCAAGCGGCAGCCACCAGCAAGGTCCCCACGCCACCGAGCACAACGGAGCCGACCGGCCCGAGCCAGGCGGCGGTGGCGCCCGACTCGAACTCGCCGAGCTGGTTGGACGCGCCGATGAAAATCGAATTGACCGCGCTGACCCGCCCGCGCATCTCGTCGGGCGTCTCGAGCTGCACCAGCGTCATGCGGATGACAACGCTGACCATGTCGGCCGCGCCAGAGATGGCCAACGCCAGCAAGGACAGCACAAAACTTGTCGACAGGCCAAAGGCCAACATGCACAGGCCGTAGACCGCTACCGCCGCCAGCAATTTGTGGCCGACGCGCCGCTCGATCGACCAGCGCGTGAGCACCAAAGACATCAGCAAAGCACCGACGGCGGGCGCGGCGCGCAACAAGCCCAGGCCCCAGGGACCGACCTGCAAAATATCCTTGGCAAACATGGGCAGCAAGGCGGTGGCGCCGCCGAGCAAAACAGCAAAAAGGTCGAGCGAAACCGCACCGAGCAAAAGCTTGCTGCGCCAGACAAAGGTCAGACCAGCGAACACGCTGGCCAAGGTGACCGGCTCATGGGCCGGCGGCACATGCCGGTAGCGCAGCCGCAGGGCAAGCAGGGCGGCCAGCAGCAGCAGGGCCAGGCACAGGCCATAAACAGCGCCGGCGCCGGCCACGAACACCAAGCCGCCAAGGGCCGGGCCACCGATGACCGCCACTTCGGTGCCGGTCGAATTGAAGGCGGTGGCCCGCGGCAGCAAGGGCGCAGGCACCAGATGCGGCGCCAGCGCCTGCTGGGCCGGCATCTGAAAGGCGCGGGCCAACCCCAGCACCACCGACAGACCCAGCAGCAGGTCGCGACCGAGCCAGGCTTCGGCATCGCGCCAGCCGACGGTGGCCGCCAGCAGCACCAGTGCCACCAGGGCCTGACCTACCAGACAGGCGGCGATGATGCGCCCGCGGTGCATCCGATCGGCCGCATGACCGGCCACCAGCGTAAACAACAGAGCTGGCGCGAACTGGTAGAGCCCCACCAGACCCAGGTCCCAGGCGCTGTGGGTCAGCTCGTACATCTGCCAGCCCACCGCCACCATCAGCATCTGCTGGGCCGCCGTGCTGGCCAAGCGCGCACCCCACATGCGCATGTAGTCGCCCAGCCGCAGCAGGTCGCGCAGTCCGGTATCTGAAGACATGGAGGGCGACTGTAACAGCGCAAGGCAGCCCGCCGATAATGCCGCCCCATGTCATGCACGCCCAGCATCGAGCAGCGCTTGATCTATCTTGACGAGGACTTGCTGGTGCTCGACAAACCCGCCGGCATGCTCTGCGTGCCTGGTCGCGGACCGGACAAGCAAGACTGCATGAGCGCGCGGGTGCAGGCGCACTGGCCAGGCGCCTTGACGGTGCACCGACTCGACATGGCCACCTCGGGCCTGCTGCTCATGGCACGCAACCCGCACAGCCAAAGGCAGCTGAGCCGGGCCTTTGAAACGCGCCAGATCGGCAAGCAGTACGTTGCGGTGGTGCACGGCCAGTTGCAAGGCGACGCCACGGGGCAAGGACTGATCGATCTGCCGCTGGCCGTCGACTGGCCCCGCCGACCGCTGCAAAAAGTCGACCTGCTGCACGGCAAGCCCAGCCAGACCCGCTGGCACATCCTGCAGCACGCGCAGGGCAAAACCCGCTTGCTGCTGCAGCCACTGAGCGGGCGCACCCACCAGCTGCGCGTGCACCTGCAAGCCATCGGCCATCCGATCGTGGGCGACGCACTCTACGGCGACGACGCCGGTCCACAAGCGCCACGCCTGCTGCTGCACGCCAGCGCGCTGATGCTCACGCATCCGCTGACCGGGCAAAGCCTGCAGCTCGAAAGCCCGCCACCTTTTTAAGCGGTCACCAGCCAGCGGCAGCACCTGCCTGCCCGGCGGTGGTTCATGGGCTCGAGGTTTATGCGTTGCGTTTATGGGTTCCAATGGAGGTTTTGCCTCACCGGAGCAGCAAGCATGGCATTGAAGGCCACCATTTACAAAGCGCAGTTGCAGATCGCCGACATGGACCGCGCCCTCTATGCCGACCATGCGGTCACGCTGGCACGCCATCCCTCGGAGACCGACGAGCGCATGATGGTGCGGCTGCTGGCCTTTGCCCTGAATGTGGCCAGCAGCGACGAGGCAGGGCAACTCGAATTTGCCAAGGACCTATGGGATGTCGACGAGGCCGCGCTCTGGCACCGCGACTACACCGGCGCGCTGCGACACTGGATTGACGTGGGCCAGCCCGATGACAAGAGGCTGATGCGGGCCGCGGGGCGCTCGCAGCAAGTGAGCGTCTACAGCCATGCCAGCAGCACGCCGGTGTGGTGGAAGGGCCTGGAAAACAAGATCACGCGCGCCGACAACCTGATCGTCTGGCAGATCGAGGCGGCGCAAAGCCAGGCCCTGGCCGGCCTGAGCGAGCGCAGCATGCAACTGCAGGTGACGGTGCAAGACGGCCAAATCTGGATCGGCAACGGCGCGGCCACGGTCGAGATCACACCGCAGCGGCTGCGCTGAATCGGCACCAAAGACCAACGCCAGCACCGCCAGACCCGCTCCCGGATAATCACCAGCCGACGGCCATCCCGGCGTCCCACACGCCCCAGCCACCATGCCCGACACCCCCACCCCACGCCTGCGCCCGACCCGAACCTTGCCCGCTGCCGTGCTGCTTGCCGGCACGCTGGCCGCAGCGGTCGGCCACGCCCAGATGGGCCCACAAGAGGGCCCGGGCGAATCGGTCAACAGTGGCCAGAGCATGCGCGAGGTGGTGACCAGCTCGCGGCGCTCCATTGAGGAGCGCTTCCAGGCAGCCGGATCACTGGTCGTGGTGGATCGGCAGGACATCGAGCGGATGGGCGTGGACACCACGGTCGACGTGCTGCGCCAGCTGCCCGGTCTGCAGGTGACCACCGGCGCCAACGGCGGCATCGAAATTCGCATGCGCGGACTCGATGGCAGTGCCACCCGCGTGATGATCGACGGCCAGCGCTCGGCCGGACGTGCGCAACTGCCGATCGACCAGTTGCCAGCCGACCTGATCGAGCGCATCGAAATCGTGCGCTCGCCCAGCGCCGAGTTTTCCGGCTCCAGCGGTGGCACGGTCAACATCGTGCTGCGCCAGGCCTCGCCCCAGCGCAGCGCCATGTTCCGCCTGACCGACAACTTCGCCTTTGGCGATCACAACCCGCGCCTGTGGCTGATGCGCACCGGCCCCATCGGAGGTGATGCCCAGACCCCCAGCCGGCCGCCGTGGTCGTTTTTCATGGGGGTGTGGCTGGCCGACAGCATCAGCGGCTTTGATCAGGAGCTCGACAGCCAATCGCCGACCGCCTTGACCCAATCGGCTGCGCGCAGCCGCACCGAGCGGCGCGACTGGATGCTCATCCCCCGGCTGAGCGGGCGCATCGGTCGAGACCAGGTCTCGCTGCGCGGCAACATCAGCGGCTCAAGCTCCGATGGCAGCTACCTGCAGCGCCTGAGCGATGGCAGCACATTGCGATCTGAAACCTCGCAGACGCAGCGCGACTCCTGGCAGCTCGGCGGCGACTGGACGCGCCGCCTCAGCGTGGGCAAGCTCGAGACCAGCTGGTCGGGCAATCGCCAAAGCGATGAATTGCTGCGCCAGCGCGCCAGCGGCACCCGCTACGACGAAGACCGCACCGAATCGACCTGGCAGCTCAAGTCCAAACTCACCGGCGCGCGCGAATCGCTGCTGTGGATGACCGGCATCGAATACGAAAACCGCCAGGCCCACGGCAGCAGCCTTGACAGCGCCCCCGGCAGCGTCGGCCTGGAGCGGCTGCAGTCGCGCATCGAGCGGCTGGCGCTGTGGGGCCAAAACGAGTGGGAGTTGCCCGCCAGAACCACGCTGACCCTGGGGCTGCGCGGCGAGTCGGTGCGGTTGCAGTCGCAAGTCAACGAAACGCGCAGCCAGCAGCAACTGGACTTCTGGCAGCCCTCGCTGCACACCCGCACGTCGATCAACGAAACCGCCCAGTGGCGCATGAACATCGCCCGCGTGACACGCCAACCGAGCGTGTGGGACCTGCTCGACCGCGCCGTGCCCAGCCAGGGCGACAACAGCCCGAGCAACCCCGACCAGCTGGGCAACCCCAATTTGCGCCCCGAGGTGACCCAGACCTTCGACATCGGCGTCGAGCAGCGCCTGCCCGGTCAGGGCCAGGCCGGCTTGAGCCTGTTCATGCGCCGCACGGGCGATGTAATCGCCACCGAGTTGTTCGAACAGGCGGGCCTGTGGGTGGCGCAGCGGCAAAACATCGGCAGCGCCCGCACGGTCGGTCTGGAGGGCGACCTCAAGCGGCCGCTGGCGAGCGGCGGCTGGGGGCGCGACTGGATGCTCACGGCCAACGCGACCGTGCTGCAATCGCGCATGAGCGACGGCCCTCGCGAGGGCATGGCCATTCCGGGGCAACCGAGCTACACCATCAGCCTGGGCGCCGCCAAGCCGATGCGCCGCACCGGCGGCACCTTTGGCGGCCTGTCGGCCAGCCTCAACGGCCCAGCTTCGCTGAGCACCCCCACCCTCAGCGGGCGCGAGCGCGCACGCATCACACTCGATGCCCACGTGGGCCATTCGGTGCCCCGCAAAGGCTTTTGGCGGGTGGGCATCTACAACCTGGGCGACGCGCCGGTCGAACGCAGCCGCTCCTATCAGGACGCCGGGGCAAGCATCCGCGAGCGCAGCAAGACTTACTACGCACCGCGCATCTTCGCGTCGATTGGCGCGCAACTCTGAGCCGCCTCGCCAAACGGCAGCGCCCCCTATGCCCTCCCTACTGTACTTTTTCGCCTTCTGCAACCTCATCATTGGCAGCAGCGCCTTCGTGCTCGGCGGCATCCTCGAGCCGGTCAGCGTGGCCCTCGGGGTGAGCCTGGCGGCTACCGGACAGGCGATGACCGCCTATGCGCTGGGCGCGGCGGTGCTGGCACCCATGCTCATTTTGGCCACCGGGCACTGGAGCCGGCGCCGGACCATCTTGCTGGCACTGGGCCTGTTCAGCGCGGGCAGCCTCATCAGTGCGCTGGCCTCCAGCCTGACTTGGCTGATGATCGGGCGGGTGGTCATGGGCGCAGGTGTGATGTTCACCGCCGCTGCATCGGCCACGGCCGTCAGCCTGGTGCCGGCGGCCCAGCGCGGCCGCGCCCTTTCGATCGCCAACCTCGGCCAGAGCGTGTGCTACGCGGTCGGCGTGCCGGTGGGCACCTGGATCGGCCTGCAATGGAGCTGGCGCTGGCCACTGTGGCTGGCTGCCGCCGCAAGTGTATGCATCTGGCTGCTGGCCACCCGGCTGGTGCCAGCAGCAACCACCGGCAGCGTGGTCACCGGCAGCCTGCGCACGGCCGCCGGGCAGTGGCCGGTCTGGCGCGTGTGGCTGCGCACCTTGCTGATGTTTACCGCCATCTTTGGCGTCTTCACCTATATCGGCCCGGTGCTGCAGGAGCTCGACGGGCTCGATGCCACCGGCTTGTCGGTCGTGCTGGCCATCTTCGGTTGCGCAGGCGTGGTCGGTACGCTCATGGGCGGCTGGGCGGCCGACCGGTTCGGGGTGCTGCGAACCACCGCCATCCAGCTGGCCATCGTGGCCCTGATGATGGCCGCGCTGCCCCTGACAGCCGGCCACACGGTGTTGACCACGCTGGCGCTGGTGCTCTGGGGCTTGAACAGCTTTGGCTCGATGGCGCCGCAGCAAAGCCGGCTGATCAGCCTGGCACCCTCGCAGGCGCCGATGCTCATCAGCCTCAACAGCTCCATGCTCTACGTGGGCGCGGCGCTCGGAGCGGCCGCCGGCGGCTCGCTCATTAGCACCGTGGGCATGGGCCAGCTGTCCTGGGTCGGGGTTCCCTGCGTGGTGCTGGCCTTGCTCAGCCTGCTGCCCGACTTCAGGGGCGAGCCTGCACGGCTGGCCCGACTGCAAGGGTCTTCGGCATGAGCGCCGCGCAGCAGGAGCTGCAGGCGATCCGCGCCTGCCTGGTGCGGATGCAGCAAGGCCAAAGCAGCGTGGCCGAGCTGTGCGCAGGTGCGCTGGCCTCGAAAGCCCTGCTCGAGGCCTTGCCGGCGCCCTACACCACGGTGCTGCAGGAGTTGAGCAACCGGCTCGAGTCCTCGGCCCTCTTTAGCGAAGAAAGCTGCTCCTTTAGCCAAGCCGATTTGTTGGGCAGCCTGCAGCTTTGGCTGGACAAGGCCGAAGGCAAGCTCGCCGCCGCGTAAGGCGCGCTGGCCTCACAGGCCGAGCTTTTTCCAGCCTTCTGGCCCGAGCTTGTCTAACGTGCGGATGTTGTCCTGGTAAATCGCATCGGGATCGGCCAGGCCGTCAACCGCCCGCTCGACGCTGTCTTCGCGCAGCAAATGCAGCGTGGCGTACGGCGCGCGGTTGGTGTAGTTGCCCATGTCCTCGGGCTCGGTGCCCTCAAACTGGAACTGCGGATGAAAACTGGCGATCTGGATCACGCCCTCGAGCCCATGCTCGTCGATCACGCGATCGGCCAGGTCTAGGAAGTCGTTGAAGTCCAGAAAATCCGCAAACAGCGTCGGGTGGACGATGAGCGTGGTGTCGATTTGCTCGGCAGGGGTCTGCACCAGCAAATCGAGTTCACGATCGAGCTCCTCCAGCAAATCGTCGACATGGCGCGCCCGGCTGACCACCAGACGCACCTGCTGCTTGACGTACACCGCCTTGGCAAAGGGGCACAGATTCAGGCCAATGACCGCCTTTTCGAGCCAGGCCCGGGTGCGGGCCAGCACTTCCTCGTCGGATACAGCACGCTCAGCGTTCATCACCAGCCTTCCCAAAGACCATCCCCGTCGTTACGAGGACTGCATGACCAAGCCGCCCGTGCGTCATTGCGAGGGCCGTAGGCCCGTGGCAATCCAGGCGACTGCGCCACAAGCAAAAACGCTTCGATTGCTTCGCTGCGCTCGCAATGACGCCGCGCGCCGAATGCGTCACGCGAGGCACCGATCGAGCAGCGAAGATCCTGGACCCAAGTCCGCGCATCACTTCAAGGCTTTGAAGCGCACCCGCTTGGGCTTGGCGCCCTCTTCGCCCAGGCGCTTCTTCTTGTCGGCCTCGTACTCCTGGTAGTTGCCGTCGAAAAACACCCACTGGCTGTCGCCCTCGGCCGCCAGGATGTGCGTGGCGATGCGGTCGAGAAACCAGCGGTCGTGGCTGATCACCATCACCGAGCCGGCGTACTCGAGCAGCGCGTCTTCGAGCGCGCGCAGGGTTTCCACATCGAGGTCGTTGGAGGGCTCGTCGAGCATCAGCACGTTGGCGCCCTGCATCAAGGTCTTGGCCAGGTGCAGGCGACCGCGCTCGCCCCCAGAGAGCAGGCCCACCTTTTTTTGCTGGTCGCCGCCATTGAAGTTGAAGCGGCCGCAGTAGGCGCGGCTGGGCATCTGGAACTTGCCCACGGTGATCATGTCCAGGCCGCCCGAGATGTCTTCCCAGACGGTCTTCTCGTCGGCCAGCGCGTCGCGGCTTTGGTCCACAAAGGCCAGCTGGACGGTCTTGCCCAGCTTGACCGTGCCCGTATCGGGCTGCTCGCGGCCGGCGATCATCTTAAAGAGCGTGGACTTGCCCGCGCCGTTGGGGCCGATGATGCCGACGATGGCACCGGCCGGGATCTTGAACGACAGGTTGTCGATCAGCAGGCGATCGCCAAAGGACTTGCTCACCCCTTCGAACTCGATCACCTCATGGCCCAGGCGCTCGGCCACCGGGATGAAGATCTCCTGCGTCTCGTTGCGCTTTTGGTATTCGTAGTCGGACAGCTCCTCAAAGCGCGCCAGACGCGCCTTGCTCTTGGCCTGCCGGCCCTTGGGGTTCTGCCGGGCCCACTCGAGCTCCTTCTTCATCGCCTTGGCGCGCGCGTCCTCCGAGCGCTGCTCCTGCGCCAAGCGAGCGTCCTTTTGCTCGAGCCAGGACGAGTAATTGCCCTTGTAGGGAATGCCGTGACCGCGGTCGAGCTCCAAAATCCACTCGGCGGCGTTGTCCAGGAAGTAGCGGTCGTGGGTGATGGCCACCACGGTGCCCGCAAAGCGCGCCAGGAACTGCTCGAGCCAGTCGACCGACTCGGCATCGAGGTGGTTGGTCGGCTCGTCGAGCAGCAGCATGTCGGGCTTGGACAGCAGCAGCTGGCACAAGGCCACCCGGCGCTTTTCGCCGCCGCTCAGATGCTCAATGGTCGCCTCCCAAGGCGGCAGGCGCAGCGCGTCGGCGGCGATATCGAGCAAATGGTCGCCACCGTCGCCGGCGGCGGCAATGATGGCCTCGAGCTCGGCCTGCTCGGCCGCGAGCTTGTCAAAGTCGGCGTCGGGCTCGGCATAGGCCGCATAGACTTCATCGAGCCGCTGCTGCGCGGCCTTGACCTGGCCCATGCCGCTTTCGACCGCCTCGCGCACCGACGCCTTGGGATCGAGCTTGGGCTCCTGCGGCAGATAGCCGATCTTCAAATTGGCCATAGGCATGGCCTCGCCCTCGATCTCCTTGTCAATGCCGGCCATGATCTTGAGCAAGGTGGACTTGCCCGAACCGTTGAGGCCGAGCACACCGATCTTGGCGCCCGGAAAAAAGGACAGCGAAATGTCCTTGAGAATCTGACGCTTGGGCGGCACGATCTTGCCGACCCGGTTCATGGTGAAAACGTATTGGGACATGGTGAGGGTGTGGGTTGCTGGACGCCCGTCAGCGTGACAAGCGATGAAATCAGGCCTGGCCGGCGGTCAAAAGCCCGCCCGCGCATCAACCGAGCATTATCCCCGCTCAGGCGGTGGCAAGCCCAGAAGCGGCCACGCATCCAGCGACACGGATGGGACATCCACCTGACCGATCGAACTCGGAAGCGATGACTAAGGATCCGTGTCACAATCGAAGCACCGTAGGCCTCCAGTTGCCGCGGCATCAGCACTCCTGCTGGGAGAAACCGGGCCACGCCCGGGCAAGCCCTCCCTCCCCTTGACCCCCTTCGGCCAAGACTGGCGACCGCAGCAAAGCGGTCGGATGAGCCGAACCCTGCGCCCGGTGGGCGCTTTCCTATCCAATGACTTTTGAAGAATTGAACTTGGCTCCGGCCATCGTTAAGGCTGTGCGCGAGCAAGGCTATGACACCCCCACGCCCATTCAGGCCCAAGCCATTCCGGCGGTGCTCAAAGGCGGCGACCTGCTCGGCGGCGCCCAAACCGGCACCGGCAAGACGGCGGCCTTTACGCTGCCACTGCTGCACCTGCTCTCGGGCCGCGAGCGCACCAAGGATCGCCGTGGCGCCAACGCGGTGCGCGCCCTCATCCTCACCCCCACCCGCGAGCTGGCCGCTCAGGTTGAAGAAAGTGTGCGCACCTACGGCAAGTACCTGGACCTTAAGTCCATGGTGATGTTTGGCGGTGTGGGCATGAGCCCGCAGATCTCTCAGTTGCGCAGCGGCGTCGACATTCTGGTGGCCACCCCCGGCCGCTTGCTCGACCACGCGGGCCAGGGCACGCTGGACCTGAGCAAGGTTGAGATTTTGGTGCTCGACGAGGCCGATCGCATGCTCGACATGGGTTTTATTCACGACATCAAGAAGGTGCTGGCGCTGGTGCCCAAACAGAAGCAGTCGCTGCTGTTTTCAGCCACCTTCAGCGACGAGATCCGCGACCTGGCCAATGGTCTGTTGCGCGAGCCCGAGCACATTCAGGTCACGCCGCGCAACACCACGGTGCAGCGCATCGAGCAGACCATCCACCCAGTCGGGCGCGGCAAGAAAAAAGCGCTGCTGGCGCACATCATCAACGAGCGCAACTGGAGTCAGGTGCTGGTCTTTACGCGCACGAAATTCGGCGCCAACAATGTGGCCGAGTACCTGAGCAAGAACGGCATCACGGCCATGGCGCTGCACGGTAACAAGAGCCAAACGGCGCGCACGCAGGCGCTGTCGGGCTTCAAGAGTGGCGAGATCCGGGCCCTGGTGGCCACCGACATCGCCGCGCGCGGCATTGACATCGACGAGCTGCCGCACGTGGTCAACTACGAGATTCCCAACATCAGCGAAGACTATGTGCACCGCATCGGCCGCACCGGTCGCGCAGGCAACAGCGGCGAGGCGATCAGCTTCGTGTGCCTCGATGAAGAGGGCTTCATGCAAGACATCGAGCGCTTTACGCGCCAGACGATCGCAAAGGTCGTCGTGCCAGGCTTTGAAGCCGAACCGGGCGAGCAGGCCGAGCCGATTGCCATGGGCCGCCAGACCCTGTGGGGCGGGCTGGGCAAGCCCCCCAGCCGCGAGGTCATGGCCGCAGCGGCCAAGGCGGCGCGCAGCGAGATGATGGAGCGCATTCGCGCCAACAAGGGCGCAGCCGGTGGTTCAGGCGGCTCAAACGGTTCGGGGCGCGGTCAAGCCCGGCCAGCGCAGGGTTCGGGCGGTCGCAGTGGTGGCGGTCAAGCACCGCGCAGCGGCCCAGCAGGCGGGCCCAATGGCCAGCGTTCACCTCACGCGCCGCGGCAAGGCGTGCCACGCAGCACCAGCGCTGCGCCGCGTCCCCAGCGCAGCCATGATGACGACGCCCAGCCGCGCTCGCACCTGTCTTCGGGCTTCCCGTCGTCAGGCTTGCCTGCCAGCCGTGGCGGCTACCGCGGCGGCGGCGGTGGGGGTCGCTCTGGTGGAGGTGGAGGCCGCTCTGGAGGGGGGCGATCGGGTGGTGGCTCGGGTGGTCGCTCCGGTGGCGGAGGCTACGGTTACTGAACCCAGCCAGGGGCGTTGACCGGCAGCGCGCAGCGCGCGCTACCGGTCCGCCGCGGGCTCATTCGCCCAAATACGCGGCGCGCACCCTCGGGTCGACCAGCAGGTCACGCGCCGGGCCCTCCATGGTCAGCAAGCCCGACTCCATCACATAGGCGCGGTCGGCGATTTTGAGCGCGCGGCTGGCGTTTTGCTCGACGAGCAAAACGGTCACGCCTTGCGAGTGCACATCCCTGACGACTTCAAAGATCTTGTCGACCATGATGGGCGACAAGCCCATAGAGGGCTCGTCAAGCAGCAACACCTTGGGGCGGCTCATAAGGGCTCGGCCCATGGCCAGCATCTGCTGCTCGCCACCCGACATGGTGCCAGCGAGTTGGTCGCGGCGTTCCTTGAGGCGCGGAAACAGCGCAAACACCTTGTCGATGTCGGCCGCTATCTCGGCGCGGTCGCTGCGGATGTAGGCGCCCATCTGCAGGTTTTCCGTGATGGTCATGCGGGTGAACACGCCACGGCCTTCGGGCACCATGGCCAGACCGTCCTTGACCAGATCCCAAGCGCCCTGCCCGCGGATGGTCTGGCCCAGATACTCGATCTGGCCTTCGAGCACAGCGATAGAGCCGGTAATCGCCTTCATGGTCGATGTCTTGCCGGCCCCATTGGAGCCAATCAGGGTGATCAGCTCGCCCTCACGGACTTGGAGATCGATGCCCTTGACGGCCTGAATGCCGCCATAGGCCACTTTGAGCCCTTGAACTTTGAGCAGTGTCTGCGCCATCTCAGTGACCTCCCGTGCCCAAATAGGCCTCGATGACCTTGGCATCTTTTTGTACTTCGGCGGGCACACCCTCGGCAATTTGCTTGCCGTAGTCGAGCACCGTGACGCGGTCGCACAAGCCCATGACGAGCTTGACATCGTGCTCGATGATGAGCACCGTGCGCTGGTCATTGCGGATGCGATCGATCAGCTCGCGCAGTTGCACCTTCTCGGTGGCGTTCATGCCCGCTGCGGGCTCGTCGAGGGCAACCAGCTCAGGGTCGGTGGCCAAGGCACGCGCGATCTCCAGGCGACGCTGGTCGCCATAGCTGAGCGTGCGGGCGCGGTAGTCGGCGTAGCGGCCAATGCCGACGTAGTCGAGCAGCTCACGGGCACGCTCGGCAATGGCCTGCTCCTCGGCCCGAAAACCCGGCGTTCGCAAGATGGCACCGACCAGGCCCGAGTGCGTGCGCACGTGGCGGCCCACCATCACGTTTTCGAGGGCGGTCATTTCAGCGAACAGACGGATGTTCTGAAAGGTGCGCGCAATGCCGGCCTTGGCCACTTCATGCACCGCTGTGGGTGTATAGGGCTTGCCCGAGAGCATGAAGCTGCCGGCGTCGGGCGTGTACAGACCCGTGAGCACATTAAAGAAAGTGGTCTTGCCCGCGCCGTTGGGGCCGATCAGTCCGTAGACCTGGCCGCGCTCGATGCGAATTCCCACTTCAGACAGGGCTTGCAGCCCACCAAAGCGCTTGGAGGCGCCCTTGACTTCGAGGACAGGATGGACCATGTTCAAGCCCCCCCTTCTGGCCGTTTGCCAGACGTGTCCGAGCGCCCATGCTCGGGCGCCGGCCACAGGCCACGCGGGCGCATGAGCATGATGGCGATCATGGCCAGGGCGATCAGCAACTGGCGCAAGATGGCCGAGTCGAGCCGCCCGCCGGTCATGGCCTGCAGCGGCCCGGCCACATGGCGCAGCACCTCGGGCAGCGCGGCGAGCAAGAGCGCGCCCAAGATGACGCCCGGCAAATGGCCAATGCCGCCAAGCACCACCATGGCCACGATCATGACCGACTCCATCAGACTGAAGGACTCCGGCGAGACAAAGCCCTGAAAGGCCGCGAACATGGCGCCGGAGACGCCGCCAAAGGTGGCGCCCATGCCAAAGGCCAGCAGCTTGAGGTTGCGGGTGTTGATGCCCATGGCCTTGGCAGCCACCTCGTCTTCGCGTATGGCCATCCAGGCCCGGCCGATGCGGGACTGCTCGAGCCGGTGGCAGATGATGACCGACACCACCACCAGAGCCAGGAACAGGTAGTAGTAGAGGCTGACCGAGTTGAGCGTGATGGGCCCGATCTCCAGCGGCCGGTTCATGTTGACGCCAAAAAACGTGATCCCGTCGATCTGGCTGATGCCCTTGGGCCCATTGGTCAGGTTAATCGGGCGGTCGAGGTTGTTGAGAAACACCCGGATGATCTCGCCAAAGCCCAGCGTCACGATGGCCAGGTAATCGCCCCGCAGCTTCAAGGTCGGCGCGCCCAGCAACACGCCAAACACCGCCGCCAGCAATGCAGCCAGCGGTATGACGGCCCAAATCGGCAGATGCAAGCC
>CANHDQ010000051.1 GCA_947459405.1 Comamonadaceae bacterium
CACCTTGGCCGTCAGCGGCTTGTATTCAAGCAGCTGAAAGAACTCGTTTTCAAAGACGACCGCGCCTTCGGTGGTGGCCACATTGCGACCGACCTCGAACACGCTCTCGTCGGTCATCGACAGATGGCCCTGGCCGATGTCGTGCATCAGGTTCTGCAGACCCGACGCCAGGCTCTGACCCTGGGTCTCGAGCGCCTTTTTCTGCGCATCGGCGTTGAGCGCCAGAAAGTTACTCGGTGCGGCAGCGGCAAGCCACTGCTCTATGGCAAATACCACCCGGGCGCGGGTCTTGGCATCGCCTTCGACCGCGTGCGCCATGGCCGACAAGGCCTTGGCATTGAGCAAATAGGTGGCTGCGGCAAAGTGCGACAGGGGGTTGCTGTTCCAGGCCTGCGACGCAAAGCGTCGATCGGAGACGGCCGGCGCCTTGCTGCCCGGGGTCAGGCTGGCGTTCCACAGCGCCGTGGCCTCGCGCACATAGTCCTGTTGAATTTCGAGCAGGCGCGCCGGATCGATGTGCACGCCCGCCAGGCCTTCGGTGGAGGGCCAGGCCTGAGTGAGCAAACTTGGCGCGGCCGGCGCATGGCCGGGCAGCATGGCCGCCATCGCCTGCTGGAAATTGCTCTGTAGCGTCTTTTGAAATTGCTGGGCTGCATCGGCCCAGCCATCACTGGCAGTCGTCACGGGCGTCTCCTGGACATCGATTCTGAGTGTGGCTATTGCAGCCGATGCGGCTGAATCACCCAAAAAACTGGGATGATTGTCGGGCAGACAGGTTGCTCGATCCTGACTGAAATTGGGCAATCGCCTCTAAATACCCCCGACTTACCTCTGCCATGTACCTGACCGTGATTGCCTGGCTCTACGTGGTGCTGATGATGAGCGTGGTCGAGGCGGCCAGCCCGCAGGGCACCGTCCTCGGCGCCATCAGCACGTTTTTGCTCTACGGTATCTTGCCGCTGAGCATCGTGATCTACATCATGGGCACCGGCGCACGCCGACGCGCGCGCTCTGCGGCGCAGCGGGCGGCCGAGCCCTCGCCCGCCGAGCTGTCACAACAGCCGTTAGAACAACCGTCAGCGCAGCCAGATGCAGGCAGCCATGCGCCCGCCGGTGACGCCGTCAGTGCTCCAGCTGCGCCGATGCGAGAAAAACACTGAATCGGTCACGGTGCACCAGGCCGCACTGCCATCGTTGCCATAGCAGCGCTGCACGCCCAGCCTGGCCAGGCGTTGACGCGCCAGTGCCGGTAGATCAGCGAAGTACTTGCCTGCAGATGCCGGAGAAAAATGCGCCAGCGCGTCACTTCGGCCAGCGCCAAACGCCGCCCTGACCTCGGCACCGACTTCGAAGGCCGACGGCCCGATGCAAGGGCCCAGCCAGGCCAGCAGCCGTGGTGCCAGCTCGGCCACAGAGCAGCCGGCGGCCCGGGCCAAAGCGGCCACCGTCGACTCAACGATGCCGCTCGCAGCTTGGCCTGCGCGAGCCTGACCGGCCAGACCGCGCCAACCCGCATGCAAGGCCGCCACCAGCGGCAGCCGGTCATGGGCCAGCAAGATGGGCAGGCAGTCGGCCACCATCACGGTGCAGGCCAGCTGCGGCCTCTGGCACAGCGACGCATCGGCGGTCATGCCGTCCGGGCTGTCCTCTGACAAATGAACGACGTCGACGCCGTGGACCTGCTGCAGGTACACCGGCCGCACCGACAAGGCTTGGGCGAGCCCGGCGCGATTGGCTTGAACATGCAGCGGCTCGTCGCCGACATGCTCGCCCAGGTTCATGCTGGCAAATGGCCCCTGCGACACGCCGCCGGCGCGGGTGGTGCAAACGGCCTGCACCCAGCTCGGCGCGGGCCAATCGGGCGTGAGCCAATAGGCAGGCATGCCCGCCGACCTACTCGGCATCCGGGCAACGGGCGGGGTCGGCGGCCTGGAAGGCCGGATGCGCCATGCAGGTCTCGTACACCGCCCGCACCCGCGGCATCGCCTCCAGGCTGACCTCAAAGCGCTGGGCGTTGAACACTTGGGGCACCAGGCAGCAGTCGGCCAGCGTGGGGCTTGCACCGTAGCAAAACGGTCCGCTGCCCAGCGCCTGCAACTGGCGCTCGAGCGCCAGCAAACCTTCGCTGCACCAATGGCGATACCACGTGTTCTTGGCCTCCTCGCTGCTCTTGAGTTCGCGCACCAGATACTTGAGGACACGCAGGTTGTTGAGCGGATGGATGTCGCAGGCCACGGTCTGCGCCAGCGCCCTGACCTTGGCACGCCCGAGCGCATCGGCTGGCAGCAAAGGCGGCGTGGGATGGAGCTCGTCGAGGTATTCGATGATGGCCATCGACTGCGACAGATGCGCGCCGTCGTGTTCGAGCAAGGGCACGAAGCGATCAGCCGACACGGCGCCGAACTCGGGCTGCTTGTGCTCGCCTTTGAGCAGGTGGACCGGCATGTAGTCGTAAGGCAGCTGCTTGAGTGCCAGCGCGATACGCACGCGGTAGGACGCCGAAGAGCGAAAGTAGTTGTAGAGCTTCATGGCTGCAAGCATATCGCAGCCCTACCTGCGAGCTTGCCTCAGTAGTCGCCGGAAGCCAGATTCTCGAACTTGGTGTGCTGGGCCACGAAAGCCAGTTTGGTGGTGCCGGTCGGGCCGTTGCGCTGCTTGCTGATGATCACCTCGGCCACCCCCGGATCCTTGCTGGCCTCTTTGGTGTAGTACTCATCGCGGTAGATGAACATGATCACGTCGGCATCCTGCTCGATCGCACCGGACTCGCGCAAATCGCTCATCATCGGCCGCTTGTCCGTGCGCGCCTCCACTCCACGCGAGAGCTGAGACAAAGCAATCACCGGGCACTGCAGCTCCTTGGCCAGCATCTTCAGGCCCCTGGAAATCTCGCCCACGGCCGTGGCCCGGTTCTCATCGCTCATGCCGCTAGAGACGCTCATGAGCTGCAGGTAATCGACCACGATCAGCCCGAGCTTGCCGCACTGGCGCGCCAGCCGCCGGGCATTGGCCCGTAACTCGCTGACCGTCAGGCCCGGCGTCTCGTCGATGTGCAGGGACACGCCGCGCAGCCGCTCGATCGCCTCGGTCAGCCGAGGCCACTCGTCCTCGGTCAAGCGGCCGGTGCGCAGGCGAGTCTGGTCGATGCGGCCGATCGAGCCGACCATACGCACCGCCAGCTGCGCTGCCCCCATCTCCATCGAAAACACAGCCACAGGCAGTTCCTCGTGCAGCGCCACATGCTCGGCGATGTTGATGGCCAACGCCGTCTTGCCCATGCTCGGCCGAGCCGCCAGGATGATGAGATCGCCCGCCTGCAACCCCGAGGTCTTGCGGTCCAGATCGACAAAGCCGGTGGGCACGCCGGTGATGTCATTGGGGTTGCGCGACATCTCCTCAACACGGTCGAGCAGGGCCACCACGAGCGAGCCCATGTCCTGAAAGCCGTTGTTCATGCGCGAGCCTTGCTCGCCGATCTGAAAGATCTTCTGCTCGGCCTCATCGAGGATGGAGGCTACCGGCTGGCCCTGGGTGTTGAAGGCCTTGGTGGCAATTTCATCGCTGGCGGCCACCAGCTTGCGCAAGATCGCCCGCTCGCGCACGATCTCGGCGTATCGGCGCACATTGGCCGCGCTGGGCACGTACTGCGCCAGCGAGTTGAGGTAGAGCAAGCCTCCAGCTGCATCGGCCTTGCCCTGACTTTGCAGATGCTCGAACACCGTCACCACATCGGCAGGCTTGCTGGCATTGACCAGGGCGCCGATGGCACCATAAATCAGCTGGTGCTCATGCCGGTAAAAGTCGCTGTTGGCCAGCAGGTCGCCCACACGATCCCAGGCGCCGTTGTCGAGCAGCAGTCCGCCGAGCACACTCGATTCGGCCTCGATCGAATGCGGCGGGATGCGCAACTGGGCGATTTGTTGATCGGGGCTGTAGCCGTCGTCGTAATCGGATGCAAGGGCAGACATGAAATTCCTGAGCGATGGCCCCATGGTAGCGCGACCGCCCGGGGCACGCGGTGGACAAACCTGTGGGTAAGCGGTGAACCGAGCAAGGAAAGCCGGTGGAAATCTCACGCCAATCGGGGTCTGACCCCAATTAGCTGACCCCAATTAGCGCCCCGCTCCCGTTCGCACCGCCCAAACAAAAGCCGCCCGAAGGCGGCTTTTGCGGCGGCGCTGTGCGATCAGGCCGTTTCGCCGTAGACCGTGACGGTGATGTCCACGGCCACATCGGTGTGCAGGCTCACGCCCACCGAGTGGTCACCGACCATCTTGATCGGGCCATTGGGCATGCGCACCTGCGCCTTGAGCACCGGGAAGCCGGCGCG
Organism: Comamonadaceae bacterium; assembly: GCA_947459405.1. Classification (GTDB taxonomy): domain Bacteria; phylum Pseudomonadota; class Gammaproteobacteria; order Burkholderiales; family Burkholderiaceae_C; genus Polaromonas. The sequence continues at coordinate 4,331 of CANHDQ010000051.1, forward strand.
ACCGAGTTCGGCGGCGATATCGGCATTGGTCACCGAGCCAAACAGACGGCCGTCGACACCGGCTTTCTGGGTCATCTTCAGGGTCGTGCCCGAGAGCTTTTCGCCCTCGGCCTGGGCCTGGGCCAATTTGACGGCGGCGGCCTTTTCCAGTTCGGCACGGCGCGCCTCAAACTCCTTGACCGCAGCAGCCGTGGCACGACGGGCGCGGCCTGACGGGATCAGGTAGTTGCGGGCGTAGCCATCCTTGACCTTGACCACTTCGCCAAGGGCACCGAGATTGACGACTTTGTCGAGCAAAATAACTTGCATGGTCGGGCTCCTTAGAGGGTGCGATGCTGATCGCTGTAGGGCAGCATGGCCAGGAAGCGCGCGCGCTTGATGGCCGTGTTGAGCTGGCGCTGGTAGATGGCCCGCGTGCCGGTCAGGCGTGCGGGAATGATCTTGCCGTTCTCGGCGATGAAATCACGCAGGACGTCGATGTCCTTGTAATCAATTTCCTCGACCCCAGCGACCGTGAAGCGGCAAAAGCGCTTGCGCTTGAACAGCAGGGATTGGGTGTTGCGCTTGGGGCGCTTGTCTTTGGAGAAACGTTTCGGTCCGGGCATGATGGACTCCTTAAAGGGTGTTCAGTTCTTGAATATGAAAAATGACGCTCTTGCCGGTGCGGGCGCTGGCCAGAAAACCTTTAAACCGGCAAGGCACGCTCAAATCGAGTCGCGCCGCCTGTTCGGCCAATGTCCCGAAAACCACCGCCTTGATCGAAAGCCTGACTTGCCGATCGCTGCCAGCCTCCCTTTGCTGCCCCTCGTGTTCAAGCACGAGGTTGAGCGCGGGCAAACCTGCTGGCGTGTAACGCAGCTCACTGAGCTGGGCGATGCGCGCCGTCAATTCGATCTGGTTCAAGGTCTTGCTGTGCGCACAGCCCAAGCTGCTTGCATCGACGCGGCCCTCGGGCTCAGCTCGGCTTAAGCGGCCTCCTGCTGCTGGGCCTTGCGGGCCTCTTCACGCTCGACGCTGCGCATCATCACGGAAGGGGCGGTCTCGGCCTTTTTCTTGACCACGGTCAGGTGGCGCAGCACGGCGTCATTGAACTTGAAGGCGTGCTCGATGTCGTCCATCACGGCCTGGCTGGCCTCGATGTTCAGGCAGATGTAATGGGCCTTGCCCATTTTCTGGATCAGGTAGGCCAGTTGCCGGCGGCCCCAGTCCTCGACCCGGTGGACCTTGCCGCCACCGGCGGTGATCATGCCCTTGTAACGCTCGAGCATGGCGGGGACCTGCTCGCTCTGATCCGGATGGATCAGCAAAATGATTTCGTAGTGACGCATGCAAACTCCTTGTGGGTTAAAGCCGCCCCCGCGTCAACTCAGGTTCAGGGTGCGGCAAGGAAAACCCGAGATTATAGGGCCATTGCGGCCCAACCCCAGCGGGGCGCGCCCACCACCTGCCATGGCCCTCAGTCCTTGGGGTAACGGATGCGCTCGACCAGAGCCGCGCTGGCGTTCGGGCGCTCGGGCGCGATCAGGCTGACCAGCACGATCACGGCAAAGCCCAGCGGCACGCCGAAGACCCCCGCAGAAATCGGCTGTATGCCCCACCAAAGGTCCACCGGCCGGACGATGCCCAGGACACTGCGCAGCCACGGCTGGTTGACGGCCATGTAGTACATGGTCAGCCCCAGCCCGGCGAGCATGCCCAAAGAAGCGGCCAGACCGGTGGCACGCTTCCAGAAGATGCCCAGCACCAGAGCCGGGAAAAAAGCCGCCGCCGCGAAAGAAAACGCCGCCGACACCAAAAACAAGATGTCGGCCGGCCGCTGCGCCGCAATATAGGCGGCCGCCAAAGCCACGATGAGCAGCAGCACCTTGGCGATCGTCACCCGCCGGGCGGTGGAGGCCTCTGGGTCGATCATCTTGTAATAAAGGTCGTGACTGAGCGCGCTGGAGATGGTCAGCAGCAATCCGTCGGCCGTCGACAGCGCCGCCGCCAGCGCGCCGGCGGCCACCAAAGCCGACACCACATAGGGCAGCCCGGCAATGGCTGGCGCCGCCAGCACGATGACGTCACCGCCTATCGTCATCTCATTGAGTTGCAAGATCCCGTCACGGTTGATGTCGGTCACCGCGAGCAGCGACGGGTCGACCCGGTTCCAGGCCGCCACCCATTCTGGCAAGCGGCTGAACTCGGTGCCCACCACCATGCTGAGCACCTCGTACTTGACCAGAACCGCCAAGGCCGGTGCGGTGACATACAACAGCAAGATGAACAGCACCGACCAGGCCACCGATCGCCTGGCCTGCGTGACCGAGGGCACGGTGTAGTACCGAATCAAAATGTGCGGCAAAGCGGCAGTACCGACCATCAAGCAAAACACCAGCGCCAAAAAATTAAGCCGGGACAATTCAAACTCGCTGCGCTCGGCCGGGCTGCCATTGGGGTCGCCGGCAAACTGCTGCGCATGCGGCGGCATGCCATTGAGCGGCCGGCTTTTCACCTCCGCCTGAGCCAGCGCCTGGCTCCACTGCGCACGGGCGGACGGCACGTCCCTGGGCAGGCCGGCCAGCGCCTTCTCGGCCGCTGCAATCTCCAGCGCCGGCGCCAAAGACGCCTGCAGCATGGCCAGCCGCTGCTCGGCCTGGCGCCGCTCCTGTCGCAAGGCCGGGCCGGGATCGCGCAGCTTTTGCCGCAGCTGCTCGGCCAGTTGCGCGTACGCCTGCCTGACCTCGATCTCGCGCGGGTCATCGATCAGGCGCTGCTCCATTGCAGAGACCTTCTCGAGCTGATAGCCATAAACCGCCTGCGGCACGGGCACGCCGGTCTGCTTGACCGAGAGCCAGACCACCGGCACCAAATAGGCGATCATCAAAATGACGTACTGCGCCACCTGCGTCCAAGTCACCGCACGCATGCCGCCGAGAAAGGAGCACACCAAGATGCCCCCAAGCCCCAGAAAAATGCCGACTTCAAAGTCCACACCCGTCAGCCGCGCGGTCACGATACCGACACCATAAATCTGCGCCACCACATAGACAAATGAGCACAGGATGGCCGCGGCGATCGCCAAAAGCCGAGGCATCAAACCGCCGTAACGCTCGCCCAGGAAGTCGGAGATGGTGAACTGACCAAAGCGGCGCAGATACGGCGCCAGCAGCAAGGCGACCAGGCAGTAGCCGCCCGTCCATCCGATGATGAAAGCCAGGCCGTTGTAGCCCGTCAGGTAGAGGGTGCCCGCCACCCCGATGAACGAGGCGGCCGACATCCAGTCGGAGCCGGTCGCCATGCCATTGTGAAAGGCCGGGACCCGCCGCCCCGCCACGTAATACTCAGCTGCATCGGTCGTGCGGCTGAGGATGCCGATGGTGGCATACAGAGCCAGCGTGCCCATGAGAAACGTCATGCCGATCCACCGGCGCGACAGGCCCATGAACTCGAGCAGCCCCAGCAGCACGATAAAGCCCACCACACCCAGGGTGAACCAGGCCAACAGCACGTTGAGTTCGCGACCCAGCCCCTCTTGCTCAGCAGCCCGCTGCGTGGCACTGGCCGACTGCGAGGGGCGCATCGAACGCGGCACGCGGCCCATCAGCCCGGGTCCTCTTCAAACCCATGCTCGCGATCGAGCCGCTCCATGATCCAGGCATAGACCACCACGATCAGAAGGAAGACCAGCAGCGAACCCTGAGCCGCCATCCAAAAAGAAAATGGCCAGCCAAAAAAGCGAAAGTTCAAGTCCCGCGCAAAAAAGTGGATCCCCAGCCCGGCGACGAACCACAGCATCATCAAGACGAGGGTCACCCGCCCGGTTCGCTCCCAGTAGACCTCACGGCGCTTTTGTTGCGGCTCCAATCTTGCTCCTTGGCCCCCGACCTGGGGTAAACCGCGCCTACTGAGCCCAGACGGCGCGTCGATGGATCGAGCTTAATCCCTGAGCAAGGGGCCGGACACCGCCGAAGGATCGGTGATTTCCCGCACCCCTTCAGTCGCCGTTCAGCCCCCGGCCAGCCGCTTCCAGGTCTCCAGGACGGTGTCCGGGTTGAGCGAGAGCGAATCGATACCTTCTTGCTGCAGCCAGGAGGCCAGATCGGGGTGATCGCTCGGGCCCTGGCCACAGATGCCCACATACTTGCCCTGGCGCTTGCACGCGGCAATGGCCTGAGACAGCAAAGCCTTGACGGCCGGATCGCGCTCATCGAAGTCGCGGGCCAGGATCTCCAGCCCCGAGTCGCGATCGAGCCCCAAGGTCAGCTGCGTCAAATCGTTCGAACCGATCGAGAAGCCATCGAAGAACGCCAGGAAGGAATCGGCCAGCACCGCGTTGCTCGGCACCTCGCACATCATGATCACGCGCAGGCCGTTGTCTCCTCGCTTGAGCCCTTTGCGCGCCAGCAATTCGGTCACTGCCTCGGCTTGGCCCAGCGTGCGCACGAAAGGCACCATCACCTCCACGTTGACCAGGCCCATCTCGTCGCGCACCCGCTTGAGGGCCTCGCACTCCATGGCAAAGGCCTCGGCAAAGTCGGCACTGAGGTAGCGTGCAGCGCCCCGAAAACCGAGCATCGGGTTTTCTTCCTCGGGCTCGTAGCGAGAACCGCCTATGAGCTTGCGGTACTCGTTGGACTTGAAGTCTGACAGGCGCACGATCACCGGCTTGGGCCAAAAGGCCGCAGCAATCGTGGCCACGCCCTCGGCCACTTTGTCGACATAAAAAGCCCTGGGCGAAGCGTGTCCGCGCGCCACGCTCTCGACCGCCTTCTTCAGGTCGGCATCGACGGCCGGATAGTCCAAAATCGCCTTGGGGTGCACGCCGATGTTGTTGTTGATGATGAACTCCAGCCGCGCCAGCCCGACACCCTGATTGGGCATCTGCGCGAAATCGAAGGCCAGCTGCGGATTGCCGACATTCATCATGACCTTCAGATCCAGCGGCGGCATCTGACCGCGCTCGACCTCGGTGACCTCGGTCTCAATTAACCCGTCGTAAATGAAGCCGGTGTCACCCTGGGCGCAGCTGACCGTCACCAACATGCCGGTGGCGAGCTTTTCGGTCGCATCGCCACAGCCGACCACCGCCGCGATACCCAGTTCGCGCGCGATGATGGCCGCGTGGCAGGTGCGCCCGCCCCGGTTGGTGACGATGGCACTGGCGCGCTTCATCACCGGCTCCCAGTTCGGGTCGGTCATGTCGGTCACCAGCACATCGCCGCTTTGAACCTGGTCCATCTCGCCAATGTGGGCCACGCGTCGCACCGTGCCGGTGGCGATCTTTTGTCCAATAGCACGGCCAGAGACCAGCACGGTGCCAGAACCCTTGAGCTTGTAACGCAGCTCCGCCTGCCCCTTGGACTGGCTTTTGACCGTCTCCGGCCGGGCCTGCAAGATGTAGATCTGCCCGTCGATCCCGTCCTTGCCCCATTCGATGTCCATGGGCCGGCCGTAATGCGCCTCGATCACCAGCGCGTAGTGGGCCAACTGCTCGACCTCGGCATCGCTGAGGCAGTAGCGGTTGCGCAGTTCCACCGGCACCTCGCTGACATGCACCAGCTTGCCGCTGGCCTGCTTTTGCGCCTGGCTTGCAAACTCCATCTGGATCAGCTTGGAGCCCAGGTTGCGCCGAATCAGCGCGCGCTTGCCGGCACGCAGCATGGGCTTGTGCACGTAAAACTCATCGGGATTGACCGACCCCTGCACGACCGTCTCGCCCAGCCCGTAGCTGGCCGTGATGAACACCACGTCTTCAAACCCGCTTTCGGTGTCGATCGTGAACATCACGCCAGCAGCGCCCAAATCGGAGCGCACCATGCGCTGCACACCCGCCGAAAGCGCCACATCGGCATGGGCAAAGCCCTTGTGCACCCGGTAGCTGATGGCGCGGTCGTTGTAGAGAGAGGCAAACACCTCCTTCATCTTGTGCAGCACCTCGTCGATGCCCACCACGTTCAAGAACGTTTCCTGCTGGCCGGCAAACGACGCATCGGGCAAGTCTTCAGCGGTGGCCGACGAGCGCACCGCGAAACTGGCCTGGGCATGGCCTGCGCTGAGTCGGGCAAATTCTTTGCGGATCGCCTGCTCGAGATCGGCCGGGAAGGGCTGGGCCTCGATCCACTGCCGGATCTCACGACCGGCGCTGGCCAGAGCGTTGACGTCTTCGGTATCGAGCCCATCGAGCCGCTGTTGGATCTTCGCATCAAGCCCGCCATGGGCCAGAAACTGACGAAACGCATGGGCCGTGGTGGCAAAGCCAGTGGGCACTCGCACGCCCGTGGGCAGTTGCGAAATCATCTCGCCGAGGCTGGCGTTTTTGCCGCCAACGGCCTCGACATCGCTCATCCTCAGGTTTTCAAACGCAACGACCAGGGCGGCCGCCTCGAACAGGTGGGACATGACAAAACTCCGGGAGGTTTAAAAACCGGTGGGTCGCCATGAGCGGCTGCTGGCCATTTTCTGGTTCTAGGAGGCGGCAGCGGGGCATGGGAGCGGGTGAGCAGATGTTGAGCATTGTAGGGTCGAAGCCCACCCGTCACGGAGCGACTGCAGGCCCTGGACGCGCAGGCCACAGATAATCGACCTCAACGATGGCACCAAGGGGTTTCGGCGGCTGACGCGGCCCTTGACTGAAGATTTCACCATGCCCACACGCACTGTCTTTTTTATCTCCGACGGCACTGGCATCACCGCCGAAACCTTTGGCAACGCCATCTTGGCCCAATTTGAGATCAAGCCGCGCCATGTGCGCCTGCCCTTTGTCGACACGGTCGACAAAGCACACCAGGCGCTGCGGCAAGTCAATCACACGGCCGAACTCGAGGGCAAGCGACCCATCGTCTTTACCACCCTGGTCAACATGGAAGTGCTGGCGGTGATACGCGAAAGCAAAGGCATGCTGCTCGACATGTTCGGCATGTTCGTCGAGCCGCTTGAAAGCGAGCTGGGCATCAAGTCCAACCACCGGGTGGGGCGCTTCTCGGACGCCTCCAAGAGCAAGGAATACGACGACCGCATCGAGGCGATCAATTTTTCGCTGGCGCATGACGACGGCCAAAGCCACGCCGACTTGCAGCAATCCGATGTGATCTTGGTGGGAGTCAGCCGCAGCGGCAAGACGCCGACCTCTCTTTACCTGGCCATGCAGTACGGACTGAAGGCCTCCAACTACCCCCTGATCCCGGAAGACTTTGAGCGTCGCCAACTGCCGCCGGCGCTGGCGGCGCACCGCAAGAAGATTTTTGGCCTGACCATCGCGCCCGAGCGCCTGGCGCAGATCCGCAACGAGCGCCGGCCCAACTCCCGCTACGCCAACTTGGACAACTGCCGCCAAGAGATCCATGAGGCCGAGGCAATGATGCGACGCGAAGGCATACGCTGGCTTTCCACGACCACGAAGTCGATCGAAGAAATCGCCACCACCATCTTGCAGGAAATTAGGCCCGAGCGGCTGGTGTACTGAGCCCCACTGGCCTCAACGATCCGTGCCCGTCACCGCGTCACCGTCAGCCTCGTTTGCCCGCCCCACGCTCGGGCGCTGGCTGCGCATCGGCACGATGGTGCTGGCCGGCCATGCCCTGCTGCTGCTGGCGATACAGCGCGTCTGGCGCGAGCCAGAGCCAGCGACCTTGGTCGTCTCCCTGATCGCCCAGGAGCCAGACCCCAAGCCAGAGCCCAAGCAAGAACCCAAACCAGAGCCCGAGCCGAAGCCAGCCCCACCGCCACCTCCCCCCACGAAAGCGGTACTGCGCGAAGCTGCAACACCGCCCCCTCCACCGGCTCCACCTCCACCCCCACCGCCGCCGCCTGCCCCGCCGCCGCCTGCCCCGCCGCCGCCTGCCCCGCCGCCGCCTGCTCCACCGCCGCCTGCTCCACCGCCGCCTGCGCCACCGCCGCCGGCGCCAGCTCCTCCCCCTCCGGCGCCGCGCCCTGTAGCGGCTCCTGCTCCTGCTCCTGCTCCTGCTCCTGCTCCTGCTCCTGCTCCTGCTCCTGCGCCGGCGCAAGCCCTTGCGCCCGCCCAAGCCCCGGTCCGAGCAGCGGCGCCGGCCCCGTCTGCCGCGCCACCTGCAAGCAACGCCGCAGCGCGACCCGAGGCTGTCACCCCGCCTTCGGCAGCAGCCCCGGTCACCACGCCAGCCCCCATCGTGAAAGCTGCTCCTGCGCAGGCTCTGCCCCAAACCCCATCACAGGCGCTCGCACCAAGTCCTGCATCGCCCCCACCACCGTCCCCAGCAGCGGCAGCCCCAAGCCCGGCTGCGGCTGCGCCGTCCCCCCCTGCACCCGCAGCACCCAAACCCGGGCCCCAGCCCCCGGCGCCCGCACCTGCAGCGGCGGGCTCTTCATGGGCCACCTCGGCTGGCTGCAGCGTTCAGCGGATCGACAAAATCAGACCACCGCGTGTCGACGATGAACTGATCACATCGGGAATTGGGCCGACCCGCTTGCTGATCACCCTCAATCGCGAAGGCCGACCGATTAGGGTGAAGGTACAAAATAGCAGCGGCTCCATCGACCTCGATGAGATTGCCGAAGACTACGCCAGACGGATGCGATTTACGCCTTGTGTGCGTGATGGCATTGGTATCAACAACGCAGACTTACCATACGAAATTGCCTGGCGCAAAGGTTAGGCAGCCCAGTCACGGTGAGATGGAGGACCTTCAATGAATTCGCAAATGGGCCTGGCCCAACTTTGGGCGCAGGGTGACTTTGTCACCCGGGCAGTGGCCATCGTGCTGCTGCTGATGTCGCTGGCAAGCTGGACAGTCATCGTGCTCAAGGCGCTCGATCTGGCACGCTACCGCAAGATGACCGCCGGGGCGCAGGCGCTGTGGTCGCAGAGCGATCTCGAGCGTGCGCTGGCCGCGCTCGAGCCGCAGGCGGGCAACCCCTATGTCGACATGGCCGAACGCGGGCGCCGGGCGCGCGCCCATCTGGCCGCCGACGCTGCCAAGGCGCCTGCCATCGACATGAATGACTGGATCACGCGCAACTTGCGGCAAGTCATCGATGAGTTCACCGCCAGGCTGCAGTCGGGCCTGGCCGTGCTGGCCTCGGTGGGATCCACCGCCCCTTTCATCGGTCTGTTTGGCACCGTCTGGGGCATCTACCACGCCCTGGTGGCCATCGGTGCCACCGGCCAGGCCACCATCGACAAGGTCGCCGGGCCGGTGGGTGAAGCGCTGGTCATGACCGCCTTCGGACTGATCGTGGCGATTCCGGCCGTGCTCGGCTACAACGCGCTGGTGCGCGGCAACAAGGCTCTGCTGCAGCCGCTCAATCGATTCGCCCACGATCTCCATGCCCACCTGCTGACCGGTTCGCGCGTGGGCGAGCGCGACTGAGGAGTTTGCCCATGGCTTTTGGCACCCAAGACGACACCGACGAGGTGATGAACGAGATCAACATGACCCCGCTGGTGGATGTCATGCTGGTGCTGCTGATCATCTTCATGGTCACCATACCCGTGCTGCAGCACGCGATCCCGGTGCAGTTGCCGCAAGTCAGCAGCGCGGGGCCGGCTCAGGCCGGCAACACCCTGGTGCTCAGCGTCGACGCATCGGGGCGCTACTACATCGATGCCACCCCGGTCGAGCGGACCGACCTAGAGGCTCGGCTGCAAACGGCCGCACAGCAAAACCCTCAGCCCACGGTGCAGATCAGGGGCCATCGCGATGCGGTGTATGAACCGGTGGTCTATCTCATGGAAGCGGCGCGGCGCTCTGGCCTGACCAAGGTGGCGATCATGACCTCGCCCGAGCGCCGGCCCTGACTGCCTCAAAGCCCCAGGGCAGCGATTCCCGCCTTGGCGATCTGGGCGTCTTCGCTTGACTTGACGCCACTGACTCCCACCGCTCCAAGGCAGTGGCCGTCCTTCATGATGGGCACGCCGCCTTCGAGCAAGCCGTGCACACCGGGGGCCGTCAGGAAGGCGTGACGGCCCCCGTTGATGATGTCCTCGTACACCTTGCTCTCGCGCCGGCCCAGGGCCGCCGTGTGGGCCTTGGCCGGTGCAATGTGGGCAGAAATCGCTGGCGCGCCATCGAGGCGGGCCAGGTGCAGCAGGTGCCCGCCCTCATCGGCAATTGCAATGGTCACCGCCCAGTTGTTGGCAAGGGCTTCGGCTTCGGCAGCGGCGGCGATCTTCTTGACGTCGACCAGCTCAAGGACGGATTTTGTTTTCATGGGGGTTCTCTAAAGAAAGCGAAGCCCGCAAGTTTAGCGTCCAGCCCCGAGGGCGTTCGACCCGGCTTCGCCCCACCAGCGCCTGCGCAACTCAAGGGCTTACGCAGGTCTGCGCAGGCCCGAGACGGACCCGCCCAGCCGAGTTCAAACAAACCCGCACAGAAAATAGGACGGGGCTTGACTTTTGCATAGCCTCCCTACAATTTGCCTCACGGCCAGAACGGAGGACAGTCAAGGCAGCCCCGCAACCCTGGTCCGGATTTCAAGGAGATCCAAATGAGCCAAACCTTCCAAACCATCGACCACATCGGCACCTCGGTCGCCGAGCGCAACCGTGTGCTGCGCAACACCTACTGGCTGCTGGCCCTGAGCATGGTGCCCACCGTGTTGGGCGCCTGGCTCGGTATCGCCACGGGCATCACCGCCTCGCTCGGCGGCATCGTTGGCCTGCTGGTCTTTCTCGGCGGCGCCTTCGGCTTCATGTTCGCCATCGAGAAAACCAAGAACTCGGCCGCAGGTGTGCCGGTGCTGCTGGGCTTTACCTTCTTCATGGGCCTGATGCTCTCGCGTCTGCTGGCCATGGTGCTGGGCTTCAAAAATGGCTCGGAGCTCATCATGACGGCCTTCGCCGGCACCGCTGGCGTATTCGTGCTGATGGCCAGTTTGTCCACCGTCATCAAGCGCGACCTCTCGGGCATGGGCAAATGGCTCACGGTGGGTGCGCTGGTGCTCATGGTTGGCGCGATCATCAATGTCTTTGTTGGCTCGTCCACCGGCATGGCGGTCATCAGCATGATGGCTGTCGGCATTTTCTCGGCCTTCATCCTGTACGACCTCAAGCGCATCATTGATGGCGGCGAGACCAACTACATCACCGCCACGCTGGGCATCTATCTGAGCGTGTTCAACGTCTTCCAGAGCCTGCTGTCTCTGCTGGGCCTCTTTGGCGGCGAGCGCGACTGACACCCCGCTCGATCAATTTTCATGGGGCCTTCGGGCCCCTTTTTTATGCCCGCTTGGGCCACCGCGCCGCCCAAGAAAATAAAAATAATAAACTTTCAGCTTTAGATAAATTTAAGTTATGATGCAACTCGGTTGGGCAAAAAGCCTGATCAACCGGCGAGCCTTGCGCACGTCGGCCTTGTACGACATGCGTACAGGTGCAGGTCTGCCGAGCCGCAGCGCCTGCTCTGCCCCTCAAAGCTCCGCACAGGCGACCGTTTGGCCTGTGATATCTGGACCTCTCTGACTTTCCCTTCTCACCGGCCCTGCGTCAGCAGCGGCAGATTCCGCATCTCCTCCACCACCGAACGCTGCGACAAAGGCGCCTATTGGGCCCGCGTGACCGTCTCCAGCGGCCAAGGAGCGAGTTCCCACCACCGCATCACCCGTGTCGCCCTCCCCTTCGCATCGGCTGAGGCAGCGCATCTGGTGGCCCTGACCCATGGCTGGCTGCAGACTCTGCGTGCCGCCCTGAGCTGACCCGACCCGGGCCAGCAATTTCCGGCGGAATCTTGCGAAACCGCCTTGTCCCCGCC
>CANHDQ010000052.1 GCA_947459405.1 Comamonadaceae bacterium
GGCGTCTGGCCCTGCACTGGCACTGGCCGCAAGAGGACATCGAGCAGACGATCCGGGCGCAGGAGCTGTTCGCACGGGCGCTCGAGCAAGCCGGCCTGGGCCGCGTCGAGCGAGTGCGCGAGGAAGACGGCTCGCCCCATCTGGCCAGGCCCGTGGGCTCCCACCACCTAATGGGCACCACCCGCATGCATGCCGACCCCCGAGAGGGCGTGGTCGATGCCAACTGCCAGGTTCACGGCGTCGACAACCTCTATGTCGCCGGCAGCTCGGTGTTTCCCACCGGCGGCTATGCCAATCCCACCCTCACCCTGGTGGCACTGGCCCTGCGCCTGGCCGACCATCTCAAGGGCTTGCCACACCTCAGAACCGCCTTGCCCCGCCCCGCACCGCTGCACGCCCAAGAGCAGCGCCTGACGCCGTGATCGCTCAGGGATAAGTTGCGCGTACGGTTTTGATCAAGTCGGCGGTGAAGCGATTGGCCGCATCGGGGCTGGCACCGATCCATCCATAACGACGCTGTGCGCTCGGGCCCGATCCATAGACGCGCACCCCGCGATCGATGGGCCCAGCCAACAGGCCGTGGGCGGCATCGTCGTAAAACCAGAACTCCAAGGGCTGGCCCTGCGATCGCAACTGCTCGCCCCAGGCCTGCGGAGACATCGAGGTGTCGCTGGGGTTGGCGTTGATGCTGCACCGCTGCGCCGTCCCCGGGGCGGCCAGTTCAGAGGCGCGATTGACAAGGCAAGGGTCGGTGCGGGTGTGCATCCAGTCATCCTCGGTGCGGCCACCATAGTTGTCGATCTTGCCGAACACCAGCTTGAGTGGCACCCGGATCTGGTCAGGCATGCCAATGCCTGCCGATGGTGCGCCCTCCGCAAAAACGGCGCGCACATGCTGGGGATCGACCACCGCGGCCATGTTCAGTGCCACGCTGCCCCCGTTGGACAGTCCGTGGATGAAGATGCGCGTGGTGTCGATCTGGTGGTTTTGCCGGGCCCAGTGGTAGGCGCCCAAGGTGGCCTTGAAGATCATGCGCTGACGCGACTCGTTGGTCGCGCCGGTCAAAAACAACGCGGTTCCACGGTACTCGAAGCGGTTCATTTCGTAGGCGTCGTAGAGCAAGGTGGCCACGCCGCGCGCATTCATGCGACGCACCATTTCCTGCTCAGCCGAGCCCGGGCCGTTGCCGCCGTGGGCAATGATCATCAACGGCGGCTTGTCGGCCAGCTTGTCGGCAAAAAATCCGGGCATCGACAAGCGCACCGAGCGGTGACAGGGATCAAATTCGGCCAGGGGGCCCGCGACCCGATGAAAGCCAGGCCGCAACTCGACCAGGCGCGCGACATCGGCTGGCGCCGGGCGACAGTCGCGCTGCGCCCAGGCTGCATCGGCCGTCCACAGGCCTTGGGCCAACACCATTGCACCCAGGCACGATTGAAAGCTGCGATTCATGAGGTGTCCCATCTGCATCAGGTGCCCAACCGCACGTTGGACCACTGCGCGTGAAAACCGTTGTCGCTGCGCTGTGCGGCCGGGGCCTGCCCTGCGAGCAACACCCGCACACCGGCCTGGGCGCTGTCGATCAAAGGCAGGCTGACCTGCTGCTGCAGCTGCTGCGCGTAGCCGGCCAGGCCCGCACCGCCCAGAATGATCGATCGCACGCCGGGCACGCTGGCGTCCTTACAAGCCTGTGTCAGGCAACGCAGGGCCATGGAGGGGTCGGCCAGCATCTCGGCGCCACTGGGCGCGACGGTTTCAATGTGGCGCAGCTGCGGGCCAAAGCCCAGAGACTGCGCCAGGCGCTCGAGCATGGGGCGCCACCGCTGGCCGCCGGTGACGATGGCAAACGGTCCGAGGGCCGCGGCCTCGATGAAAGACGCCTCGGCCAGGCCGGTCACCGGGCAGGCGCTGGCCTCGCGCAGCGCAAACAGCCCCGGGTCGCCAAAACAGCCCAGCAGCACCGCCGCGGGCGGCGGGACGCCAGTGCGCACCTGTTCAGCCCAGACCTCCAGCGCCGCATGCGCCGCCACCGCATGACTGGCCTCGCAGCTGATGTAGCTGGCACCAAAACGGGCGGTTTGCGCCTGCAACTGCCAGCCCTCGGGCATGAGCGGGCCGAACGTGTGCACCAGACGCTCGGTGGTCGAAGCACTGGTATTGGGATTGATCAGCAGCAGCTTGCGCGGCAAGGGGGACGACATCAACAAACTCCTAAGGGGCAGACTGCCCAAATTGGTTCTTTATGGTGCAAGCCATCCAAAACAGTGCGCCATCTGGCCTTGTGTGCACAAAACTGGGGCGCCCGTCCCCGACTTGGGCGGCCGGGACAGCAAGCCCAGCAAGGGGCATGGCGCTCTGATCCTGTGCAGGGCCCTGGGCAAACCCAGGATGGCATTGTTTGTGCTGAGTCTCCAGGCCAAGCCGGTGCGGCTTGCAATTTTCCACCGATCCTAACTCTTCGAAATGCGGAAGGACCCTCTCATGAAACGTCGCGAACTACTGGCTGCCGGCACTGCCGCTCTGGCCGCCCCTTGGGTGCAAGCACAAAGCGCCTCCTGGCCCAACCGCCCAATCCGCCTGATGGTGCAATACCCGCCCGGCGGCCTGGTCGACACGGTGGCCCGCCTGATGGCGCCCCATCTGTCGCAAGCGCTGGGGCAGACCGTGGTGGTCGACAACAAGCCGGGCGCCGGCGGTCTGATAGGCACCGATCTGGCCTCCAAACAAGCTGCCGACGGCTACACCCTGCTGGTCAGCCACGCCTCGGTGCATATCTACGCCACCGCCACCCGCAACAGCATGCCCTTTGACCCGGTGGGCGACTTCACCCACATGGGCATGCTGGTCGAGGCGCCCATGACGCTGCTGGTGCGCGCGCAGTCGCCCTTCCAGACCATGGCCCAGTACATGGCCGCTGCCAAGACCCGACCGGTGCGCTACGGCTCCTCGGGCATCGGTTCGGCCAACCACCTCTACGGCGAACTGCTCAAGCTCGAAGGCCCCGCGCCGCAGCACGACCACGTGCCTTACCAGGGCAGCGCACCGGCCATGCAGGACCTGCTGGGCGGGCAGATCGACAGCCTGTTTGACCCGATCACCACCAACACCAACCAGCTCAAGGCCGGCACACTGCGCGCCCTGGCCATCTCCACCCCGGCGCGCCTGCCGGCCTTCCCCAACATCCCCACCTTTGCCGAAGTGGGCTTCCCCTCGCTGACCGGCTCGCAGTGGCTGGGCTTGTCCGGGCCGAAGAACATGCCCGCACCCATCGTGCAACGCCTGACCGCGCTGATCCCCGAGATCATGGCCAAGCCCGATATCATGGGTCGCCTGGAAGAGCTGCAGACCCTGCCGCGCAAATCGCCGGTGGTCGGCGACGAGTTCGTCAAGCTCATCCGCTCGCAGATCTCCACCTGGACAGCGGTGGCCAAAAAGGCCAAGGTCGAGGTGATCGCGTAAGTTGCGCAAGCTGTGACCATCGGGCCACCTGCGGGTGGCCCGATTTTTTGTGTGCAATGACCAGCCGCTGGCAATCAGATGGCAAGCAGGTGGAAAGCAGATGACCGAAGTCGATTTCGAACAAATCAGCAGCTACCAGCGCTACAAGCTCATGGCCAGCCTGATCGTGCCGCGCCCGATTGCGCTGGTCACCACGCTGGGGGCCAACGGCGTGGCCAATGCAGCGCCTTTTTCCATGTTCAACATGGTTGGCGAAGACCCGCCGATCTTGATGATCAGCATCAACCGCCTGGCCGATGGGCGACTCAAGGACACGGCGGCCAACATCCTGCACAACGGCGAATTTGTGGTGCACATGTCCGACGAGCCGATGGCGCAAAAGATGCACGACTGCGGGCAGACCCTGCCTGCCGATGTGAGTGAACTCACGCAATTTGGCCTGACGCCGGTGGCCTCGCGCTGCGTCAAACCGCCGCGCATCCTGGAGGCGCCGGTGGCCTTCGAGTGCGTGCTCCACGAAAAACTCGAGACCGACAGCCGCTATGTCTTCATCGGCCGCATCCAGTGGCTCGCTGCCCGTGATGGCCTGATCGACACACAGGCCTGGCGCGTCAACCTACGCGAATACAGCCCGGTGGCGCGCTTTGGCGCGAGCTTCTACACGCGCACGAACGATCGCTTCTCGCTCTCGGACGCAGCGCGCGAGGCAGCGCCGCAGAGCACGGCCATCGACACCCTGTAGGTCAGGCGCCAGCCCTGGCCGTCCACCCAGGGAAACCCCGCTGGCCAGATAAGGCTGCTGCGCCGACAGTGAGGGCTTGCGCGCCCGGCCCTTGCCGCTGCGCTGCCCAGGCCCCATTCCGTGAACCCCAGCGAACTGATCTCCGCCCTTCGCGCCCTCACCGGCGCGGCCCACGTCCTTGAAGGCCCCGACACCACGCCCTATGTGACCGAATGGCGTGGCCGGTTCCGCGGCGATGCGCTGTGCGTGGTCAAGCCCGCCGACCGCGACCAAGTGGCTGCCATCGTGCGGCTGTGCGCGCAGCATCGCACGCCGCTGCTGCCCCAGGGCGGCAACACCAGCATGAGCGGCGGCTCGGTGCCTGCTCCGGCCGGGCAGGGCACATTGCCCGTGGTGCTCAACCTCGCGCGCATGCGGCGCATCCGCCAGGTCGATGCGCTCAACCACTCCGTCGAGGCCGACGCCGGCTGCACGGTGGCCGAGATCCAGGCCGCAGCCGAAGCGGTCGACCGCCTCTACGGCGTGAGCTTCGGCGCCGAAGGCTCGGCCCAGATCGGCGGATCGGTGGCCACCAACGCTGGCGGCACCGGCGTGCTGCGCTATGGCAACACGCGCGAGAACGTGCTGGGGCTGGAAGTGGTGCTGCCCGACGGATCGATCTGGGAGGGCCTGCGCACCTTGCGCAAGGACAACACCGGCTACGACCTCAAGCAGCTGTTCATCGGCTCCGAAGGCACGCTTGGCGTGATCACGGCCGTCGCGCTCAAGCTGCACCCCAGGCCCAACGCGCAAGCCATGGCCTGGGTGGCGCCGCACTCGCTGCAAGCGGCCCTGAGCCTGCTGGCGCTGGCACAGCAGCAGTGCGGCACCCGCCTGAACGCCTTCGAAGTGCTCAACCGCACCCAAATCGAGCATGTGCTGGCGCATGTACCCGGCGTGCGCGAACCGCTGGCGCAGCCCGCCCCGTGGAATCTGCTGATCGAGTTAAGCGAGCACGGCCAGAGCGCGCCGCTGCAAGAGCGCCTGGAGCGGCTGCTGGTGCAGGCCGAGCAAGACGGTCTGATTGCCGACGCAGCGCTGGCAAGCAACCAGGCCCAATGCGCCGACTTCTGGCGCATCCGCAGCTCGGTCTCGGAGGGCAACCGCAAAAGCGGCATGAGCCTGGTGTTCGACATCGCGGTGCCGCTGGTGCAGGTGGCTGCCTTCATCGAGCGCGCCAGTGCAGCAGTGCGCTCGATGATAGATGCAGCCCGCATCCCGGTCGTCGGCCATCTAGGCGACGGCAATATGCACCTGGTCATCGTGATCGAGTGGGCCCACTGGCACGCGCTGCAAGAGCCGCAGGCCCTGCTGCAAAGGCTGCGCGAGGCGGTCTACGCGATTGCCGCAGAGCTCGGCGGCACCTGGAGCGCCGAACACGGCATCGGCAGCTTGCTGCTGGCGCAGATGCAGCAATACAAGAGCCCGGTCGAGCTGCAATTGATGCGATCGATCAAGGCCACGCTCGACCCGCACGGACTGTTCAACCCAGGCAAACTGCTGCCGCAGTGACACGCGCGGGCCAAAGCCAACAGCAGGCCTGGGGTGCCCATGGCCTTGACGGCCAGATTCATACGCCCTACAAAACCCCTCTTTTTTCAACACACAAGGACCGACCATGCCAGCTGCCGTGACCTACCTGGAATCGAACGAGATGCAAAAGGCACGCGCCTTCTCACCGGCCGTCATCACCGAGGGGGGCAAGACCGTCTGGCTGGCCGGCCAGACCACGACCACCGACCTCGAAGGCCGCGACATCTCAGGCAACTTCGAAGCCCAGTGCCTGACCTGCTTTGCCCTGATCGACAAGACGCTGCAACGCCTGGGCGGCTCGCTGGCCAATCTGGTGACCATGACGGTCTACATCAACGACCCACGGCACGGCGACGCCTTCGTCAAGATCCGCGCCGCCCAGTTTGAAGCCGGGCGCTACCCGGCCAGCGCCCTGCTGACCGTCTCGAACTTTGCCCGACCGGGCATCGTGCTGGAAATCCAGGGCGTGGCGGTGATCTGAAGTCGGCCAAGAGTCGGCGGGCAAAGGCTGCAGGCAAAGCCCGCACCCTAGGGCTACTGCGAGCCGACCAATCCCCCCTCTTGCCCCCGCGCTTTTGCAGCAGATTGACGTCCGTGATGAGCCTGCCCGGTCGATAGCCTTGCACACACGGCAAAGGGGCAGCGAAGCCGATCGGGCCAGCGCAGGCTGCCGATCGAATCTTTCAGAATCTCCATATCAACAATAGACTTCGCACATACAATTGTTCGACAGTCGCCCTCTGGGTCGTCTCCTGCCATTGCCGGGCCGGCGCAGTCGTCTGACCGTAAAGACAGTGTGCAGACTTCGACCTGGCCTCTTGTGTCTTCGTCTTGATCAGCACCAGAGGCGGGCTGCTCCAGGTGGTCACCCGGGAGGAAAGTCCGAAGTTCAACGCCTGTCGCTGAGCGGCGCCATCTCTCAATGGGCAAAACCGCCCCAACCCCTGGGCGCCAAACCCCACCTGACCAAGTTGGTCGTTACCGGGACTGTATTGATGTCTTGACGGGGCACATGTGACACTGAATAACGAAGCGCCAACATTGCGGAACTATGCGGACTTCGAGCGGCGGGTCATCCGTCAGCCCAAGGTTCCCCCCCGATTCGAGCAGGCCCTGGTCCGCAACTTTTTTGGTTCCAAGCCCGATGGATTTTTTGTCGATGTGGGCGCCAACGATCCCACCATCGACTCACAATCCTTTCACCTTGAGCAGTTGGGTTGGCGCGGACTCCTGATCGAACCCTTGCCCGCCTACTGCGAGCTTCTGCGGCGCAACAGGTTGTAGCAAGTCGTCGAGTGCGCATGCTCAAGCCCCGAAAACCATGGCAAGAGCATGTCCATCAAGGTGGCCGGGGTCCATTCATCGCTGGAGCCCAATTTGATCGCAGTCGGAGCAAAGGCCGAAGCGGTCGCTAAGGTACAAGTCCGAACGCTCGATTCCGTGCTCCGCGATCACGCAGTCGCACCCGGGTTCGACCTGCTGTCCATCGATGTCGAGGGCCACGAGATGGAAGTCTTTAAGGGGGTCGACCTGCGGCTGTGGCGTCCGCGCTTGGTGCTGCTGGAAGATCATGTCACCGGGCACCAAAAACACCAGCACATGCGCTCTGAGGGGTATCAATTGCTGCTTCGCACGGGGCTCAACAGCTGGTATGTGCCCGAGGATCTTCAATACACATTCTCCGCAAGCGCACGCCTTGAGTTTTTTAGGAAGTATTGGCTGGGGCTGCTGGGCAGGAAGATTCGGTATTCAAAGTAAGCCTCGACCTGTTGCAAGGCAACGCCCCCCGCAAGGACCCCTGATGGAAGCCAGAGACTTTTCACACGACTCAAGTCTGGCCAGGGAAATGGCGATACGCCCTACCCACTGATGTCCACCCCCGCATACCTGCTAAGTCGCTCCTTGATTGCCGCTTGGCAGAAGTAGGGCCTCAGTCCCCGCCACCCCAATAGCCGCCCCGATCGCCACCCCGATCGCCAGCCAGGCCGCCCAAACCGGCGGCCAAGGCCCACGAGGGCGTGACCCACAGTCCTTGCGCTCGGCTTAATCTTGCCTTAATCGCACGCGATCAGAATCGTTTTCATAGACAACCACCTATGAATGACGAAGGATCCGAAATGTCGGCTTTGGCAAGATTTGATGCCGTCTCCAGCCCTCCCGAGCGTTTGCGAGCAGGGCAGGATGGGGCGGCGCGACTGACGGTGTACCCACCCGGCAGCGCTGGACGCGAACAGGTTGAACAGTTCATCCACCGGGTTTACAAGAAAAGCTACGGGGCTTCGGTCCAGAGCTATGCACCGGTTCTGCTGAGCCTGTCTGACGAGTCGGGGCAAATTGCCGCGGCCGCCGGGTATCGGATCGCCAGCACCGGGCCACTGTTCCTGGAAAGCTACCTAAGCCAGCCGATCGAGTCCTTGATCCACGCCCACGCCTGCGTGCCCAGGGGGCGCATTGCCGAGGTCGGGCATCTTTCATCGGAGCAATCGGGCGCTGGCCGCCGCTTGATCAAGCTCATCGGGCTGCATCTAGCGGGTTTGGGCCTGCAATGGGTCAGCAGCACCTTGACCCAGGAGTTGCAGCACGTCTTTGTCCGACTGGGCATCGCGCCGATTGCGCTGGGCGCCGCCGATCCCGCGCGGCTCGGGCCAGAGGCTCAGTGCTGGGGAACGTACTACGAGCACCACCCTGTGGTCGTGGCCGGTCGCATCGATCTGGCCCTGAACCGGCTGGCCCGACGCCAGGGGGCTTGATGCAAGCCCTCTTGCAAGACGGGGGACGCGACTGGTCTGCCCAAATGCTGCACGATGCCAGGCAAGCGGCTCAAGCGTTGCTAAACGGGACGGGCACCCGGGTTCTGGCGACCTTGCTGGACAACAGCGCTGCCTTCGTGGTGATCGACGAAGCCTGTGCACAGGCGGAGGTGATTCACAGCCCCCTGCCGCTTTTCTTTTCAGCCCAACAAATTGGGCTGGCCTTGCAATCGGCCGGCGTGGACACGCTGATCGCGGAGCCCTCAGCCGCCGCCATGTGGGCCGAGCTGCCGTGGAGGCAAGTGCGCGTCGCCGACCGGCTGTTACAGATGGCCAGGCTGCCGCCCGAGGAGGCGACCTATCCACCCGGGACCCGAAAAATCACGTACACCTCGGGCAGCACGGGCGCGCCCAAAGGCGTGTGCCTGCGGCAAGACGACCTCGACCGGGTGGCGGGCAGCGTGGTGGAGTCACTGCGCCCTCTGGGGATCGCACGCCACCTGAGCGCGCTGCCTTATTCGGTGCTGCTTGAGAACATTGCCGGCCAGATGGCCGCGCGCCGCCAAGGCGCAACGCTGATCACCTTGCCGATGACCGATTTGGGTTGGGTCGGCTCCTCCCAATTTGATCCGGCCCGGTTCCATGCGGCGGTGCAAACGCATCAGCCGCACAGCCTGATCGTTCTGCCGCAGATGCTGCGTGCCTGGTGCGGCTATCTGCGGCAACACCGCCAAACTGCACCGAGTGGCCTGAAGTTTGTCGCCGTCGGTGGTGCGGCGGTGGGCAAGCCACTGCTCGATGCCGCGCACAGTCTGAAGATTCCCGCCTTCGAGGGCTATGGCCTGTCTGAAGGCGCGTCGGTGCAGACCCTCAATCTGCCGGGCGCGCAGCGCCCGGGCAGCGTGGGTCGGGCGCTGCCGCACAGCCAGCTGCGCATCGGTGCGGACGCGGAGATCGAGATCAAAGGCAGCCTGATGGCCGCTTACCTGGGGCAGTCGGCGCCTATGCCCGAATGGTGGCCCAGCGGCGATCTGGGCGAAATTGATGCAGACGGCTACCTGTTTATCCGCGGCCGCAAAAAAAACATCCTCATCAGCGCCTATGGCCGCAACATCTCCCCCGAATGGGTCGAGACCACGCTGACTGGCCAGGAGAGCATCTTGCAGGCCGCGGTCTTCGGCGATGGCGAGCCGAGCCTTTGGGCGGTGCTTTGGCCTGTAAGACCCGAAGCTTGCGACGACGACTTGCAACACGCCGTCGACCAGGCCAACGCGACGCTGCCGGACTATGCCCGAATCAGCCGGTGGGTGCGTGCAAAAGATGGCTTTGACACACGCAGTGGCTATGCCACCGCCAATGGCCGACCCCGACGGGCATCCATCTTGGCCGCCCACTGTGCGGCTGACGCAGCCCTTTGTCCAACCAACGAATGACTTCACCATGAGCTTTTATGCCCGCCTGGTCGCCCAGACCGTCTCCGCCCGAGGCACCCTGATCGGCGCACCCATCATTGAAGGCGTTTTGCTGCGCGCAGAGGTGTCTTTGCCCAGCTACCTAGCCTTCCTGACCGAGGCCTACCACCATGTCAAGCACACGGTGCCCCTGTTGCGTGCAACGAAAGCAGCGCTGCGGCCGCATCAGAAATGGCTGCAAGACCCCCTGGACGAATACATCGAAGAGGAGTGGGGCCATGAGGAATGGATCTTGAACGATATTCGCGCCTGCGGCCAAGACCACGAAACGGTCCGCTCGGGCCAGCCCTCGCAGGCAACGGCCGCGATGGTGGCGCACGCCTACGACATCACCACGCGCGGCAATCCTCTGGGGTTTTTTGGCATGGTGTACGTGCTCGAAGGCACCAGCGTAGCCTTGGCCTTGGAGGCCGCCGACGCGATCCAAAAACCGCTGGCCCTGCCCGACCAGGCGTTTAGCTACCTGCGCTCACATGGGCAGCTCGATCAGGAGCACACGGCGCATTTTGCAATGCTGATGGACCGGATCGATGAGCCGCAGGATCAGCAGGCCATCGTCCAGGCGGCACGCGAGTTTTTCCAGCTTTACGGTGACATCTTTCGCAGCCTGCCCATGCCGGCGCCAGCTCGCGTCGAGGCCGGCGCATGAAAACAGCGCAAGCACGCGTCTTGCTGACCGGTGCCAGCGGCGGCATCGGCCAGGCCATGACCCAGGCGCTGCTGCGCTCAGGGGCACAGGTGCTTGGCGTGAGCCGAAGCCCCCAAGAGTCGAGGCAGCCCGGCCTGAGCTGGGTCCAGGCCGACCTGACGAGCCCTGCGGGCATCTCGGCCATCGCCGAGGCGGCTCGGGTCCGACAGATCAACGTGGCGGTGCATGCGGCCGGAATACCGGGCTTCGGCCGCTTTGAGGACCTCAGTGCCCAACAGATCTCAGCGATCCTGCAAGCCAATCTGGCTATGCCCATGCTCTTGACACAAGCCCTGCTGCCGCACTTGGCACAAAGTTCCAAGGCCCAAATCATTTTTGTCGGCTCGGCACTCGGGCGCATCGGCTTGCCAGGGTTTAGCCTTTATAGCGCCAGCAAGGCCGGCCTGCATGGTTTTGTCGAGGCCCTGCGAAGAGAGTTGGCCGACAGCCCGGTGCGGGTTCAGTTGCTCGCGCCGCGCAGCACGCGCACCGCGTTCAACGATGCGCAAGCCCAGGCTTACAACGAGGCCACCGGGACCCACAGCGACAGCGCCGAAACAGTGGCGCAGGCCCTCATCGGGCTGATCGAAAGCGAATCGAGCGAGCGCTACATCGGCTGGCCCGAGCGCCTGGCCGTGCGCCTCAACGGCGCCTTCCCGGCCTGGATGGATGGCAGCTTCAAGGCCCATCGGCGTTACCTGTCCAGCGCCCCAACCCCTCTTCAACCAGGAGAACGATGATGAAAAAATTTTGCGCCGCGCTGGCCCTGCTGGCCCTGAGCTGGCCCCTGATCGGATCGACCGCACCGGTAGACGACGCCGTCTCCGAGCTGCAGCGCGATTGGGAAGTGGTCCGCTACCAAACGCCGGCGTCCGAGCGGGTCAGACGCTTTGAACTTCTGGCCGAGAAGGCCCGGCAGGTCAGCGCCACCCATGCCGGCCACAGCGAGCCCCTGGTCTGGGAGGGCATCATCGTGAGCTCTCTGGCCGGCGAAAAAGGCGGCCTGGGTGCGCTGGGTTTGGCCAAGCAAGCCAAAGCCCTTTACGAGCAAGCGATCGCAATCAATGGAAAGGCCTTGGACGGCTCGGCCTACAACAGTCTGGGCGTGCTCTATTACAAAGTGCCCGGCTGGCCGCTTGCCTTTGGTGACAAGGGCAAAGCGGAGGAACTGCTCAAAAAGGCACTGGAAATCAATCCCCGAGGCATCGACAGCAATTTCTTCTATGGCGAGTTCCTGATCGAGAACAAGCGCACCTCCGAGGGCATCGCCTATCTGGAGCGCGCCTTGCAGGCGCCGCCGCGCTCAGGCCGCAACATCGCCGACACCGGTCGCCGAGACGAGATCCGCCAGCTGCTGGCCAAGGCCGCTGGCAAGTAGCAGGTTCTACAGTGCCGCCAGTTCGGCCACCAGGCCAGTGCCTGGCCGCAGCGAGCGATAACGCAGCGTCAAGCCATGGAGCTCAGCGATGCGCAGGGCAATGGAGACGCCCAGGCCGCTGCCCGGCTCGGGCTGCCCCTCAGGCCGGTAAAAGCGCTCTCCAAGCCGTGCCAGCCGATCCGTTGGCAGGCCTTCGCCTTCATTTTCGACCGACACGCGGTCGCCGGCAAATCGAAGCGTGACCGTGCTGCCGGGCGGCGAGTAACGGCAGGCGTTGTCCAGCAGGTTGCGCAGCAGGGCTGACATGAGCTGTGGATCCCCACGCCAAGCCGGCGCCTGCTCAGGCGCATCGGGCCACAGGCACTCAAGCTCGATCTGACGCCTCTCGACGACAGGCAAAACGGCACTCATGGCCTCGCGGGCCATGTCGGGCCATTGCAGCAGATCTTGCTTTTGCAAACCCTGGGCTGCATCCAGCCGGGACAGGCGCAGCAATTGATCGACCAGTCGGTTCATGCGTTCGAGCCCCGCCCGCATGGCCGCGGTAGCTTGTGCCCGTTCAGCCCTGTCGGCCGTGCGATCAAGGCGGTCCCATTGCGCGCTGAGCACCGCCAAGGGGGTGCGCAATTCGTGGGCGGCATCGGCCGTGAACCGTCGTTCGCGCTCCAGGGTGCCTGAGATTCGCTCAAACAAGCCGTTCATGGCCTGCAGCATGGGCTGCAACTCCACCGGAGCCGAAGCCACAGCCACCGGCGCCAGGTCATGCGCAGGGCGATGCTGCAAATCTCGCGTCAAATCGCGCATCGGGGCCAAGGCCTGCCTCACCGCCCAACCCATGGCCACCAGCAAGAGCGGCAGCATCAGCAACCAGGGAACGAGCTGACTGCCAATCAGGTCATAGAGCAGTTCGTCGCGCTCATGCAGGCTTTGCCCTGCCGCAACCACCCAAGCCCCATCGGGTGCGTGCAGGTAATACGCCCGCCAAGGCTTGGCATCGATCTGCAAATCAACAAACCCAACCTGCTCGGCATTTCTCGGCAGCTGTGCCCCCTCCCGATCGAGGAAGACGGGCTTGCCCTCACGGTTCCAGACCGCCACTGCAAAATCATCGAGCTCGGCCGCGCCCCAAGGCCCGGCAAGAGGCAAATCCGATGCCACCGCTTCAGGGCTGACTCCCACCACCGTCATCTGAATTTGGCGGGCAAGTCGGATCATCTCCGAATCAAACAACTCGTTGACCTGCTCCCGGGCCAGGAACCACGACACCGACACGGCCATGAGCCACACCAGCGGCGCGCAAATGAGCAAGTACACCATCAGGCGCCGACGCAAGCTCATGAAAGTTCCTCCATCGAGCCCAGGGCATAGCCGAGCCCACGGATGGTGCGCACCAAATTCGGCGCGATCTTGCGCCGCAGATGGTGAATGTGTACCTCCAGGGCATTGCTCTCGGGCTCGCCACCGCGCCAGTCGTAGAGCTGCTCGAGCAACTGCGCCTTCGATAGAACCTTGCGCGGGTTTTTGAGGAACACCTCCAGCAAGATGATCTCGCGCGCGGTCAGATCAACGGCCTGACCGCGCCATTGCACCACCTTGCTGGCGGGGCTGTAGCTCAGGGCGCCGTGGACCCAGTCGGGCTGGGCCGAGCGCCCGCTGATGCGTCGCATCACGGCCCGCAGACGGGCGTCGAGTTCGCTCAGGGAAATCGGCTTGATGAGGTAGTCGTCGGCGCCCACATCGAGACCTTTGATGCGCTGATCGACCGTATCGCGTGCGGTCAGGACCAGGATCGGCAAGGACCGCCCGGCCGCTCGCCAGCGTTGCAGCCACACGAGTCCGTCAACATCGGGCAGGCCGAGGTCCAGAACGAGGGCGTCATAACTGGTGTCGCCCATCGCCGCGTTGGCCTGCGCCCCGGAAGTGAACCAATCCACGACATGGCCCTCGCCCCGCAGGCCGGCGCTCAAAGCCTCGCCCAATTGGATATCGTCTTCAAGAACAAGCAGGCGCATGGTCGCAGTCTAGGCCACCCACTGCCCACTCTCGCCCCCGCGCTTTTGCAGCAGCTTGGGGTCAGTGTGAATGCCTTTTTCCAGTGTACGTTAAGCCAGTTTGTGCCCTTGAACGATGGAGCTGGGCTTCATCAGCGCTTGGCCCGATTGAGACGGGCCCCAAATACAATCAAAGACAGTCAAAGACGAGTAAAGAGTGCCGCAAAGGATCCAAATGAAAAAAGCGAGTCCTGCTGTCCCACGGGCACTTCATGCCTTATGGGTGGCCTTTCTGTGCGGGTTCATGCCCCTTGCTCACGCCCAGCAGTCGTGGGATGGTTCGTACGTTGGCCTTACCGCGGCCAGTTCGAGAAACGTGATCAATGGAACCACCATCAGAGCCAACACAGGGGGAGACGTGGCCGATGAAGCGGCCAATAACTTGAGGAATGAGCGTCATGGCGCAGGATTGGTGTTGGGCTTTCGCAGGCAACTCGACTCCGGACTCATCGTCGGGATCGAGGCGGACTTGACTCGCGTAGGTCATCGGGCGAGCAACCAAGACCTCATCGGGGCGGGCCCCTACGCAGGACAACCCAGCGACGCCCTTCGGTACGAGATGCCTTGGCTGGCCACATCCCGAGCGGTTGCTGCATGGTCCTTTGGAGACTGGCTGCTCTTTGGATCCGGCGGTGCAGCGTTCGCCACAGAAAAGGTAACAAGAACCCAGTACCGGGCTGTGGCTGGGACCAGCCAGACTGCCGCACAGTTCAGTGAAATTGACCGGGTAAACCGCCTCGGTTATGCCCTTGGCGCGGGCCTGGAGTGGCGGTGGGGTAAGCCATGGTCAATCCGCGCCGAATACTTGCATGTGCGTTTTCCGAAAGAGGCGTTTCGATTCCCGGATGCACGCGGCGGCGCCCAAGCGGCGTACTCCAGTGTGCAAGGACGAGTCGCCTCTAATGAAGCCAAATTGAACGCGCTCAAGATCGGCTTGATTTATAGATTCGGGTCCGGCCTTTGATACTGCCGGCTCATGCTGCCGGCTTGTACCCCCGTCCCGTTCAAGCTCAAGCCTGCAGCGCCCTTTGCAGCTAACGACGGGCTGCGCAGAACGAGTCCATCACGCCTTTTCCCGTTCCTCGGTGGGACAGGATGGGGACAGGCGATGCCTCGGCGCAGTCCGGCGCTGCCGGCTTGTGAGCGGTCACTCCCCCGCCACCCCCTGCCCACTCTTGCCCCCGCGCTTTTGCAGGAGCTTGACATCGGTGATCACCATCCCGCGGTCCACCGCCTTGCACA
>CANHDQ010000053.1 GCA_947459405.1 Comamonadaceae bacterium
CGTCCTGCGCGAGCTGACGGGCAATCGCCGCGCCAATGCCGCGCGAGGCACCGGTCACCAGCGCCACTTGCTTGTCACTCATGCCAATGCCCCCTTGATCTCGGCCAGGCTGGCCGGGTCGTACAGGCCCAAGCCTGTCAGTTCGGGATCGATGCGCTTGCACATGCCGGCCAGCACCTTGCCCGGACCGCACTCGACCAGGGTCGCGATGCCGCGCGCCTTGATGGCCTGCACGCATTCGACCCAGCGCACCGGGCCGAAAGCCTGGCGATACAGCGCGTCACGGATACGATCGGCCTCGGTTTGCACCACCACATCGATGTTGTTGACCACAGGGATCTGAGGCGCGCCCAGGCTCAGACTGACCAGTGCCTCGCGCAGCTTGTCGGCCGCCGGCTTCATCAGGCTCGAATGAAAAGGCGCCGACACCGGCAGCGGCAAGGCCCGCTTGGCCCCCAGGGCCTTGAGCACCTCGCAGGCCTTGTCCACCGCGGCCTTGCTGCCGGCAATCACCGTCTGCGCCGCATCGTTGAAATTGACCGCCTCGACCACCTCGGCGCTGCCGGGGGGGAAACTGGCCTGGGCCTGCCGGCAGCCTTCAATCACCTGACTGGCCGCAAGCCCCAGGATGGCAGCCATCGCGCCGACCCCAACCGGTACGGCCTCCTGCATGGCGGCAGCGCGCAAACGCACAAGCGGGGCGGCCTGCGCGAGCGTGAGCACGCCACTGGCCACCAGTGCACTGTATTCGCCCAGCGAGTGACCGGCGACCACGGCCGGCTTGGCGCCGCCTTCTGCCAGCCAGGCGCGGTAAGCGGCAACGCCGGCAACCAGCATCACCGGCTGGGTGTTGGTGGTCAGCGCCAGCGCCTCCTTGGGGCCGTCTTTGATCAGTTGCGCCAAGTTTTCACCCAAGGCATCGCTGGCTTCCTGCAGCGTCTGCGTGACCGCCGGATGGTCCCCCCAGGCATCGAGCATGCCCACCGATTGGGAGCCCTGGCCCGGAAACACGAAAGCAAAGTTCGTCATAGACAAATGGCTAAATAAAAGAGATCAATAGCGCAGCAGCACCGAGCCCCAGGTAAAGCCGCCCCCTACGCCCTCGAGCATGAGGGTCTGCCCGCGCGCAACACGGCCATCGCGCACCGCCTGGTCGAGCGCCAGGGGAATGGAGGCGGCCGAGGTGTTGCCGTGCTGATCGACCGTCACCACGACCTTCTCCAGCGGCAGCCTGAGCTTGCGGGCCGTGCTCTGCATGATGCGAATGTTGGCCTGATGAGGGATCAGCCAATCGATGTCACCCTCGTGTAAACCGGCCTTGGCCAAGCTGGTGCGCGCCGTCTCTTCGAGCACACCGACCGCGAGCTTGAACACCGCCTGCCCATCCATCTTGAGCACCGGATCGCCAAGCACCGAGCCGCCGCTGACATGACCGGGTACGCACAGGATGTCCCGGTGGCGGCCATCGGCGTGCAGATCAGTGGCCAAAATGCCGGGCTCATCGGCCAGTTCGAGCACCACCGCGCCCGCACCGTCGCCAAACAACACACAGGTGGTGCGGTCCTTGAAATCGAGGATGCGGCTGAAAACCTCCGCACCAATCACAAGCGCCCGGTGGGCCGAGCCGGCCTGCAGCATGGCGTGGGCTACGCTGAGCGCATAAATGAAGCCGGTACATACCGCCTGCACATCGAAGGCCGGACAGCCAGCGGCGCCGATCTTGTGCTGCACCATAGTGGCCGTCGAGGGAAACACCATGTCGGGCGTGGAGGTGGCCACAATGATCAGGTCCACATCAGCGGCGGTGATGCCAGCGGCCTGCATTGCACGCAGACCGGCCTGCGCCGCCAGATCGCTGCTGCCCACGCCCGGATCGGCAAAATGGCGGGCTTGGATGCCCGTGCGCTCGACAATCCACTCGTCGGAGGTTTCGATGCCCTGGGCTGCCAACTCGGCGGCCAAGTCCGCATTGGTCAGGCGGCGCGGTGGCAGGTAGCTGCCCGTGCCCGTGATGCGACAAAAACGGCTCATGCGTGTGTCTTTGGGTCGGTCGGTGGGATCGATCAAGCGAAATTCGGTACCGATTGGCTTAGGCCCTAAGCGCCGCAGCAGTTGGCTCACCAGCCGACCCAGCGGCCGATTCAGCCGCCGCGGTCGCGCCAAGCAAGGCGGCGGCATGCGCGATGCGCTGACGCACCTTGTCGAGCAAACCGTTCTCAGCCGCATCATAAGCCCGGGACAAGGCCGCCTCGAACGCCAGCGCATCGGCCGAGCCGTGGCTCTTGAACACCAGACCGCGCAATCCGAGCAAGGCCGCGCCGTTGTAGCGACGGTGATCAACCCGTTTTTTAAACGAAGTTAAAACAGGAAGAGCGACAATGGCTGCAATTTTCGTGAAGATGCTGCGCGAAAACTCTTGCTTGATGAAGTCGCCGATCATTTTCGCCAAACCTTCGCTCGCCTTGAGGGCCACATTCCCAACGAAACCGTCGCAAACCACGATATCGGTCGTGCCCTTGAACACATCGTTGCCCTCGACATTTCCGAAGAAATTCAAATGGCCCAAATTAGAAGCAGATCGGAGCAATTCACCTGCTTTTTTGATGACTTCACTGCCTTTAATGACCTCTTCGCCAATGTTGAGCAAGCCGACGCTGGGCGATTCACGCCCACTCGTTGCTGACACCAGGGCCGAACCCATGACGGCGAACTGCAGCAAATGCTCGGGGCTGCAGTCCACATTGGCACCGAGATCGAGTACGGTGGTCGCGCCACCGGTGGCGTTGGGCAGTTGGGTGGCAATGGCCGGGCGATCAATGCCGTCTAGCGTTTTGAGGACGTAGCGGGCAATGGCCATCAGGGCTCCGGTATTGCCGGCTGACAGGGCCACATCGGCCCGGCCGTCCTTGACCTGCTCGATGGCCAACCTCATGGAAGAGTTTTTCTTTCGGCGCAGGGCGACCTCGATCGGGTCGTCCATGCCGACCACCTCCTGCGCGGCCACCAGCTCGCAGCGCGGATGAGCGGCCAGGCTGGCCCAGACGGGCTGGGCTTGCATGGCCTCAGGCAAACCCACCAGCAGCAGGCGAGCCTGCTCATGCTTTTGAAGAAAGGTCAGGCAAGCCGCAAGCGTGACCGGGGCGCCCCAGTCCCCGCCCATCACGTCCACAGCAATGCGGATCATCTCTTCGCGCCGTTGCAAAGTTTGACGGCAGACAAAACAAAGGCCCGCAGGGTCAGTGCGGGCCTTGCATCTGCCAGATCAATCAGGCTTCGGACTTGGTCTTGAGAACCTTGCGACCACGGTAAAAGCCGTTGGGGCTAATGTGATGGCGAAGATGCGTCTCACCGGTGGTCGGCTCGACTGCGATGCCTGGCACGCTCAGCGCGTTGTGCGAACGGTGCATGCCGCGCTTGGAAGGTGACTTCTTGTTTTGTTGAACGGCCATGGTCCGCTCCTTCAGTAATCAGAGGTTGGAAATCTGCGCCTGGCAAGCCAAAAGCGCGAAACGAAGATTATAACCCGGCACCTGAGCCGACGCCCATCCAGAGCAGACCCCGGCGCAACAGCCTGCGCTCCCGACACATCCACCGTGCCCCGCCACCGCTCAAACCAAGCGGGCCGGACGGCTTGGGGCCGACCCGATCAGGGGGCAATCAGGGGGATTCAAGGCGCCTTGTTCTTGAGCCCCGCCAGTACCGCAAACGGATTGGGCTTGGCCACCTCGGGCTGGTCGAGCTCGGGCACGCTATCCGGGCAGCGCTTGTGCATGGGGACCAAGGGCAGATCGAGCAAGAGCTCGTCTTCCAGCAAATTGAGCAGGTCGAACTGCGGCTGCATCACGAGCAGGTCTTCCTCGCAGTCGTCGTCTTCGGCCAGCGCGACTTCCTCGCTTTCAACGAAGCGAAACCAGCGATCGATTTCGATCGCCTCCAGGACCGGCGCAAGACAGCGCTGGCAGCCCAGGGGCAGCCGAGCCTGAGCCTGCAGATGCAACCACAGTTGGGCGCTGGCCCCTGCCGCTTGACGCCACTGCAAGTGCGCCTGCCAGGCAATAGGAGCGGCAGCCGAGGCCTCGAGCTCCTCGAGCAGCCGACCGAGCTCGCCGACCTCGGTCTGGCCCGACAGGCTCAGCCCTTGGGGCGCCACGGCCGGCAAATTGAGCGCGCGAGCGTCAGGATGGAGAGCCATGGCAGTCAGTGTAAGACAATCGTGCCATGGACCCGCTCGCCCCCAGCCCGCAGCGCCCCCTGATTCTGGCGTCGACTTCACGCTACCGGCGCGAGTTGCTCGAGCGCCTGCGACTGGACTTCCGGACCGTGGCCCCTGAGGTCGACGAGACGCCGCTGCCCGGGGAGACGCCGGCCGTGCTGGCGCAGCGCCTGGCGCTGGCCAAAGCGCAGGCTGTGGCCCGCCTGCACCCACAGGCAATCGTGATTGGCTCCGATCAGGTGGCCGACTTGCAGGGGCAGTGCCTGGGCAAGCCGGGCCAGCACGACAAGGCGGTGGCGCAACTGCGAGCCATGCGCGGGCATCAAGTGATTTTTCAGACGGCGGTGGCGCTGGTCGCGCCCGGCCTGGTGCAGCAGGAACTGGCGCAGGTGCGGGTGCGCTTTCGGGACCTGACCGACGAGGAGATCGAACGCTATTTGCGCGCCGAGCAGCCCTACGACTGCGCCGGCAGCGCCAAGAGCGAGGGCCTGGGGATTGCGCTGCTCGAATCGATCGACAGTGACGACCCGACCGCCCTGATCGGCCTGCCCCTGATCCGCACCTGTCGCCTGCTGCGCCTGGCCGGTGTGGCAGGCCTGCCTTGAGGCCGCACCCGTGAGTCGCGGCACGCTTTACCTGGTGCCCTCGCCGCTGGACTTTGGCTGCGAGCCACAAACGCCCCTGCATGAGGTCATGCCCGCCGGCACGCTGGCGGTGGCAGCCCGTCTGAGCCACTGGATCAGCGAGAACGCCCGCAGCACCCGCGCCTATCTCAAGCGCATCGACGCGAGCCACCGCCTGGCCTTGCCCATCCAGGCGCTGCAAATCCAGGAGTTGCCGCGCGAGCTGCACAAAAAAGGCGACCATGACGGCCGTTTCGATGCGCGCGGCCTGCTCGAGCCCGCGCTGGCGGGGCAGGACATCGGCCTGGTGTCGGAAGCAGGCATGCCGGCCATCGCCGACCCGGGCGCTTCGGTGGTGCGAGCCGCGCACGAACTGGGTCTGGCGGTGACGCCGTTAAACGGACCGGTTTCCCTGATGCTGGCGCTCGCGGCCAGTGGCCTGAACGGGCAGAACTTCGCCTTCGTCGGCTATGTGCCGCAAGACGCAGGCGAGCGTAGCGCACGCCTGCGCGCCTTGGAGGGCCTGGCCATGCGCACCGGTCAAACCCAGATTTTCATTGAAACGCCCTACCGCAACGCGGCCTTGTTCGAGGCTGTGCTGCAGGGGCTGCAGCCGAGCACGCGACTGGCCCTGAGCTGCGGCCTGAGCCTGAGCGGGGGCTGGAGCCGCTGCCTGAACGTGCAGGCCTGGAAAAAACAGGCGCCGCCAGTGTTGGACGCGCCGACGGTTTTTGCCATCGGGCGCTAGCCAATCGCAAGACCTGCAGCGCGGGGCTCGTCGGCGGACCCGCCCTCTAGCGCAAGGCAGGCGCCGTGTGCATCGCGCGCAGCAAGACCTCGCCCACCGCGGCGCCAAAGCGCTTGGCCAGACGCTCGGCCATGTTCTCACGGCGGGTGTAGTCCATGATGTCTTCGGCCTTGACGATTTCGCGGGCAACGTACTCAAGGCTGCCAAACTGATCGGCCAGTCCTTGCTCGACCGCCTGCTGACCGCTCCAGAACAAACCGCTGAAGGTTTCGCTGTTTGCCTTGAGCCGATCGCCGCGGCCGGTCTTGACCGCGGCAATGAACTGCTGATGGATCTGGTCGAGCATCTGCTGGGCGTAGGCGCGCTGCTTGTCGCCCATGGGGCTAAACGGATCGAGCATGCTTTTGTTCTCGCCGGCGGTCAGCAAGCGCCGCTCCACGCCAAGCTTGTTCATCAGCCCGGTAAAGCCAAAGCCATCCATCAGCACACCGATGCTGCCGACGATGCTGGCCTTGTCAACAAAAATCTGGTCGGCCGCCACCGCCACGTAATAAGCGGCTGATGCGCAGGTTTCCTCGACCACCGCGTACACCGGCTTCTTGTGCAAGGCCTTGAGCCGCATGATCTCGTCATTGATCATCCCCGCCTGCACCGGGCTGCCGCCGGGCGAATTGATCAGCAGGACCACTGCGCGCGCCGCCTCGTCCTCAAAGGCCACGCGCAAGGCCGAGTTGACCGCTTCGGCACTGGCCTCCAGACCCGGGGCGATCTCACCGGTGACCGAAACCATCGCGGTGTGAGGCGTCGCCACAGCCGTCGGTGTGGCGCTGTGCCCCAGCAGCACCCAGGCCAGGGCCACCAGAAAACCCAGCCAAGCCAGACGCAGCCCGTTGCGCCAGCGCCTGGCCAGACGCTGCTCATTTAAGGAGGCAAAGGCGAGCTTTTCAAGCGTGGTCCGCTCCCACCGGTCGTCCGGCGGTGGCACCGGCTCCGTGGACGCCGCAACCGGGACATCGGATACCTGCGACGGCTGCTGGGCTTGCACATCCGGGCCGCCGGGCTCGGCTGCCTGGGGCGCTCTGGGTTGGTCTTGCATGGGGAAACGGAGCCTTGGGTAAAACCTGCAGTTTAGAACTGCACGGGCCGGGCGATATAGCTGGGGTGCCAAAAGACCACGCCCTGGGCCTCAGAAAGGTCGATGCGGATCAGACCGCCCTTGCACGGCCCACCAGCACACTGGCCGCTGTCGGGCCGATAGGCCGCGCCGTGGCTGGCGCACAGCAACCACTGGCCCGTGTCGTCAAAAAAACGGTCGGGCTGCCAGTCCATCTCCATCGCCACATGGGTGCAGCGGTTGAGGTAGGCATGAACCTGCCCACGATAGCGAATCGCAAAGGCGCGGCAGGTCTGGCCGCCGTAGCTGAGGTCGAAAGACACGGCCTGACCGCCGTCTTGCAGGGCGGCGCTGGCGCACAGGGCGATCGGCGCTTCCTCGGTCATTTGTATCCTGCGCTCAGCCGTGCAACAGCAGCCAGCGCTGCAACTCGTCGACCGTGTGCACCACTGCCCGGGGCCCGAGCGCATGCAAGCCCTGCGGCTCGTGCGCCCCGTAACTGACCGCGACGCTGGCGCAACCGGCGTTGAGCGCCATCTGCAGATCGTGCGTGGTATCGCCCACCATCAAGGTACGCTCGGGCGCCACGCCAAACTCTGCCATCAGCTCTTCGAGCATGCGCGGGTGCGGTTTGCCGGCGGTTTCGTCGGCCGTTCGCGAGCCCTGAAAACGCCCCTGCAACTCCACGCTGTGCAGCGCCTCGTCAAGGCCCCGGCGCGACTTGCCCGTGGCCACCGTTAGCACATGGCCGCGCTCGCTCAGGGCCTGCAGCATCGGCAGCACGCCCTCAAACAGGCTCAGGCGCCCCTGCTGCGCCATGTAATGGTGGCGGTAGCGCTCACCGAGCAGTGCATAACGCTCGCGCGGCACATCGGGGGCGGCATGCGCCAGCGCCTGCATCAAACCCAAGCCGATCACGTAGGCCGCCTCGCGGTCACTGGGCACGGTGCCACCCACATCGCGCACCGCCTCCTGTATGCAGCGCACGATGATGGCCGTGCTGTCAAACAGCGTGCCGTCCCAGTCGAAGGCGATCAGGTCAAAGTTCAGTGCTGGGGACATGGTCGATCACCCCTTGCAGGGCAGTGGGCAGGGGGGCCGTCAAATGCACCCGCTTGCCCGTTGAAGGGTGGTTAAAACTCAGGCGCCAGGCGTGCAGGAACATGCGTTCGAGCATCGCCTGCGGCGCGCCTTTTTGCAACTGGCGATTGAGCTCAAAGTTGCCGTACTTGTCGTCGCCAGCGATCGGGTGGCCTGCGCCGGCCAGGTGCACCCGGATCTGATGCGTGCGGCCGGTGCGAATGGTGACCTCCAGCAAGCTCAGATCGCCCACCGCAGGCCAGTGCACGATGCGCTGCCGCTTGACCAGCGTGACCGCACGCATGGCCTCGGGATGTTCGCGCGCCACCCCACGCACGCGCCTTTGGCCATCGGGCAGCTCAAACTTCATGAGCGGCTGATCAATCAGCTTGAGCCGCTCAGGCCAATGCCCCTGCACCAAAGCCAGATAGACCTTGTCGGTGTCGCGTTCGCGAAACTGTTCCTGCAGATTCTTAAGCGCCATGCGCTTTTTGGCCACCAGCAAGATCCCGCTGGTTTCCCGGTCGAGCCGGTGCACCAGTTCCAGAAACGGCGCCTGCGGACGGGCCATGCGCAACTGCTCGATCACGCCAAAGGCCACGCCACTGCCCCCGTGCACCGCCACACCGGCCGGCTTGTCCAGCGCCAGGAGGTGCTCATCTTCGAGCAGCAAGGCAAACTGCCGCGCCGGCGCCTGACCGCCCACGCTCGACGAGGCGCCGTGGCGAATGATCTCGCGCGCCTTGATCTCGGCGCGCGCCGAAGTGCGCACTGGCGGCAGCCGCACCTGATCGCCCGACTTCACGCGCGTGTCGGCACCGGCACGCGCCTTGTTGACGCGCACCTCGCCGCTGCGGATGATGCGGTAGACGTGGGTTTTGGGCACGCCCTTGAGCAGCCGCATCAGAAAATTGTCGAGCCGCTGGCCCTCGCCATCTTCCTGCACGGTCACCAACCGGGCCTCCAGAGCCGCCTCCTGGCGGCCGTCGGCTGGCGCCGCCAGGCCCGGCTCACCGGGCAACTTGGCTCTAACGGGCCTTGCCCCTATAATGTGTTTCACTGGCGATGTGCCGTAAGTGGTTGATTTGTCTGGCAGTTTAGACCAAGCGAAACAATCCGAGACGGGCTTTGCCAGAAGGTCGGTGCCCGCCGACCGTCGCCACCGAGGGACCTGGCCCAGACGCCCCCACTCGCCACGACGGTGCGGTCGAGTCGACGCGATACGAACACACAAGGAATACCCCAGCCGGCAGCTGACCTCAATGCAAGGAGGGCTGCCGGCGGATTCAGGTGAATCCAGGTCTTGAGCCGGACTGCTTTCGATGACATTTCTTTTGGGACTGCTGACGATGGACCTGTGGCGCGCGATGCCGCCATGGGCAGGCTCGGCAAGCCACCCCGTCATCCCACGCGCACCGGTTGAGGCGGACGCAATGCGCCGGCCCCAGACCCAGCCTCGCCTCGTCCACGCGCCCACGCCACGTCTGCCAGGCTGACCTTCAGGGTTGGCCCGGGCTGACGCCGGCTCTCCGGCAATTCCCTCGTTCGCAGCGCGCCTGCTTGGGGCATCCCAGCCCGTATTGGGCATGTGTTGGTGCACAAGAGGAAATTGCAATGAAACGGATGCTGATCAATGCCACGCAGGCGGAAGAGCGCCGCCTGGCCATCGTCGACGGACAAAAACTGCTCGACTACGAGATCGAGATCGAAGGGCGCGAGCAGCGCAAGGGCAACATCTACAAAGCCGTGGTCACCCGCGTCGAGCCCTCCCTGGAGGCCTGCTTTGTCGACTACGGCGAAGACCGCCACGGCTTTCTGCCCTTTAAGGAAATCTCTAAACAGTACTTTGCACCCGGCGTGTCCGTCAGCCAGGCGCGTATCAACGATGTGATCCGGGAAGGCCAGGAGCTGACGGTTCAGGTCGAAAAAGAAGAGCGAGGCAACAAGGGCGCGGCCCTGACCACCTTCATCTCGTTGGCCGGCCGCTACGTCGTGCTGATGCCCAACAACCCGCGTGGCGGCGGCGTGAGCCGGCGCATTGAGGGCGACGACCGGGCCGAACTCAAGGAGGCCATGGACCAGCTCGAATACCCGGGCGGCATGTCCATCATTGCCCGCACCGCCGGCATTGGGCGCAGCGCGCCTGAGCTGCAGTGGGACCTCAATTACCTGCTCAAGCTTTGGAATGCGATCGATGGCGCCGGCAAGGCTGGCAAGGGTGCCTTCCTGATCTATCAGGAGTCGAGCTTGGTGATCCGGGCGATCCGCGATTACTTCAACAGCGACATCGGTGACATCCTGATCGACACCGACGATATCTACGACCAGGCCAAGCAGTTCATGGGGCATGTGATGCCCGAGCACGAGCACCGGGTCAAGCGCTACCGCGACGACACGCCGCTGTTCTCGCGCTTTCAGATCGAGCACCAGATCGAATCGGCCTATGCCCGCACGGTCAATCTGCCCTCGGGCGGCGCCATCGTGATCGACCACACCGAGGCGCTGGTCTCAGTCGACGTCAACTCGGCGCGGGCCATCAAGGGCGGCGACATTGAGGAGACGGCCACCCGCACCAACCTGGAGGCCGCCGACGAAGTGGCGCGCCAGATGCGCCTGCGCGACCTCGGCGGCCTGATCGTGATCGATTTCATCGACATGGAAGAAAGCAAGAACCGCCGGGAAGTGGAAAACCGCCTGCGCGATGCGCTGCGCCAGGACCGCGCCCGCGTGCAGTTTGGCTCGATCAGCAAGTTCGGCCTGCTCGAGATGAGCCGACAGCGCCTGCGGCCTGCCCTCTCGGAAGGCGCCTCCATTCCCTGCCCTCGCTGCGGCGGAGCCGGCCATATCCGCGACACGGAAAGCTCTGCGTTGCAGATCCTGCGCATCATTCAGGAAGACTCCATGAAGGACAACACCGCCGCCGTGCACTGCCAAGTGCCGGTGGAGGTGGCCTCCTTCCTGCTCAATGAGAAGCGCAGCGAAATTGCCAAGATCGAGATGAAGCAGCGCATCTCGGTGCTGCTCGTGCCCAACAAGACGCTGGAGACGCCCAACTACAAGCTCGAGCGGCTCAAGCACGACGACGCACGCCTGGACAATATTGCGGCGAGCTACAAGATGGCCGAGGAGTTTGAAGACCCGACCACCGTCACACGGCGCAACCAGGAAAAACACAACAAACAAGAGCCAGTGATCAAGGGCGTGTTGCCCGACATGCCGGCGCCCATCGTGCCCGAGGCGCCCAAACCAGCGGCGGTCCGACCGGCTACGGCGGCACCCGCACCGGCGCCAGTGGCCGAGCCCGCCCCGGCGGCTGAAAAAGGATTTGTTTCCTGGCTCAAGGGCCTGTTCGGCGGCGCGCCCGCCCCAGCCCCCAGCAGCGCAGCCGACCAGCCCAACGCAACGGCCGAAGCCCCCGCCAAAACGGAGACAAGAGCTGACCGTGGTGACCGTGGCGACCGTGGCGGGCGCCGCGGTGGCCGAGGCCGTGGTGGCGAGCGTGACGCCCGCAGCGCAGGCGGCGAGGACAAGCGCCAGGGCGCCCAAGAGCGGGAGGGTCGTGAGGGCCGTGAGGGCCGTGAGGGCCGCGAGGGTCGCGAGGGTCGTGAAGAACGCGACGGACGACGCGCGCCGCGTGGCCCGCGTCCGCAGGGTGAGCGCACGGCTGAGGCCGCACAAGCCGGCGAGGCGCGTGAGCCGCGTGAAGGTCGTGAAGGTCGCGAACCCCGCGAAGGCGGCCGCAGCCGCCGCGACCGCGGTGACCGGGCAGAGCGGCCGAGCCAGAACGCGGGTGAGGTCAGCCAGGAAGAGCTCGCCGCAGCCAACCTGGCGGCCATGCAAGCTGCAGGCCAGCCGGCAGGCGCCAGCGAAACAGGTGAGCCAGTGCGGCGTGAGCGAGGTGACCGTGGAGGTCGACGCGGCCGGGGCGAACGCGCCAACGCGCAAGACGATGGCGCCACCGCTGAAGCCACTCAATTGGCGGCACCGACTCAAGCGGCTGCGACTGAACCCACCCGCGCCCCCACCGAGGGCGACGGCGAAGAGCGACCGCAGCGCGAGCGCCGCAGCCGCGACCGTTACGGACGTGACCGCCGCAGCGAGCGCACCGAGGCAGCCCCCGAGTCCGGTGAGTCCGGTCAGGCCGCTGCGCCTTCGCAGGAGCAGCGCGACGCAGCCGAGACCACCGCGGCCTCAACGCCCGTGGCCGCACAGGCGCCAGCACAGGCGCCTGTCGCAGCGCCCGCCGTCGCACCCGACAGCCCGGCGACCCGCTCAGCCCCCCGTGCGGCAGACGCACCGCGCGCGGGCATGCCTGCGATTGGGGTCTATCAATTGCCGCTACAGGACCTGATGCAGGTGGCGCAGGGCAGCGGTCTGCAGTGGGTG
Source organism: Comamonadaceae bacterium (assembly GCA_947459405.1). Lineage (GTDB taxonomy): Bacteria > Pseudomonadota > Gammaproteobacteria > Burkholderiales > Burkholderiaceae_C > Polaromonas. The sequence goes on from CANHDQ010000053.1 coordinate 12,165, forward strand.
CACTCGGACGCCGAGAAAATCAGCCAGGTGCAGGCCGCCATCGCCGCCGAACCCAAGCCCATGCATGTACCGCGCGAGCGGCCACCAGCAGTGCAGCTTGACGAAGGCCCACTGATCCTGGTGGAGACCCGCCGCGACCTGCGCAGCATGCCGCTGCCTTTCGAGGCTCCGCAAAACCAGCCTTAAGGCCAAGCAGCGGTCGCGATGACGGCCTGCGGGCATGCCGGTGACCGACAACGTCATCGCGCCCGCCCCCGTCATCGCAGCCCCACGCTGCTGCCACGACCCACCCGGTCATCGCGAGCCACCCGGTCATCGCGAGCTACACGGTCATCGCGAGGAACGAAGCGATCCAGCGTCCGCCGCACGACGACGTGGATTGCCACGGCCTGCGGCCTCGCAATGACGACGTGAGGGCGGCCTCGAAACGGCGCTAGACAGGGATGCCCGCACACCCATTGCGCACACCCATTGCGCACACCCATTGCGCACACCCATTGCGCGCAACCCGCGCGTGCAACGGGCCCGGCGTGCTCAGGCCTGCGCCAGCTTCTTGTAGGCCTGTTGGGCTGCGGCCGCGTCGCCACGCTGCTCGGCCAACTGGGCCAGGGCGCGCCAAGCGCGGCGCTTGAGACCGGTGTCGCTCAGATGCAGGACGGCGTGTGACAGCAGTTGCTGGGCCTTGCCCCAAAGCTGGCGGCTCAGGCAGGCCATGCCGGCCAGGTACTGGAAGTTGGCATCACGCGGCCGGCTGATCAAGGCGGCCTCCATGCGCGCGAGCCACTCGTCGTCTATCGACTCAAGGCTGCGCTCGAGCGTGGTGACCAAACGCACTTGCAGCTCTTGCGACGCACTGGCCTCGGGCTGGACCAGTTGCTCCCAGGCGGCGAGCAGCCACTGACGGGCCTGTACGGGCTCACCACCGAGGTCCATGAGATGAGAAGCCGCTTGTACCGCCACCTCTGGCATCCGGCGCTCGGCCTCCTCTAGGCTGAGCCAAGCGCGCTGCAACGCGCGCGGATCGAGGGCGGCCTGCAACAACTCAATGGCCAGCCCGCGCACGATGCTTTGCGCCGCCTGCGGCGAAAAAGCGCGGTGCTTGGCCAGCAGGCGAGCCGTCTCCAGGGCATCGGGCGTGCGCTGGGCCAGGCGTGCGGCCTTCAAGCGCAAACGCAAAGCCAGCGTACGCCGGCCCACACCCAGGGGGAGCTGAGCCAGGCGCTCGAGTGCCAGCAGAGGATCGCGGTCCTCCAGCGCCCAACGCGCAGCCCTGAGCTCGATGCCCTCGCGGGTCTGAGCGCCCAGGCGCTGGTCCGACTGCTCCAGCGCCAGATGCAGATGCTCATCGCGCAGGGGCCGGTTCTGCAGCGCCTGCGCGCTTTCAGCCACCACCAGGTGAGCCAGGGCGCGCAACTGCACACCCCGCTGCGGGCTGTAGCCACTGTCGGGCCCCAGCTCGGTGGCCAGCGCGACCAAGGTGCGCTCCTGCGCCAGTGCGCCTTGCGCTGCCCGCGACGCGCGCAGGAATCGCCCCGCCAGCAGGTGCGCGATCGCGTCCATCAGCGCCGCTTGCATCGCGCGCTCTTTTTGCTGCGCGCGCCAGCGGCGAGCCTGGCTGGGCAATGAGGCCGCCGCGGCCAGCGCGCGCAAGGCCAGATGCATCAACAAGAAAAGCCCCCCGGCCAGCAGCAGTGCCAGGTTGAGCGACAGGTCGATGCGGTGCGGCGGCCAAAACAGCGTGATGACCGCTTGGTTGTTGCCCGCAAACAGGGCCACCGCCACCGCAATGGCAAACAGGGCAACAAGCCAGAGGGCGGCGCGCATCGATCGGCTTTCAGCGCCCGCCCGCAACGGCCGCCAACGCGGCAACCGTCTGGTCCAGACGGGGCAGTTCGGTGGACTTCAGGCTGGCCTGTATCTGCTGCAGCAGGGCCTGGGCGGCGACCGTCTTGCGCGAGGAGCTGTCGAAGTAACGCTCAAGTGCGGATCGCACGCCAGCCAAGTCCGAACGGGTCACCTCGCTTTGTCGCGACAGCAGGGCCAGCCGAGCGTTAAGCAGCTTGAGCTTGGTGTTTTCACGCAGAAAGAATGCTTGCTCGGGCGCCAGCAAGGCAGCCTCAGGGCGATCGATACGACTGACCCGCAGCAAGCTGCGTGCTTCCTCCTGCAGCAGGGCCAACGTGTGCGAAAAAGCGCGCGCAAACCAATCGCTCACCGCGCCAGTGGTCTGCCCGATCAGCCCCTGCTCCTTGGCTTTGGCCGCTGGCGGCGCAGCCGGTGCGGCCGGCGTCGATTCGGGCACCGCGCCATTGGCCACCGGCAAGTCGTCGAGCAGGCGACTGAGCTCATCGATCTTGACCAACAGGGCCGGGATATCGGTCACCGCCGCGGCCTTGATGCGCTCGCTGTCCTGGGCGATGGCGCGCAGCACCGGATTGAGCCTCGGCTGCCCAGCGCGTTGCAAACGTTGCTCGGCCGTGCGCAGCGCAGCGAGCAAGGGCTCGGCGCTGCCCGTCAGTTGCGCCTGCTGCTGCGCCAAGCGCAGCGCCGACTCGATGTCGACCACAAGGTTTTCATCGCGCGAACGCGACAGGCTCTGCATCAGCTCGTCGAGCTGCTGGCGCTGCATGCTCACCTCGCTCAGGCGCAGCTCCAGCGCCGACACCCGAGCGGCCATCTCGCGCGACGTCTCCTGCGCCTGCTGCGCCATGGTGCGCGCCGAGACGGCCTGCGTGCCAGCATCCAGGCTGCGCCGGGCCAACTCCTCCTGGATGCCGCTGAGCTTTTGCCACAGCAGCAGGCCAATCATCAAAGCCGCTGCAGACAGCACCAGCAGCAGCCAGGCCCAGCCTCGGGTCAACCACCAATCGGCAACCGGCGTGAGGTCCTGGATGAGGGGCAAGGAATCGGTGCCCGCCCCCGGCTGCGAGCCGGCGATTGGCGCGCCTGCGCCCGCCACAGGCGACGCGGGCGGGGTAGTCGGTGCAGGGGCCGGGGCGGCGGGCTCAGTCATGAACCACCAATTTTATCGAGGCGATCACCTCGGGCAGGGTCGGTCGGGATTCAAACACCTGCAAAAAGCCGGCCTTGCGGGCGGCTTGGGCGATACGCGGGTGGGTGGCCAGGGCGCGCGCCCGGCTCAAGTCGAGCC